>CAZNAE010000097.1:0-12661 GCA_964570695.1 uncultured Devosia sp.
CCAGCTGCACCCATCCGGCGCACAAGTCCGGCGCCGACAGGCAGTGGCGTCACCCTGCCGGGAAAGGTGCCGAGCTGTGTCGCGATCTCAGCGACTGCTGCCTTCGCGGCGGCTCGGTCGTGGTAGTGCGCCGCCAGCAATCGCAGCGGTTGGTATATTTCGGGCGCCATCAGCAGGCAAAACAATCCGGCTTCGAGGGTCAGCGGGGCGGCGCGTAGCGTCACGAGATGGAGGAACGTCAGTCCGACATAAAGCGCCACGCCAGCCACGCCCAGCGCCGCGAAGAATTCCAATACCGCGGAGCTGAGGAAGGCGATGCGCATGACCCGCATTGTGCGGTTACGCAGCTCCTCGCTGGCGCGCAGCACGCCAGCGGTCTCTGCCGCCTCCCGGCCGAAGAGCTTGAGCGTTGTAAGTCCGCGCAGGCGGTCGGCGAAGTAACCACCTAGGCGGCTCAATGCGCTCGCCTGTCGCTTGCTGGCGGCCTCGGCGCCCAAGCCGGCAAGTGCCATGAAAACTGGGATCAAGGGCGCGGTCACAAGCAGGATCAGCGTCACCATCCAATCGATCGGCAGGAGCACGATTGCGAAGGCCAGGGGTAGGATTGTCGCCTGCACCATGGCAGGCACGTATCGCGTCAGGTACCCATCCATCGCTTCGACCTGCTCGACGCCCAGCGTCGATAGCGCGCCGCTCGAACGCGCTCCTGACCAGGTCGGGGGCATGCCCAGAATGGTCCCGACGAGGTCCTTGCGAAGCCCAAGTTTGATGCGTTCGCTGGCGGTTGTCGCGCTGATGTCGCTTGCAATTGAAAGGCCAGCCCGCAGCACCAAGGTCCCGGCAAACATCGCGGCAAACGGCGCGAGGTTAGTCAGTCGCGCCCCATCGATGATCGAGGCGTGCAGAATATGCGCCAGCATCCAAGACTGCTCGAGCAACAACAGGCCGCCCAGCAGTGGCAAGCCAATCGCCAGGCGGCTGGCGAACCCGCCACTACGTGACAGCCTGTTGAGCCATTTCCTGACGGCCGTTTCTGTTGAATCGGAAGCGGAGATCGAACCCATGCTGATCCCGTAGCTCCTCATCTCGCGGACGGCCTTGACCTGGATCAAGAGCAGCCTCGTGCAGACCGCTTATCAGTGCCGTCAACCCGGCAGGGGGCTGGGAACAAGAAAGGCCCTTACGACATGGTCGATCCGCTTGTCGTCGAACTCTCGCGGCTGCAGTTCGCAGCAACCGCGATGTACCATTTCATTTTCGTGCCGCTGACGCTCGGCCTGTCCTTCCTCATTGCCGTGATGGAGAGCGTATTCGTGATGACAGGTCGGCAGGCCTGGCGGAAAGCGACCCTATTCTGGGGCACGCTCTTCGGCATCAACTTCGCCATGGGTGTTGCGACGGGCGTTGTCATGGAGTTCCAGTTCGGCATGAACTGGAGCTATTACAGCCACTATGTCGGTGACGTGTTCGGCGCGCCACTTGCCATCGAAGGTTTGATGGCGTTCTTCCTCGAAGCAACGTTCATCGGACTGTTCTTCTTCGGCTGGGATCGGCTTAAGCCAGCCGGCCACCTCGCGGTGACGTGGCTGATGGCACTCGGCGCCAATTTCTCCGCACTGTGGATACTCATTGCCAATGGCTGGATGCAGAACCCAGTCGGCGCGAGCTTCAATCCAGACACCATGAGGATGGAGGTCACTGACTTCGTGGCCGTCATCTTCAACCCAGTGGCGCAGGCCAAGTTCGTGCATACGGTCAGCGCGGGCTACGTGACAGGCTCGGTGTTTGTCCTCGCCATCAGCGCACTATTCCTCTTACAGAAGAAGCATCGCGATGTGGCTATTCGCTCGATGGTCGTAGCGGCGAGCTTTGGCCTTGCCTCGGCGCTCTCGGTGGTGGTGCTCGGTGACGAGTCCGGCTATGTCGCGACTGAACACCAGAAGATGAAGATCGCCGCAATGGAGGCGATGTACGAGACTGAGAAGGCGCCGGCTGCGCTGACGCTGTTCGCCATTCCGGGTGCCGATGGCCGGCCGGCCTACCAAGTGCAGTTCCCGTTCATCCTCGGGTTGATTACCACCCGCTCGCTTGATCGCGATCTGCCCGGAATCAGCGAACTCACCGAGGACGCCGCGGCGCGCGTCGCCAATGGGCTCATCGCGTATAAGGCACTGCAGGCGATCCGGGCCAACGGCAACGACGACGCAGCGCGTGCCACGTTCGATGCCAACAAAGGTGATCTGGGCTACGCCCTGCTGCTCAAGAAATACCGTCCGGACATCGAGAACGCGACCGGCGAAGAAATCACGAAAGCTGCCCTGGACACTGTACCGGACGTTTGGCCACTATTCTGGAGCTTCCGGCTCATGGTGGCGGTCGGCCTCTTTTATGTCGGGTTCTTTGCCTTCTGGTTCTGGAAGGCCTCGGTCCACCGGCTCGAAAGCAGTCGAGGGTGGCTCAAAGTGGCGTTGTGGACACTCCCGTTCCCCTGGCTCGCCATCGAAGCCGGCTGGTTCATCGCCGAATATGGCCGACAGCCTTGGGTCGTCGAGGGCGTGTTGCCGACCTTCTATGCGGCCTCGGGCTTGCACGTTTGGGACCTGGTGATTTCGCTGACGTTCTTCCTCGTCACCTACAGTGTGCTGCTCGCGATCATGGTTTGGCTCATGGTTCGTACCATCAAGCACGGCCCCGCTGAGAAATCGGTTCTCGACCTCTCCGAGGACTTCACCCCACCCACGCGGTCCGCCGCTACCCTGGAGCCCGCCGAATGAGCGCGATCCCACTCGACTACGAAACGCTGCGCCTGATCTGGTGGGCATTGCTCGGCATCCTGCTGATTGGCTTTGCCATCATGGGCGGCATGGATCTTGGCATCGGTGCGCTCCTCCCGTTTGTTGCCAAGACTGATGAAGAGCGCCGAGTACTGCTCAACCTCAGCGGTCCGACCTGGGAAGGCAACCAGGTCTGGCTGGTTCTCGGTGGGGGCGCCATTTTCGCGGCATGGCCGGCCATCTACGCCGCCAGCTTCTCGGGCTTCTACATCGCGATGATCGCGATCTTGCTCGCCCTGATCCTTCGGCCAGTTGGCTTCAAGTTTCGTGGCAAGGTGGACAATCCGACTTGGCGCGGAATCTGGGACTGGGCTCTGTTCGTTGGCGGCTTCGTGCCATCGCTGGTGTTCGGGGTCGCCGTCGGCAATCTCTTCCTGGGCGTGCCGTTCCGACTCGATGATACCCTGCGAGTGAGCTACGAGGGCAACTTCTTCGGTCTACTGACGCCCTTCGCTTTGGTCACGGGTCTGGTCAGCCTGGCCATGCTGATCACCCAGGGAGCGACGATCATCGCGGCGCGCACAAACGGCGTCGTGGCCGACCGCGCCCGTCGTTACGGCAAGTGGGCCGCCGCCGCCACGCTCGGTCTCTTCGTTGTTGGCGGCGTGATCAGCCTGTTCTGGCTCAATGGCTATGAGGTAACCAGCTTACAGAACGTGCTCGGTCCGTCGAACCCGCTCAACAAGACCGTCGTTCTGGCGCAGGGCGCTTGGCGCACCAATTATACCACCATGCCCTGGTCAATCCTGGCGCCGACCCTCGCGGTGATTGGCAGCGTCATCGCGTATCTGGCGCTTGACCTGAGGGCGAAGGTGCTAGGCATCGTCGGTTCCAGCCTTTCCATCGTCGGCATCATAGCGACGGCCGGCCTCTCGTTGTTTCCGTTCCTGATGCCGTCGTCGGTCGACCCTGCGGCGAGCTTCACAGTTTGGGATGCCTCATCGAGCCAGATGACGCTGTTCATCATGCTCTGCGCGACGATCATCTTCCTGCCCATCATCCTTGCGTACACCGCCTGGGTGTACCGTGTCATGCGTGGTACGGTCACGACTACTTCCCTCAACCGCAACCCCAACGCCTACTAGGAGACAAGCCAATGTGGTACTTTTCCTGGATCCTCGGCGTCAGCCTTGCCTGCGCTTTCGGCATCCTCAACGCGATGTGGTACGAGCTGCGCGAAGACGGCCCAGCAAAGCCCGGAGATCCCAAGCGGCCCTGACTTGCGACCGCTCTGAACAATCGAGAGCTTTTGTAGCAGGAGCACGGCGAGGTCGCGTCTGAGTATGAAGGGCGCGGCCTCCTCATTGAGTTCGGGAGCATCGGGTACGATATTTCATCGAGGAGATTAGCATGTCGGCGGAGGTCGATGCGTACTTGGGCAGCCTTGTACCCTCGAAGCGGGTCGCGCTGATTGCGATCAGGCAGGCTATCAGGGCGGCAGCGCCAGATGCAACCGAGGGCATGAGCTATGGCATGCCAGCCTTCTTCATGGGTGAGGCCATCGCAGGCTATGCCGCGGGGAAGGATCACTGCTCCTATTATCCAATGAGTGGAGCAGTGATCCAAGCCATGGCTGTTGAACTCCGCAGGTATAAGACGAGCAAGGGGACGATAAGGTTCTCGGTTGGTGAGCCCCTACCCGCGGAACTGGTCGGCAAGCTGGTCCGTGCGCGAATTGGTGAGATAAGGTAGGCTTGCCCGCGCGCCTGCGTCCGCGCAGACACTATGCGACCGGGTTCGCCCCGAGCGCGGCCGCCGTGGCTCTGGGTGTGGTAGCGATCCTTGAGTATGGGGTCGCCCCTGGGAACGGCCTTGGGCGTGTGCTGCGGGTGCACGCGAAGCCTCACGCCAGTGCTCTGAGCGCGTTGAGGATCACCGCCACGTCGATCGCTTCCTGCAACAATGCGCCCTGAACCGGTGGGAGATAACCCAGGGCGGCGGCGATCATCGCGGCGCTCGAGAGTCCGAGCCCGACGATCACGCTTTGAAGCGCAATCCGCCGCGTCCGCCGTGCGGCCGCGAGCGCAAGCGGCAGGGGAGACAGCCGATCAACCAGCAGCACCGCGCCGGCTGTCTCGGACGAGGCGGCACTGCCGCGCACGCCCATGGCGATGCCGACATCGGCCGCCGCCAGTGCCGGCGCATCATTGACGCCGTCGCCGATCATCAGGGTCGGACCGTATTGCCGCGCCATTTCGACGACCTGGACTTTTTGCGACGGAGTCAATCCGCCGCGGACTTCGTCGAACCCAAGCGGGAGGCCAATCCTCTCCGCGACGTCCGGCTTGTCCCCCGACGCAAGAATCAGCCGTTGAACGCCGCCCCGCCGGAACTGTGCGATGGTCGCTCGGGCGTCGTCGCGAAGCGGATCGTCAACAAACAACAGCCCAGCGAACCTGCCGTCGATGGCGACTGCAACTGTCGCGGTCGCGAGGTCGTCCCGGCTCACGGACCAAGGGGCGCCGTCCACTCGGGCCTTGACGTATTCATCGCCGCCCACTGCGACGGTACGTCCTCCGACCCCTCCCTCGATACCGGAGCCGGGTACCTCGACGACGCCGCTTGGGGCGATCAGCGTGAGACCTCGCCTGAGCGCCGCCTGGACGAGGGCAGACGCCAGCACATGGCCAGAAGCCTGATCGAGGCTCGCTGCATGGCGCAGCACCTCATCGGCCGTGAAGCCGGGCGCGGGGCGAACGCCGGAGACTTCGGCGGCGCCGTGTGTCACCGTGCCGGTCTTGTCGATGATCGCAACCTTGACGCGGGCCAACGTTTCAAAGTCGCCCGCGCTCTTCACGAGTACGCCAAGTTTGGCGACGTGCGACATGCCTGAGATGAAGGCGACCGGGACCGCGAGGATCAGCGGGCACGGGGTTGCGGCCACCAGCACAGCCACCAGGCGCTCGACATCATGCGATATCCCCAGGGCCGCGAGCGCGAGCAGGATGGTGAACGCGAGAAAGACCAGCGAGTAGCGATCGGCAAGCCGCATCATCGGCGACTTGCTGGCTCGGGCCCTCTCCACCAGGCGGACGATTCCGGCATAGGTGCTTTCTGATGCTTCGCGGATGGCGATGAGGTCGAAAGCTTCTCCCAGCGAGGTCGATCCGCTTGACGCTTCCGCGCCGGCTGCAAGAGCCTGGGGGAGGGACTCGCCGGTAAGCGCCGAGAGGTCGAGCGCCGCGGTCTGCGCTGGAGCGACCAATCCGTCGACCGGCAACACCTCGCCCTGGCGGATGAGGATCGTATCGCCGGGGCGAATGGCTTCGATCGGGACTTCGTCGAGCTCCACGCCACGCCGGCGCATGGCTGTTCGCGCCACCCGCCCGAGGAGCGAGGTCATTTCCTGGCGGGCTCTGCCCTCGGCATAGGATTCGAGTAACTGTCCGCCAGCATACATCAGGGCTACGACATTGGCGGCAAGCGGCTCGGCAAAGCAGAGGGCAGCCGACATCGAGAGGGCCGCAACGATATCGAGCCCGACATCGGCTCGCCGCAATGAGGCGACAATTTCCGCGGTAAGGGCAATCAATACCGGTAGCGTCGCGCCAGCCCAGAGGTATCCCGCGGTGGAACCAAGACCGGAGCGCCACAACAATCCACCCGAAGCCAGTCCGACAACGGCAACCGCGACGAGTACCATGCCGCGCCGATCGGCACTTGGACTAGTGTTCTGGAGTGCAGATCTAACGGCTCGCGGACCAGTTTCAGCCTCTTTCATGGTCACATCCTGGATAATCGAGGCGTGGGTCGTGGGAGTCGACCGAGACGTGCGGGTCCCCTGGCTCCAGGAGCGAGGCGCAGTCCGCTCGCTTCGCTCCGAGTTGTCGTTCAGAGGACGGTCAGGCAGTCGAGCACCTGGGTAACTCCGGGCGTGGCCCACACGGCCTGCTCGACGGCACGCCGCTCATTCCACGCAGTGACGCTGCCGCGCAGGGTCACGGTGTTCCCGGTAACGTCAATAAGGATATCTTGAGCCTCCAGCGTCGCGTTGCGCTTCAAGGCACCCTCAATGTGCTTCTTGACGTCGAGTGTCGAGACACGTGGGTTCAGTTCGACGTGGTTGCTGATCCCTGTCACGCCATTCAAGGAGCGAATGGCAGCTTCAGCGCCGATTCTCTGGTAGTGCCAATCCAAGTTGCCTGTAAGGGTCACCCAGCCGTTCTGGACCATCGCCTGCACCTTGCCGTCGGGGACCATTGTGCTCCACTTCAACGAGTTGACCACACGCTTGGCGATCTCATCGTCGTCGGTACCGGAACTGCCGACCCGAACTTCGATCTCCTCAGCGATGCCCCTTACGCCTTTGAGGGCGCCCACGGCCTGCTCAATCGCCCACTTCTGTGTGTAGGTTGGAACATGCCCCGTAAGGGTAACGATGCCGTCCTCGACCGCAACGCCGATGCCGTTGTCGTCGATGCTCGGCTCAAACGCGATTGCGTCGATCACCGCCGCCTTCAAAACACTATCCTTCATAGCAGTCTCTCCATCATCACCGGCGGATGTCCCGCGGGGCTCGAGATGAGCATGACCGGCGGGCCTGCCGGTTGATGCACATCAAGCGGCCGTTCGATATGCTGGTCCATGAGGCGTGCTCAGCTGCGCGTCAAGAGCGGTGCGTACCTGAGCCGGATGTGGCGTCAGCCAAGACTACCGCTGTTCGCTCTGATTGCGTTCCTCGCAACCTGCGGCCTTGCCCGCGCGGGTCTTCATTTCGTCACTTCGTCGGCCTTCGTAATTCGTCTTGCCAATTGATCGACATCAAGTCGCCCGTCGGAGGACGTCGCTATCGTCAAGTGATTGAAACCGCATTCCATTGGAGCGAAATTATGGGACAGTTCGAAGGCAAGGTCGCTGTTGTGACCGGGGGGGCATCGGGCATCGGCGAGGCGATCGTCAAGGAACTCGCCGCCGGCGGCGCCAAGGTGGTCGTGGCGGACCGTGACAAAGCGGGCACTGATCGCGTAGTCGCGGCGATAAAGGCCGCCGGCGGTGTCGCCAGCGGGTTCACGATCGACGTCACGAGCCCCGAGCAGAACGCCGCCATGGTCGCGTTTGCCGTGGACACTTTCGGCAGGTTAAACCTCGCGGTCAACAATGCCGGGATTGGCGGCCCATCTGCGCCGACTGGCGAGTATCCGCTCGACGGCTGGAAGGCTGTGATCGATATCAACCTCAACGGCGTCTTCTATGGGATGCGTTATGAGATTCCGGCGCTACTGAAGTCTGGTGGCGGCGCGATCGTCAACATGGCCTCCATCCTCGGCAGCGTCGGCTTTGCCAATGCCGTGGCCTATACCTCCGCGAAGCACGCCCTGCTCGGCATGACCAAGGTCGCCGCCATGGAGTATGCAGCCAAGGGCGTTCGCATCAATGCCGTCGGACCAGGCTTCATCGACACCCCTCTGCTGTCCAAGAACCTCGACGCCAACACGCTCAAGTATATCGCTGGCTTGCATCCGATCCAGCGGCTCGGCAAGCCTGAGGAAGTCTCGGCGCTGGCCTGCTTCCTTCTGTCGGACCGGGCCTCGTTCATCACCGGGAGCTATCACTTGGTTGATGGCGGCTATGTCACGCAATAGGCACACGTCCTCGATCAGAATGGTGACAGACAACTGCCAGCTGGATCTTCGCTGACCCCTGCGCCGAGGGCATTGGCGGTGCGCGCCGGCTGGCGTCGCGACGAAAAGGTGCAGGCTGTTGGTGGTGGGCGCCTTCGGCCACAGCAGAGTGCGCGGATTCGGATTGGGCGGTCCAACCAAGTAGGTGCTGTCGCCGCCTACCCACCCCGTGTCGCACCACAGCACCGCGGGCGGCTGGTGCCAGCGCCTCTCGTCGCAAGGAAAGTCTTTCGCGAATGAAAGGCACCGGGGTCGACATGAACTGAACAAGAGCTGGCATCTGGCTAACCCGATGCCGACACATCCTTCGTTCGAGGAGCGCCTCGATTGGCACCAGCGTCACGTCGAGAACTGCGGTTGTCGCGAAATGCCCGAGAATGTTCGGCGCGAGATTGACGCCCGGCGCAAAGCGGATCGTCCGCCTGTGCACAGGTAGACCGCGCACACAAAGGCCAGGCTGACTTCGCCTGTGTTGACCTGCATCAAGTCCGCCGCTGATGGCCCCGCTACTGTCGGGTATTCACGCCGATCTGCTTCTGCGGGAGCTGAAACCAGAAACCTGCCTCGACGACGCAGGTTCACGAACGACTACCTGGGAGTGCACCATGGAACTGGATCGAATTGTCGGTGACACTGCACCTCGCCGCAGGCGCTCAGCAGTGGTGACGCCACCGACGGCAACAGCGTCCCCGGCCAGTCACCCTTCGCTGCAACCCGCCGGCCCACCGCGGGCGGATAACTTCGGGGACCATCCAGCGCTGCCCAAAGTCGATGTTGCCGAGGTGTTGGCGACTGAGGTTCGCCACGGCAGAAGCAGGAAGTTTGTTACCGGGTTGGTCGTGGTCGCAGCTGTGGTTGCGGTGCTCGGCGCGGGCCTATGGGCATGGTCTTCTTTGCAGGCTCACTCGACCAACGATTTCACCACGGATCAGGTGACGCGCGGCGCAGTAACCGCGACGCTGGTTGCGACTGGCACTCTGCAAGCGACGACACAGATCGCGGTATCAAGCCTTACGACAGGCACGATCGCGTCGATCGACGTTGACTACAACCAAACCGTGATCAAAGGGCAGGCGCTGGCTCACCTCAAGATGGACGATCTCGCTTCGCGTCTCCGCCGTGCCGTGGCAATGGTCGACCTTCAGTCTGCAAACCGCGACGTGGCCGCCGCCGCGCTTGCCGACGCAAACGCTGCGCTGGCCCGCGCTAAAGGCCTCACGAGCGGAGAGATTGTCAGCGTGCGGGATATTGAGCTCGCAGGCACTGCTGCGCAGCGGGCGGAGGCCAATCTCGCCGCTGCGCGAGCCCAGCTTGGAGCAGCGGAGGCCGATCTCGCCGGTGCCCAAAGCGATTATGCCAAGGGGACGATCGTATCGCCGATCGACGGCGTCGTGCTCGACGTCAACGCCCATCCGGGCGACACGATCGGCACCGCCGCGGTGCTCACCTCGTTGTTCACAATAGCGGCAGACCTCCGGACTCTCGAGCTCGATGTCGATGTCGACGAGGCGGACGTGGCGCAGGTCAAGGTTGGTGACAAGGTGGTGTTCACCGTCGAAGCCGCCCCCGATCGCGCGCTTTCGGGAATTATCCGTCAGGTTCGCTCGGGACCGACAGTGACTGACGGTGTGACGAGCTACAAGGCGGCAATTGCTGTCGATAACCGGCAATTGCTTCTGAAGCCAGGTATGACCGCGACGGCGGAGATTTCGACCGATGAGGCCGATAATGTCCTGACCGTTTCCAATGCCGCCCTGCGCTTTACCCCCGGGGCGACCCCTTCGCGTGGCCTGTTCGGCTCGCTGGCACCGCAATCGACCATCGAGGCACCGCTGGGCGGCCAGGAGCATGTCTACGTCCTGCACGACGGGCAGCTGAAGGTGACGAACGTCACTGCGGGGCTCAGCGATGGACAACGTACGGCCATCGTTGGAGGCGACCTGGCGCTTGGCGATTTCGTGGTCACCGGCGTCAAGGGGCACTGAGATGCTTGTTGAGGCGCCGAAGCCGCTGATCGAGCTGCGCGGCATCACCAAGATGTATGGCCAAGGTGAAGCCGAGGTGCGCGCGCTCGCTGGGCTCGACCTGCGCATCGATCACGGCGAGTTCGTCGCCATCATGGGCCCGAGCGGTTCGGGCAAGTCTACGGCCATGAACATCGTCGGCTATCTCGATGCACCGACGAGCGGCAGTTATCTTTTCGACGGCGTGTCGGTCGAGAAGGCGACGCGTCCGCAACGTACTCTGCTGCGCCGAAGCTTCATTGGCTTTGTGTTTCAGGGCTACAACTTACTGTCGCAAAGCAGCGCCCTCGAAAACGTCGAGTTGCCGCTGGTCTATCGCGGCGTCGGCAGCGCAGACCGTCACAGATTGGCGACAGCGGCGCTCGCGCGAGTGGGCATGGAGGGCAGGCAGCGTCATTTGCCTTCGCAACTATCCGGCGGTCAGCAGCAGCGCGTCGCTATCGCCCGAGCCATCGTAACCAGTCCGGCCCTGCTGCTCGCCGACGAGCCGACAGGCAATCTCGATACCGAGCGGGCCAATGAAGTGATGAGCCTCCTCGTCGAACTCAACCGCGAGGACGGCATCACGGTGGTGATGGTAACGCACGAGCCCGACATGGCGGCGTTCTGCAAGCGCCAGGTTCGGATCGTCGATGGCAAGGCAGAGATCGCTGCCGAACATGAGCTGCTACATGCTGTTTGAAACCCTCAAACTGGCGCTCACGGCCATCTGGCGCAATGCCATGCGTTCCGTGCTCACGTTGCTCGGGGTTACCATCGGCGTAGCCGCGGTGATCGCCATGGTCACGCTGGGACAGGGGACCACTGCCCAGGTGGGCAACAGTATCTCGAGCCTCGGCAGCAATCTCCTGATCGTGCGCCCGGGACAGCTCAACCAAGGTGCTGGGGCCTCGGGAGTCGGAGCGGCTAATTTTCACCTCGCTGACGCCGATGCGATCGAGCGTCAAGTCTCTTCAATCACCGCTGTAGCTCCCCTGAGCGCCACCTCGATGACAGCGGTCGTTCGCTCGACCAATCACGTGACCACCGTCGAGGGCGTCGACAACCGCTTCCTCACGGTACGGCAATGGGACATCGCGGCTGGACGCGCCTTCCGTGAGGGGGAGTTGGTGTCCGGAGCAGCGTCCTGCATTGTCGGGCGCGCGGCCGCAGATGACCTGTTTGGCGACGGGGCGGATCCCCTCGAACAGACGCTGCGGCTGAAAACCTTGGTCTGCCGAGTGGTCGGCGTGCTCGCCGAGAAAGGCGCTGGCAGCCTGGGATCCAATCAGGACGATGTGATCCTCATTCCGCTGCATACTTTCCAGCGGCGCATCTCGGGCAACAACGATGTGACTGTCATCTACGTGGCAGCTCAGGATGATGGGGTGATTACCAAAGTGCAGCAAGACGTCACATCGCTGATGCGCGAGCGCCGGCACCTCAGCGCCTATGAGGACGACGACTTTATGGTCATGGATATGCGGCAGATATCCTCTATGCTGGGCAGTGTGATGGGCGTGCTCACTGGTCTGCTTGCCGCCGTTGCCGGCATCAGCCTTCTCGTTGGTGGTATCGGCATCATGAACATCATGCTTGTGTCGGTCACCGAGCGGACTCGGGAAATCGGTATCCGCCTCGCCATCGGCGCACGGGAGTCGCAGGTACTGGGACAATTTCTCGTCGAGGCGGTGGCCCTTTCGATGTTTGGCGGCATTGCGGGAATTTTGCTCGGCCTGGGTCTGTCGGCGATCGCCTCGCGCCTGCTCGGCGTGCCCCTCATAGTCGACTGGGGATCGATCGTGCTGTCCTTTGGCTTTTCAGCCGTCGTCGGCGTCGGCTTCGGATTCTTCCCCGCCCGCAATGCGGCCCGCCTTGATCCGATTGAGGCACTTCGGCACGAATGAGGCCATTTGCCGGGACGGAACCCACATCGCGCAGCGCCTCCCCCATCATGTTCTGTCCTTTGGAAATGCGAGCGGCGCGTGTCGGGGATGGACGCCCGTACACGATCGGCAGAATTGCAAGCGAGTGAGGGGACCGACATTGACATCCGACAATTCGCATTGCCGTTTCGCGGGTCGCGTTCGACGAAGTTGGACGGGCTCATTGATCGGCTACACTGCGACGCCCCGATCTCAGTCGACGTCGCCCTCCTCGGGTGCCCGCTTCCATCCGGTCAGCATGGCGCGCACAAGATTCT
>CAZNAE010000098.1:0-12594 GCA_964570695.1 uncultured Devosia sp.
GACGTTATGCTGAAGATTTCATCACCAGCTTTGTGGCTTGCGGTTGCCATTTTGGTCGCGGCCCTGGCCCCATGGACGGTCCAACCGACCATCGCAGCGGTTTCAGCGGCGAGTTCCTATTGCTTCATTCGTGAGCTCGACGACGGTCGTCCCCGCGCGACTTGCATCCATCTGGCCACCTATACCGCCGATGTCTGCGCGGTGATCGAGCGCGATGCCGAGGCCACCAACCTGCCGCCTGGCTATTTCGCGCGGCTGATCTGGCAGGAGAGCCACTTCGGCGCCAATGCCGCGAGTTGGGCTGGTGCCGAGGGGATCGCGCAGTTTATGCCCGAGACCGGTCGCCTCCAGGGCCTCGCCAACCCTTACAATCCAGCCGAAGCGCTGTGGCGCTCAGCCCATTATCTCGACGATCTGCGCACCAAATTCGGCAACCTCGGTCTCGCCGCTGCCGCCTACAATGGCGGCGAAAACCGGGTCGCTCGGTTCATCAGCAACGGCGGCTACCTTGCCGCGGAGACGCTCGATTATGTCGAGACCGTCACCGGCCTGCCGGTCACTGATTGGCTCGCCGGCGACATCGGCAACGCCGACTACGCACTCGCGACGGACAAACCGTTCCTCGCCGCCTGCATCGATCTAGCCTCGACCAACCAGATCGAGGCCTTCACGCCGCCTACCGCCATCGTGCAGCCCTGGGGCATCCAGATCGGCCAGTTCTTCTCGTCGGCCACCGCGCGTCGCAACTTCACTCGTCTGCAGCAGCGCTACGTCTCGGTGCTGGGCGGTGAAGAACTGATGCTGGTCGCCAAGCGCAACCCCAATTTCGGCCGCGCCCTACGCTTCACCGTCGAGATCGGCCGCGGCAGTCGTACCGAGGCACAGAAGCTCTGCAGCGCGCTGCAGAAAGCCGGCGGCGCCTGCCTTGTGGTCGGTAACTAGAAATACGCCTCGAGCAGGATCGCCAGTGTCAGGGTCAAGCCAACCCAGTGATTGGATTTGAACAGTGAAAGCGCATTCGCCCGATCTTTCGTGTCGAGCGTCGCGACTTGCCAGCCGAGGAGGCAGACGGGCAGGATCAGGGCCAGCGGGAACAGTCGGACTTCGCCGGCCATGCCCACAGCCACCGTCCACAGAACAACCGCGCCAGCGTAGAACGCCCCTATTGCCGGCCGCACATTCTTGCCGAACAGCCTCGCCGTGGATTTGATCCCGATCAGCGCGTCGTCGTCGATATCCTGGAGCGCATAGATAGTGTCGTAGCCGATCACCCACAGGATCGAGCCGACGTAGAGCAGCACCGGCGGCCAGCCCAGCTCATTCATCTGCGACGTCCAGCCAAGCAGCGCACCCCACGAAAACGCCAGCCCAAGGAACAGCTGAGGCCACCAAGTGATCCGCTTCATGAACGGATAGATCGCGATCAGCAGCAGCGACGCTGCGGCGAGCCCGATCGTCAGCCAGTTGAAGGTTGCAACGATCGCCACCCCCACGAGCAATTGCAGCACTAGGAACACCGCCGCTTGGCGCCGGCTGACCTGTCCCGAGGGGATCGGCCGCGAGCGGGTGCGGGTCACCTTGGCGTCGAGGTCGGCGTCGACAATGTCGTTGAGCGTGCACCCCGCGCCCCGCATGGCAACGGAGCCGATCAGCATCAGCCCCAGCGTCAGCCAGTTGAAGCCGCGTTCGGGGCTCGCGAGGGCCGCGAGCGCCAGCGAGAAGCCGCAGGGCCAGAACAGCAGCAGCAGCGGCAGCGGCCTATCCCAGCGTGCCAGCCGCGCATAAGGCTTAAGCCAGTCCGGCGCGAAACGGTCCACCCAATTGCCCTGGCTTGCATCCGCGACAGCTGTCGTCTTCCCCCTCGCAGGCGCTGCGCCGGCTTTAGCCTTGGCACTTGGCATCCGCGTCCTCCCATGCGGTAATGCCCCCTTATCCCGCCGCCTCCATCCCGACACAAGATGCCCCGCGCGTACAAGTCCTTTCCACGAGTTTTCGTCGAACCGGCCCTCGCCGCCGGCGCGTCGCTCGACCTCGGCAAGGATCAGGCGAACCATCTGGTCAACGTGCTGCGGCTCAAGGAGGGCGATGCCGCAATCCTCTTCAACGGCCGCGACGGCGCGTGGCTCGGCCGTCTCACCCATGCTGGCAAGAAAGGCGCGATGCTCGAGATCGTCGTCCAGACCGCGCACCAGACGCCACCTTCGACCCTCTGGTTTGGCTTCGCCCCGCTGAAGACCGGCCGGCTTGACTACGTCATTCAGAAGGCGACCGAGATGGGCGCCGGCATCATCCAGCCTGTGCTGACCGAGTTTACTCAGGTGCGGCGGCTGAAGACTGACAAGCTCGATGCCTATGTGCTCGAAGCAGCCGAGCAGTGCGAGGTGCTGACGCTGCCGTCGGTGACCCCGGAGATCGAGCTCAAGCCGCTGATCGACACCTGGCGGACGACGCAAGGGCTTCGGCGCCTGATCGTCGCCGACGAGGCGGCGCCATCCGCCACCCCGACCGACCAGATCGGCTGGCTCGACGGTCTGCCGGTTGGCATCCTGATCGGCCCCGAGGGCGGATTTTCCGACGCCGAGCGGGCGCTTCTCTTGGCGCAGGACTTCGTTGTCCCGGTCAGTTTGGGGCCTCGCATCCTTCGCGCCGATACTGCCGCCGTCGCCGCTCTGGCGCTGGTCCAGGCTATCATCGGCGATTGGCGATAAAAGGATTGCTTTCGGATTGCCGCTGGCTATTGTCCCGGCAAAACCGGCCCCAGCCCGGCAGTCACAACAAGCTTACGCCTCCCGGGAGTCCTCATGGCCGGCGCTGAATTCTCGCCGCTGATCCAATCGCGGGCCGACATGATCGACGTCATGGCGCGCGGCGGAAAGCCTAAATCCGAATGGCGCGTCGGCACCGAGCACGAAAAGCACGTCTATCGCAAGTATCCGCTGGCGACCGTGCAGTACGAGGGCAGGGACGGCATTCATGCCCTGCTCGCAGGCATCAAGGCCCGTACTGGCTGGGACTATTTCTACGACAAAGAAAATCCGATCGGGCTGCGAAATCTCGGCCCCGTCGGCGGCATCTCGCTTGAGCCCGGCGGCCAGTTCGAGCTGAGCGGCGGCCCGCAGAAGACCATCCACGAAACCGCCGCCGAACTCGACGCGCATCTCGCCGACTGTCGCGCCGTCGGTGGGCCGCTCAACATTCATTTCCTTGGCCTCGGCGTGACGCCGATCTGGGCTGTCGCCGACCTCAAACGCATGCCGAAATCGCGCTACGGCATCATGACGCCCTACATGGAAAAAGTCGGCTCACTCGGCACCTCGATGATGTACCGGTCCTGCACGGTGCAGGCGAACCTCGATTTCGCCGACGAAGCCGACATGGTCAAGAAGATGCGTGTCTCTCTCGCGCTGCAGCCGATCGTCACGGCGCTCTTTGCCAACTCGCCCTTCGTCGATGGCAAACCCTCGGGCTATCTGAGCTTCCGCTCGCACATCTGGCTCAACACCGACCGCGCCCGCACCGGCATGCTGCCCTTCGTCTTCGACGACGATTTCGGCTTCGATCGCTACGCAGAGCACGCGCTCGACGTGCCGATGTATTTCGTCATCCGCGACAAGCAGTACGTCAACGTCGCCGGCGAAAGCTTCCGAGCTTTCATGCGGGGCGAGCTGCCGCAGCTTCCCGGCGAGAAGCCGACCGTCAAGGACTGGGAGGACCATCTTTCCACCCTGTTTCCGGAGGTCCGGCTGAAACAATTCCTCGAAATGCGCGGCGCCGACATGGGCGACCGCGACCATGTCCTCGCCCTGCCGGCGCTCTGGGTTGGCCTTCTCTACGACACCGGCGCGCTCGATGCCGCTGGGGAACTGGTCAAGAACTGGACCAACGAGGAGCGCCAGCGCCTGCGCGACGAGGTGCCCAGAACGGCGATCCACACGCTGTTCCGCGGCGGCACTGTTGCCGACATCGCCCGTCGTGTTCTCGCGCTCGCCCACCGGGGCCTGAGCGCCCGCGGCCTTGGCGAGGAGCAATATCTTTCCCCGCTCGACGAGACGCTCCGCCTCGGCAAAACTCCGGCCGAGCGCTGGCTCGACAAATACAATGGCCCCTGGGCCGGCGACCTGACTCGCATCTTCGACGAAGCCGAGATGTAGATGGCCGCCTTCGCCGCGTCGCCCCGCATTGGTCTTGGCACCTCGCGGTTGGGCGCCGATGGCACCCGCGAGGACGCCTATGCGCTCCTCGACGCCTTCGTCGATCTCGGTGGTTCGCTGATCGACACTGCCGCCGTTTATTCCGACTGGATTCCGGGCGAACGCGGCCGCTCTGAAACCGTCATTGGGGAGTGGCTGGCGCTGCGCGGGTCACGCAACAAGGTCCGGATCAGCACCAAGGGCGCTCACCCGCCCCTCGATGATATGAGCCACGGCCGTCTCGACGCGGCATCGATCCGCCACGATGTCGAGCAGAGCTTGCGCCGGCTCCGGACCGATTACGTCGACCTCTATCTGCTCCACCGCGACGACCCCAAGGTCCCGGTCGCCGACATCTTTGGCGAACTCGGCCGCTTCATCTCCCAGGGCAAGATCGGCGCGGTCGGCGTCTCGAACTGGGATGTAAGCCGCATCGCGCAGGCGCGAACGATGACGCCGGCTCCAGTCGCCAACCAGCTGCTCGGCAACATCCTCTGCGCCACGATGAACTCGCCCGGCGACACGACAATCCGGGTTCTCAACGGCAGTTATTTCCGCCAGGCGGTGTCGGAAGACCTCGCGCTGATGCTTTCCTCACAATGCCGTGGCGCGTTTTTGCCAGCTAAGCGAGGCCACGTCCCGCCCGACTACGATAACCTTGCGACGCTGCTGGTGATCGCCGAGATCGTTGCTGTCGCCGACGATGTTCGCATCGACGCGGCCGATGTCGTCATCGCGTTCCTGCGGCAGGTTTCCCCGCGCATCATTCCGCTGATCGGCCCGCAGAATGTCGCGCAACTGACGCGATCCATGCAGGCGCTGGACGTCCAACTCGACGCCGCGACGGTAGCCCGCCTAACGGCGATCTCCGGCTTCGACGCATTCGCCTGACGACTTTGCCGTGGGCTGCGATTGCGGGTGGATCTAGCCACCGCTGGCTGTGGCCTGTCGTGCGACATTGGCGACGGCCAATTGCGCCCGCTGATACGCCGGCCGCGCTTGTCCCCGGGCGACGTAGGCGGCAAGATTTGGATACTCATCGAGCAGGCCGGACGGCCGCAGCCTGAGCAGCGCGTGCACCATCATGAGGTCGCCGGCGCTGAACGCCCCATCGAGCCACTCGGCACTCCCCAGCCGATTGGAAAGTTGGCCGAGCCGGGCGCGGATGCGATCCCGGACCAGAGCCATGCGCTCCGCCGCCCAGCTCCGGTCGTTTTCCTGAAACTTCGCAGTCTGCAGATCGAGGATCGGCGGCTCGATGGTGGCGAGCGCGGCAAACATCCACATGATCGCTCGCGCCCTGGCATTGGCATCCTCCGGTAGCAGGCCCGCGTGCTGCTCGGCGATGTGGAGCACGATCGCGCCCGACTCGAACAGCGCGAGGTCGCCGTCTTCGTACGTCGGTATCTGCCCAAAGGGATGCACCGCCATGTGCGCCGGCTGCTTCATCGCCGCGAACGAGACCAGCCGCACATTGTAGGGCTGCTCCACCTCCTCGAGCGCCCATCGCACTCGCATGTCGCGGGAAAGGCCCTTGCCGCCATCCGGCGAGCGTTCAAACGCGGTGATGGTAGGGTTCATTGCCGGCTCCGTGATCGCTTGCGAAGGCTTGCCCGCCTCCACTGTCTCGACGAACGGCCGGAGCGGAATCGACAGGCTCAGCAAAATTCTGCCGCTACTTCGTCTGCGCGGTCAGCGTTCGGTTGCCGAGCCACGCCCCTAGCACGACAAGGATCACCGACAGCACGACGCCGATCCAGACAATCGGATCGGAAAAATCGCCGCGGAACACTGCGCGCAGGGCTTCGACGATGTGCTTGAACGGATTGAAGTTCGAGACGATCTGCAGCCATTGCGGCGCGATGTTCATCGGCAGCAGGATGCCCGACAGCAGCAGGATCGGCAGCGCCAGCGTGTTGACCATCGGCGCCAGCGCGTCCTCGCTTTTCGTCGCGATGCCGATGGCGTTGGAGATGAACGAGAATGCCGCGCCAAGCATCCCGACCAGCACCAACCCGATGATCAGCGCCGCCACTGGAATGCGCAGTCCGAGCAGGAACGCCGCGCCGACGAGCACGATCGCCTGCACGACGATCACCACCACGTCGCGCAGCGTCCGGCCGGTCACGATCGCGGTGCGCGTCGCCGGTGTCACCAGTTGCCGCTCGATCACGCCCGAGCGCCATTCGGCGATAATGCCGAAGCCGACGAATAGCCCGCCGAAGATCCCGAGCTGGACGAGGAGGCCCGGCACGAACACCTGCCAGGCGTCGCCCTGAAAACCAGAGCTTGCTGCGATGTTCTGCAGCAGGGGCCCGAACAGCGTCAGATAGAGGATCGGTTGCAGTAGTCCGATCAGCACCCACAGCGGCTGCCGCAGCGAGAGCCGCATCGAGCGGGCGAAAACAATCCAGGTGTCGCGAAAGAAGTTCATTCTAATCTCCTTAGTCGCGCAACGAGCGGCCGGTGAGGGTGAGGAATACGTCGTCCAGCGTCGGCCGGTTGACATCGACGCCGATGGCATCGATGCCGGCCCGGGTCAGGTCCGCCAGCAGCACGGGGAGGGCACGGCCGCCGTCAGGCACGTGGAGGCGCACCACATGCGCCTCGACCCCCGGCTTGTCCGCTCCATCCAGCGCTCCGGCGATTTCGGCGGCGCGGCCGGCGTCCCCTTCATTGCGCAGCGTCAGCGTGATGGCGTCGCCCGACACCCGTTTCTTGAGTTCGGCCGGAGTGCCTTCGGCAACGATCGTGCCGTTGTCGATGATGAGGATGCGGTCGGAAAGCGAATCCGCCTCGTCCATGTAGTGCGTGGTGAGGAACACCGTGGTGCCTAGCTCGTCGCGAAGCTTGCGGACATGCGTCCAGAGGTTCGCCCGGCTCTGCGGATCGAGCCCGGTCGAGGGCTCGTCGAGAAACACCAGCTTGGGCTGGTGGATCAACCCCATGACGATATCGAGCCGCCGCCGCTGCCCACCCGACAGCGAGCCGCAATTGCGGTCCCACACATCGCTCAGATCCAGCGCCTTCAACAACTCCAAACCGCGCGTCTTGGCGGCGCTTCGGCTGATGTCGTAGAACTGGGCGTGGCTCATGATTTCTTCGCCGACGCCCGCTTCCGGCGAGGTCGAGCCCGCCTGGCTGACATAGCCGATCTTGCGCCGGACACCGACGGCATCGGTGCGCAGATTGCTGCCCGCCACGGTCGCCTCGCCGCCGGTCGGCTCCAGTAAGGTGCAAAGCATCTTCAGCGTTGTCGTCTTGCCGGCGCCGTTCGGCCCGAGGAAGCCGACGATCTCCCCGGCATTGACCCTGAGGTCGATGCCGCGCACCGCCTCGATGGATTTGCCGCGCGATTTGTAGGTGCGCTTGAGGCCCTTGGCCTCGATCATGGTATCGGTCACTTCGCCCTCGTTCTGCTGCACGGCGCTATCTGATCCACGCGCCAGCCGCTTGATCGGCCTTGTCTTCGCTGAAACTTCAATGTACAAGTATCTTGTGAGTAAAGATATATCGCTGTCAAGCGGAAAGCGGGAGATCGCCTTCGAGGCCATGATCGCGGCGATCCGCGAATCCCAATCGGCCGCCGACATGATGGAGGAGGCCTACGACAATCTCCTCGGCATCAATCGCACTGATGGCCGCTGTCTCGATATCCTGCAACGGCTCGGGCCGTTGACCGCCGGCCAGCTGGCGAAGGAGTCTGGGCTCACCACAGGCGCGATCACGCCGCTCGTCGATCGCCTCGAGGCTGCCGGCTACGTTCGTCGTCGCCGCGACACTGCCGATCGCCGCAAAGTCTTCGTCGAAATCACCGAGCACGCCGGCAAGATCGGCCAGCTCGTCTATTCCGGCATCGCCAACTTCGGTGAGGCCGAGGCCGCCCAGATGCCCATCGCCGATATGGAGGCGATCACCCGTTTCCTCCGCACCAGCGCCTTCCTCGACCGGCAGATGTCAGCGGTACTCACGGCGAAACGGCCTTCGCCATCGGCCGGCAAGAAGCAGCGGCTCAATGCTGCCGAGGCCTTCGCCGCCGAGATCAAGCGCGAGTTCGCTCGCCTCCGCGAGGAGATCACCGCGGTATGGTTCGGCAAGAGGTAGAACGTCACTCCGCGGCGATCGGCAGCGGGTCGCGCGTGTCGAGATTGCCCATCGAGGTGACGATATGCTTGGCGAGTGCGTCGAAAATCCCGCCATAAGCGTGGCTCGCCCGCATCAGGGCGATTTCGGCATCGCGCAGCCGCGGCAAATTGCGGTCCTCCGAGATCGCCAGCATGCCCGGCTGCAGCGCGCTCTCGGGGAGGAAGCCGACCGCGAGGTCGGTAAGCACGGCGCTGGCGATGGCGAGCGCGTTCGACGACGTATAAGTCACGCGGTAGTCGCGGCCGATCCGGTCGAGCACTTCCATCGCATTGTCCTTCCAGCAGCACGGCTGTCCGCCGGCGATCGGCAGGGGGTCCATGTGCAGCGCCTGGCCACCCTGCGCCGCCACCCAGAACATTGGCTCGGTGCGGAACAGCTCGCCATATTGCCGGTTGGTGCCCTGCGTGAAGACGATGAGATCGTACTTGCCACGCTTCATGCCCTCGAGCAGTTCCTCCGAAGAAGCGCACTTCACGTCCAGCATGATACGCGGATGGGTCTTCTGGAACGTCGACAGGATCACCGGCAGCAGCCGCACCGCATAGTCGTCGGGCAGGCCGAAGCGGATGGCGCCGCTCAGATCCTCGTCCGAGAATTCGTCCATGATCTCGGCATTGATCTTCAGCATCTTTCGCGCCCGTGAATAGAGCGCTTCGCCGTGCTGCGTCAGCGTCACGCCGCGACCGTCGCGCGTCAGCAACGCCTGGCCGAGCCGCTCCTCGAGCCGCTTGATCTGCATCGACACCGCCGACTGCGTCTTGTTTACCCGCCGCGCCGCCTCGGTGAAGCTGCCGCAATCGGCAATGGCGCAGAAGCTTTGCAACTGATCGAGATCGAGGGGCACGGACACCGGATTCTCCATCACTGATTTTGATGAGCTAGATGAAATCTATTTGTTAGACGAATGGGTGTCCAGTCCCTAGATTGCACGCATCGGTGATCGACGATCATCGAATCCCCCTTCCGGCGCTCCCTGCCGGAACAAACGACATTTGGAGAATGACCATGGCGCTCGTGCTCTCGGGCGAGCGGCCGGCTGCCGCCGCCACCATCAATCCGGTTACCCTGCTTGTGAATTGGTTCGCCAAAGCACGCGCCGGGCGCCTCCAGCGGCTGGCCCTGGAAAATCTCCTCGAGCTCGACGCGCACCGCCTCGACGACCTCGGCATCAACCGCGCCGACCTCTTCGATGCGATGCAGGTGAACAACCGGCGCCCGACCCGGCTGCTGGCCGAGCGCCGTTCGCACCGCGTCGACTGATCGATCCCGTCGCAAGTTTCGAGTTTCCGTGGGTCACCCATCCGCCCCACGGAGGCCCGGATTGGCCGGCACCTGCTGGCCTGTTTCCTGACGACTGCCGGGTCTTCGGACCCGGCTTTTTTCGTCGTTGCCGGCAGCGGCGATCTACGGCAAATCGCTACGGAAGCTGCTTGAACCCGTCGGCGAAACCGTTGAGCGACACCGGGATGCCGATGCCTTCTTCCGGCGTCTTGAACACCACAAAGATCGCGGTCTTGCCGGTGGAGAGTTGCTTCAGCAGCGCATCGTCCATCACCACCTCGGCGACGCAGCCATTGGGCAGGCAGCGCACGAACGCCACGCGGCCCATGTCGGTGCCGTCGATATTGAGGCCTAGGCCGTTGGGCAGCAGCACGCCGAGCGGAGCGAGCACGCGCAGCAATCGCGCCTTCTGGTCTGCCGTCTTCAGCACGATCACTGACAGGCCGACATTGGGCTGATCCTCGGCCGTGACGTTCTGGATGATGGCGCATTGTTCGAAGCTGGCGCCGGGCGGCGTATCACAGCTCATCTGCCAGTCGCCGTATTGGGCTTTGACGACACCCTGGGCCGTGACGGGCAAGGAGAGGGCGAAGAGCGACAAGCCGATCAAAATCGCCGCAACGCGGCCGCCGATCCGGGACATCACCTTGAAGCCAACTCCTTTACCGATGGCGCCGCACCGGGAGCCACTGCCTAGTTATCCGCCGCCTCGGCGGCTGGCAATTGCACAGCCCAATAAAGCGGGGTGAAACAAGGCGCCGATGCGGCGCCGGACGCCCGGCGCGGGTGCATTTTGACGCACGGTTCAGGGGTGTGGCGGAATTGCGTTGGTTCCGGCGATGTGATTTAGGTCTGAGGCAATTCCAGCACTCCGGGCTTGAGTCGGAGCGGCCTCTTTATGCCGCGAATCCTCGGGTGCAAAATCGGATGCAGGCGATCTTAAGGGGGTTATCTTTGGCCGGTCAGTTTCTCCGCTCTTTCGGGATCGCGCTGGGGGCTCTCGTAGCGCTCGCTCCCGGCCTCGCCGTAGCGGCAGCGGGTCATGCGACGCCGGGCCAGATCGGCTTCCAGGACTCCGTGACGCCGGTCATGGACGAGATCACCACCTTTCATAACGGCATGCTGATGTGGATCATTACCGGCATCGTGTTGCTGGTCCTGGTGCTGCTGCTCATCATCATCTTCCGGTTCAACGACAAAGCGAACCCGGTCCCTGCCAAGTTCACCCACAACACCCTCGTCGAGATCATCTGGACGGTGCTGCCGGTCCTGATCCTCGTCGTCATTGCGATCCCATCCTTCGCCATCCTGACTGACCAGGAGACGATGCCCGACGGCGCGCGGAAATATCTCGGCACCTCGATCTTCAACTTCGGCTCCGTCGACGTTCCGGCGCCGGCCCTCTCGGTGAAAGCCACGGGCAACCAGTGGTACTGGACTTACGAGTACCCCGACCTCAAGGCGCACTACGACTCGAACATCCTCGCCGACGATGCGCGTTTGAGCACCAAGCCCACAGAGCCGCGGCTCCTGGCCGTCGACCATGAACTGGTCGTCCCGGTCAATACGACTGTCCGCGTCCAGGTCACCGGCTCTGACGTCATTCACTCCTTCGCCGTGCCGTCCTTCGGCATCAAGATCGACGCCGTGCCGGGCCGCCTCAACGAGACGTGGTTCAACGCCCGCAAGGTCGGCATCTACTACGGCCAGTGCAGCCAGCTCTGCGGCAAGGACCATGCGTTCATGCCGATCGCCGTCCGTGTCGTGACCCAGGACCAGTACGACGCCTGGGTGAAGGCTCTGCAGGCCGGATCGGTCGATGATGCCAACAAGACGCTGCCGCCGCTGAGCGCAGATCAATCCGGCGCCTGAGCGCAACGAGTTTAGATAGGGAACTGCCGAAAATGGCCGACATTCACGCGCTCCAAGCCCACGAAGTACCCTCGAGTGCCGCACACGAGCATCACGGGCATCCGACTGGCTGGCGTCGTTACGTCTATTCGACCAACCACAAGGACATCGGCACGATGTACCTGGTGTTCGCGCTGGTCGCGGGGGTCATCGGCACGCTGCTCTCGGGCATGATGCGGCTCGAGCTGCAGGAGCCGGGCATCCAGATTTTCCACGGCCTTGCCTCAATGGTCTACGGCGTCTCCGGCGATGCGGCGCTCGACGCCGGCAAGCAGATGTATCTGGTGTTCACCACCGCCCACGCGCTGATCATGATCTTCTTCATGGTCATGCCCGCCATGATTGGCGGCTTCGGCAACTGGTTCGTGCCGCTGATGATCGGCGCGCCGGACATGGCGTTCCCGCGCATGAACAACATCTCGTTCTGGCTCTTGCCGCCGGCCTTCCTGCTGCTCTTGATCTCAATGTTCGTCGATGGCCCGGCAGGCCTCCACGGCGCCGGCGGCGGCTGGACCATCTATCCGCCGCTCTCGACCACCGGCACGCCCGGCCCGTCGATGGATTTCGTCATCCTCTCCATCCACCTCGCCGGCGCCAGCTCGATCCTCGGCGCCATCAACTTCATCACGACGATCTTCAACATGCGCGCTCCGGGCATGACGCTGCATAAGATGCCGCTCTTCCCCTGGTCCGTGCTGGTGACGGCGTTCCTGCTGCTGCTGTCGCTGCCCGTCCTCGCCGGCGGCATCACCATGCTGTTGACCGACCGCAACTTCGGCACCACCTTCTTCGACCCCGCCGGCGGTGGCGATCCGATCCTCTTCCAGCATTTGTTCTGGTTCTTCGGTCACCCAGAAGTCTACATTCTGATCCTGCCCGGCTTCGGCATCGTCAGCCACGTCGTCTCGACCTTCTCCAAGAAGCCGATCTTCGGCTACATGGCGATGGTCTACGCCATGGTCGCCATCGGCGGCGTCGGCTTCATCGTCTGGGCGCACCACATGTACACTACCGGCCTCAGCCTCAACGTGCAGCGCTACTTCGTCGCCGCCACGATGGTGATCGC
>CAZNAE010000099.1:0-12553 GCA_964570695.1 uncultured Devosia sp.
ACTCGTCGACGTCGTACTTCGGCGGCTCGAACTCGTATTTGACGAATTCAAGCGACGCCGTGTTGGAAAAGTCGGTGATCGGAAACACCGAGCGGAAGACGGACTGCAGTCCCTCATCCCCTCGTCCGCCCTTGGGTTCGTCCACAAGAAGGAACTGATCGTAGGAGGCCTTCTGGACCTCGATCAGGTTCGGCATTTCGATGACTTCGCGAATGCTGCCGAAGGACTTGCGTACCTTACGACGGCCATTGAACGTGGTAGCCATACCCGCTCCTATCTTTCTGTCGATGTCTCGAAAAGCAAATGTCCAAAGTCCCGACTATCAGCCGTCGGACCTCAGGAAATCTGCCCTTCTGGTTGGTTTAGGAAAAAATCGTTCCGCAACTTGAAATTTCGCCCTGCCCCTCAATGCAACCGAGGGTGGCGACATGCCGCTCTAGTCAACTCTGCGGCGAGAATGGGGCAGCGCCCATAAGCGCTGCCCGAACCGTGGTCACTCTTACTTGAGTTCGACCTTGGCGCCGGCTGCTTCCAGCTTCTTCTTGATGTCCTCGGCCTCGGCCTTGGTTGCGCCTTCCTTGACGGTCTTGGGCGCACCTTCGACGAGAGCCTTGGCTTCGCCGAGGCCCAGGCCGGTGATGGCACGGACTTCCTTGATGACGTTGATCTTGTTCTCACCGAAATTGGTGAGGACAACGTCGAACTCGGTCTTCTCTTCGGCCGGTGCGGCGGCGGCGGCGGCGGGAGCCGCGGCAGCGGCCGGCGCGGCGGCAGAAACGCCCCACTTCTCTTCGAGCATCTTCGACAATTCCGAAGCTTCGATGACAGTGAGAGCCGACAGATCGTCTACGATTTTGGCGAGATCAGCCATTTGATACTTCCTGTTGTGTTTCGTTCAGTTCGAACCGTGGTGGCTCCCCGAAGGAAGCCGTTGATGTGCCTTAAGCGGCGTTGCTCTTTTCGGCATGCGCGGCCAGCACGCGGGCAATCTGCCCGCCTGGTGCCTGCAGGATCGACGCGATCCGCGTGGCGGGCTGCTTGAGCATCCCGGCCAGCGTGGCCCGCAATTGATCCAGCGACGGCATGGTCGCCAGCGCCTTGACGTTTTTGGCGTCGAGCCCGGTCTTCCCCATGGCGCCACCGAGAACCACGAACTTCTGGTTCTTGTCGGCGAAAGCGGCCGCGACTTTCGGCGCGGTCATGGGATCCTTGGCGAAGGCGAGGACAGTCGGCCCGTTGAAGAGGGCAGACATGTCCGCATTGTCGGTTTCTTTCAGAGCAAGCTTGGCTAGGCGGTTCTTGGCGACCTTAACCGTGCCACCGGCCAGCTTCATCTGCTTGCGCAGTGACTCCAGGTCGGCGACGGTCAGGCCGGCGTTCTGCGCGACGACGATCGATCCGGCTCCCGCAAGGGACGCCTGAAGCGATGCGACGACTTCACGCTTTTCCGCTCTTTCCACTCTTAGTCTCCACATTTGACCCGGTTGATCCCCTGAGGGAAAAGCCGGGCCTCTGCCAATTGCTGCCCTCGGATGAGGTCAGCGGTTGATGCCTGTCAACCGAGCTGGCGCTTCAGAGGGCGAATGCCCTGATGGCGGCAACTGGCCTGGTTCGAACCGCGGCCGACGGGCCGTTCGACCCGTTCGGAAATCGGCTCTTACCCCGTCTATTGCAGGCCCTCTCGGTTTAAGAGCTTTCGCTCGCCTTGCAGTCTCGGACAGGACTTTGCCGATGTTTCCACCGGCACTCCGGGCGGCTCGCGCCGCCCGAAATTCTTGATCGGCTGCTTATTGCTGCAGCGTCAGGGGATCGACATGCACGCCGGGGCCCATGGTGGACGACACGGCAACGCGTTTCACATAGGTGCCCTTGGCTCCGGCCGGCTTGGCGCGGGTCACGGCATCGGTGAATGCCTTGATGTTCTGCAGCAGCGCCTCCTCGGTGAACGAGGCCTTGCCGACGCCGGCGTGGATGATGCCGGCCTTCTCGACGCGGAACTCCACGGCGCCGCCCTTGGCGGCCTTGATCGCACCGGTGACGTCGGGGGTCACCGTACCGACCTTCGGGTTCGGCATCAGGTTGCGCGGCCCGAGCACCTTACCGAGACGGCCGACCAGCGGCATCATGTCGGGGGTGGCGATAACGCGATCGAAGTTGATCGTGCCGGCCAGAACTGCGGCCACAAGGTCCTCCGCGCCCACGATATCGGCACCCGCCTTGCGGGCTTCCTCGGCCTTGGCGTCCTTGGCGAACACCGCGACGCGGACATTCTTGCCAGTGCCGTTGGGTAGGTTGACGACGCCGCGAACCATCTGGTCGGCGTGACGCGGGTCGACACCGAGATTCATCGCGACTTCGATGGTCTCGTCGAACTTGGCCTTGGCCCGGCCCTTGATCATCTTCACCGCTTCGCCGAGCTGGTACAGCTTCTTGCGATCGATGCCTTCGGTGATGGCCGCAGTGCGCTTTCCGATCTTGCTCATGATCAGCCCTCGACCTGGATGCCCATGGACCGGGCGGAGCCGGCGATCATGGTCATGGCCTGCTCAACGTCGTAGGCGTTGAGGTCCTTCATCTTCTTTTCGGCGATATCGCGGATCTGCGCCTGCGTGATCTTGCCGGCGGAATCCTTACCCGGCAGCTTCGAGCCGGACTTGAGGTTCAGCGACTTCTTGAGGAAGTAGGTCACCGGCGGGAGCTTGGTCTCGAACGAGAAGCTCTTGTCGGCGAAAATGGTAATGACGACAGGGGTCGGGGCACCCTTTTCCTGATCCGCAGTCTTGGCGTTGAACGCCTTGCAGAATTCCATGATATTGAGGCCGCGCTGGCCGAGCGCGGGGCCGATCGGCGGCGACGGGGTCGCCGAGCCGGCCGGGACCTGAAGCTTCAGGTAGCCGGTAATTTTCTTTGCCATTCTTCGTCCTTTCAAAGGCCTTGCGGCCTCGGCTTACGTTGCGCCCGAAGTCACTCGGGCATTTGACGCCGTGGTCCGAAGCGTGCTCCCGGCTGGCTGCCAGGGCTTCTCCCACGGATTTCGGCGGTCGCCCGCCGCAGAAATCAGACCTTCTCGACCTGACCGTATTCGAGCTCGACCGGTGTCGGCCGCCCGAAAATCGAAACTTCCACCTTGAGCCGCGCGCGCTCCTCGTCGACTTCCTCGACGACGCCGTTGAAGCTCGCGAACGGACCGTCGGAGACGCGCACCTGCTCGCCCACTTCGAACGACACGGAGGGCTTCGGATGCTCGACGCCTTCCTGCACCTGCTGCAGGATCGCCATCGCTTCCTTCTCCGAGATCGGCATGGGCTTGTCGCCCGAGCCGAGGAAACCTGTGACCTTGGGCGTGTTCTTGATCAGATGGAATGCCTCGTTGGTCATATCCATCTTCACCAGCACGTAGCCCGGGAAGAATTTGCGCTCGGCATCGACCTTGCGGCCGCGACGCATCTCGACGACCTTCTCGGTCGGCACGATCACGTCCTCAAAGAGGTCGCCAAGCTTGTTCTGGGCGACCTTCTGGCGGATGTCTTCTGCGACCTTCCGTTCGAAATTGCTGTACGCCTGAACGATGTACCAGCGCTTGGCCATGCCGCGTTGTGTCTCCGATACGTAAGAATTCGATGCGACGTCTAGTGAACCCGGATCGCCAGAACCGACTGGACGCCCCAGGAGATGATCTGGTCGGACGCGAGGAAGAACAGGCTCGCAAGCGCGACCATGCCCAGCACCATCACCGTCGAGATCAACGTCTCCTGACGCGACGGCCAAGTCACCTTGCTGATTTCCTGACGAACTTCCTGCAGGAATTTCAGCGGGTTCATCACGGCCATCGGCATCAACTCTGCTACGGGCAATTTGCCCAAAACCAATTACCGCGCGAGTCACCTCGGCGGCTGGGAGGCCGTTATCTAATGAGTTGTCGAGTCAAATGCAACACTGAAACCAGTACCAAACTGGCATGCCCGCCAAGCCGCTGGCAAGTGCTTCCGAGCCGGCAAACCAAGGGCACAGCGGCCAAGTAGGTGCAGCGGTCCGGCCTTTCAAGTTGTCGCCGGCATTGGCCTGTGGACCTTGGTGTTGAACCAGCGCAGCGCGAAGCCGAATCCGATCAGCAGGATGCCGCCGCCGAGGATCGAGAGCGGCGTCGGTCCCAGATACTCGAACCACTGCGTGTAGAAGTGGATCGCGCCGAACACCGCCGCGGCGTTGACCACCCAGCGCCGGTTGGCGACGACAGCCCAGAGTCCGACCCCGATCAGCAGGACCGCCCAGGCGATCGAAAACCAGCTCGCCGGCCAGTTGAGCATCTGGTCGCCGAACAGCGACGCGACGAGGAACGCCAGGTTGATCATCAGGATCGCCGTGCGGGCCGCGATCAGGCAGATCCGCTCGTAAGCCGACGGCACCCGAAGCGACACGAAGAACAACACCAGCGTCACCACGGCCAGTACACCAATAGTGACGACGGGCCGTTCGACGCCGAAAAAATAGCTGGCGTGCCAGTAGGCGGTGCTGGCGCCTAGCGCCACCGCCAGTTCAAGAACCGCGAGCGCTGCGAGCAGGCCTGACAATGCGGCGGTAGCGCCCACGCCAAGCCCCACCGCGAGTCCTAAGCTGACATAGATTGAGCCGTCCGAGAGAAAAGTGATCCCGCTGACAAGGCCTAGCGCACCGATGGTGACGCAGATCTGCGCGAAGACCCACCAGCGCAGGGCCTTGTTGAGGATCAGCGCCAGCCCAGCGATGAAGAGGATTGCGCCCAGCACGATCACCGTCTGTGGCGTCGGCAGGAGCGCGGCTGCCCCGAGCGATACCGCGACCGTGCCGAAGCCAAGCAGGATATTGCTACCGAGCGAGCCGGTATCGGTGGCAGCCAGCCGCGCCAGCTTGTCCGCCTCGTCTTTGGTGATCTCGCCCCGCGTCACCAGGTCCGTCAGATCCAGCGTGACCTTCATGCCGCCCCTCCGCAAAAAGTCTGGCCGATCCTACCAAGAATCGGCTGGGCGGCCCAGTCCTCCGTGTCAGGGCGGCGACGGCGTATAGCCTCGCGACTCAGACAAACCGCGCCGGCTACGCCACCGATAATGTGTTTGGTTTTGCCTTGGCAGGGGCAGAAGGACTTGAACCCTCGACCCTCGGTTTTGGAGACCGATGCTCTACCAACTGAGCTATACCCCTCCGAGGCGAGGCCGATCTAATCGCAAAGGCCTCCGAGTGCAAGCCTTTCGGCGCCGCCAGTGTTGCCGAATCCGCGCAGCGCGACGATTTGAAAAAGCTCCGGTTGCCGGGCGTCGGGCACTGTCATAGCGTCCCCTCGCCCGCGGCTCAGCGCGGGTTTCGTCAGGGGATTCCGCCAAATGAAGAAAATTCTGATCGTCGCCGCGCTGCTGGCGACCGCCGCACTTCCAGCTACACCATCCTACGCTGCTGCCAAGGCTGCCGCTCCGGCACCCAAGATGACGGCCATCTGCTTCTTCCTGCCGCTGCTGCCCAACTGCCTGGCCGAGTGGAAGGCCGGGATGGGCAAGATGGCTCCGCCGAAAGTGGCCATGGCAATGCCGAAGATGTCCATGCCGATGATGCCGACCTGCACCAAAGCGCCGGCTGGTTCGGGTCATCTGTTCATCTGCAAGTAAGCTTCGCGTTCGGCCATTTCGCCCCGGCACATGCAGGCCGGGGCGATTTCATTTGCGGCCGCTGCTGCGAAGGCCGCCCTGCCCGTCCTCGATGCCGAGGTCCCGCCGCAGATGCGGGCTCATCGATAAGATGTCGAGGTCTGCGTAGCGCCGCTGGCCGAACAGCGCGGCGACGCGCGCCACCATCCGTACGGCCCAGCCGTGCCGACCCAAAGTCCGATCCTGGTAAAGCATTTCGTCCGCCTTTGCGTTGATCGCGTGGCATTGGAAATGCACCCGCGCGGACTCGAAATCCAATTGAAAGCCAGCTAATATCCATAAGCTGGACTTATGCCTATGACCGATACCCTGCCACCGCTGGCTGCCATCCGCGTGTTCGAGGCCGCCGCCCGCCATCTGAGCTTTACCCGTGCTGCCGCCGAGCTCGGCATGACGCAGGCGGCGGTGAGCTATCAGATCAAGCTGCTCGAGGAGCGGCTCGGCGCGCCACTGTTCCTTCGCCGGCCGCGCGCCCTGGCGCTGACCGAGGCCGGCCAATGGCTCGCGCCGCGCACCACCGAGGCCTTCGACCTCTTGCGCGAGGCGTACTCGCGGTTTTCCGAGCGCGAGCAGACGACGCTCATCGTCAACACCATGCATACGTTTGCCGCGCAATGGCTGGCGCCGCGGCTCGGGGTCTATCAGCTGACCCACCCCAAGACCGCTGTCCAGCTAGAGACGACGCAGCGGGTGGTCGACTTTGCGCGCGAGGAAGTCGATGTCGCCATCCGCTCCGGCAAGGGCAGATGGCCGGGGCTGCTGGCCTACAAGCTGATCGACGTGCGTTACACGCTGATGGTGTCGCCTGCTCTGGCCGAGAAGGTCGGCGGCTTCAGGACACCGGAGGACATGTTTAAGATCGACCTGCTCGACCCGCATGATGTCTGGTGGCAGGAGTGGTTTAAGGCCTGCGGTCAACCCATTGAAAAGCTGCCGATGGACCTTGCGCCGATCGGCCTGCAGACGATAACCGCCAGCGCCGCAATGGCCGGCAAGGGCGGCGCCCTGCTCGTAGCCGCCTTCTTCGAACAGGAAATCCGCGACGGGCGGCTGATCCAGCCCTTTGACATCGTCGTCGACGATGGCAACGCCTATTGGCTCGCCTTCCCCGAAGCGCGCCGCAACGTCCCCAAGATCAAAGCCTTCCGCGACTGGATCGTCGGCGAGATCGCGGGCTAGCCGTCGTCAGAAGTGTACGCTGCCGTCGATCGTGGCCATGCGATTGAGCAGCGCCGCGCAGCCGGGCTGTTGGTCGACCACGTTGGGATCATAGTGACCGTCGGCCACATACTTTCCCTTCACATACTGGTCAGTAGAAGCCCAGATATATGGCGATGGAACGCCCTTCCCGGCGTAGCCGAGGCCGTTATATTCCTCGAGCAGGCTCAGCGCGCCGCCGGAGGACCAGTTTGTCCACGCCGCCGCCTTCGGCGGCACGTTGGTCAGCGCATCGACTGCCGCGTCGGCCCAACTGGCGAACGGCCCGCGGCCTGCGGGCACATGAATTGAAACCTTGTTCCAGGGATCGCCCTGCGCAAGGCTCCCCTTCCAGCTCTGCGACGCCTCCCTCTCGTGGATCACGGCAATGACGAACCATGGCACCCGTGTTTTGCTGGAGACGTCCTGATATTGCGCTTTGGCCGTCGCTGCGACGAGGCGCCTAGCGGCCTGATCCAGCAGCGGGATCAGCGATGGCGTCACTTTCATCTTAGTCCAGCGTGCCGCATTTGCAGCAAACAGTGTCGGCAAATCGACCATGGCGGTCCCCTTCGCAATCTCCTTTACCATGTGTACAGTCAACTCGCCTGGCAGTATAGTCCATATCAAGTTGACATGATGTATTTGCTGTATCGAATTGCATTCGTAGAAATACTGATCGAAACTATACTAGCTGAGCCGGAGCGGAAGCGTCCGCCGTTGACGGATCGCTGGGCTCTGTGCCGGCGCATGCGCCCAAAAACTGCGACCGGGGGGATCGAATGTCCGTCGAGTTCAAAGAGGTCTTCGCGGAGGAGCTTGAGGCCGTAAACTTCCGCCGCAGGCTCGTTCAGGACGGCACCGTTGCCCGGGAGCGCGCGGAGGCTGCGGCGCGGCTCGCAGCAGAAAGCGGAACTGCGGCGCCGGCTTCGAAGCCGCAGCGGGCCGCCTACGCCGTGACCCGCGTCGATGCCGAGCTCGATCAGGAGTCCGCCGGAGCGAAGGGGACCACACCCACCACCCCGGGGAGCGATCTGTCAGGCGTCTCGCTGTCCGGCGGCGGTATTCGATCAGCCTCGTTCTCGCTGGGGGTGCTGCAGGCGCTCGACTCGCTGGCCGACAGAGATCAGCCGCAGGTGATCGACGCCATCGATTACCTCTCGACCGTTTCGGGCGGCGGCTACATCGGCACGTCGCTGGTCGCCGGGCTGATGGATGGCGACCATTCGTTCCCCTTCACCAGCAAGCTCGACGAGGAGGAAACGCCTGAGGTCCAGCACCTCCGCGACTTCTCGAACTTCCTCGCGCCAAACGGCACGTTCGATCTCGTGATCGGCTTCGCCTTCGTTCTGCGTGGGCTCCTGGTCAACGCGGTGATCGTCTTTCCTTGGCTGCTGCTCCTTGCAGCCATGACCCTTATCTGGAATCCGACTGTTGGCAGCCTGACCCAGGCCGATGTCTTCGGCTGGCCGGTAGACAGCGTGTATCTGATCAGGATCCCGGGCTTCGAACAGTTCACCCTTACACTCAACATCGCGATCTTCGCCGGGATCGTCATGTTCGCCAGCGCCTTCATCTTTCGCAAAGGCGGATTGACCTTCCGGGAGCGTTTGGGCGTCTGCCTCGCGTGGCTAGTGGTGATCGTCGTAGTCGTCGGTTTCTTTGAAGCGCAGCCCTACGTGCTGTCACAGATGGTCGACCACGCCCTGCGTGTCTCGTCGGGCGACCCCAATCAGGACGCTGAGACACTGGCTGGCGACGGGTGGATTGCCGAGATTCTGAAATTCTTAGGGAGCACGTTTCCAATTTTCAGCACGGCTCTCGCGCCCCTTGTGCTGCTCCTCGTCTCAGTCGGGCAAAAACTGGCCAACGTCGCGAAGGCGGCAGTCGGCGACAACCTCGGCTGGCAGGACAAGCTTGCCAAATACACCAGCAAGGCAATGCTCTATTTCGCTGGCCTGCTAGTTCCGCTGATTCTTTGGATCACCTACCTCTATCTTTGCCTCTGGGCGATCCAAGCGCCGCCCCTTCCTGCCAGCCCGGACTCGCCGTCGCCATGCGGCCGATTCACACCGTCTTTGCTACAAGATCTCACGCAGTGCGCGCACTATCCATCGTGGGCGCCTGCGCACGGGCATCCGATAGTCGCGGTGTATTTCGCAGCATGGCTGATCCTGACGATCGGGTGTCTATTCATCGGGCCAAATGTCAATTCGCTGCATCGCTATTACCGGGATCGGCTGAGCCGCGCGTTCCTCATCGAACGTAAGGGCAACAACAAGAATCCGGCGCGGCGCAATGCGCGTAGCGTCGTCGACACCAAGACATTCGCTAGCCTCAAGCCGCGGCAGGGCAGTACCTTCAAGACCGAGGCGGCGTACTCGCCCTACCTACTGGTCAACGCCGCCATCAATCTCGAAGCCTCGGAAAAGCTGAACCGCCGCGGACGGAACGCCGATACCTTCATCTTCAGTCCGCTGTTTGTCGGTAGCACCTGCACTGGCTACTCCGACTCCGAGGCAATGCGCGATCAGGTCAAGGACCTGGGACTCGGCACCGCGATGGCGATCTCGGGCGCGGCGGCGTCGGCCAATATGGGGCGGATGACCATCAAGGTGCTGACCTTTAGCCTGGCGCTGCTCAACATCCGCCTCGGCTACTGGCTTGCCAACCCATTCCGCCTGGGAGAGTTCAAGAGCAAATTCACCGGCTGGCTGTCCAACATCGGCACGGTGTTCTTTGCCAAGGAGGCCTTGGGGCAGCTCGACGAGCAGGGCCTCAACGTCTACCTCACCGACGGCGGGCACGTCGAAAACCTGGGCATCTACGAGCTGATCCGCCGGCGCTGCAAAGTGATCATCGGTGTTGACGTCGACCTCGATCCCGGTCTGAATTTTCCGTCGCTGGTCGGGCTTGAGATGATGACCCGCATCGACCTCGGAGCGCGGATCGAGGTGCCGTGGCTGGCGCTGCAGAAGAGCGCCGTCGCCGTGACCGAGCAGGCGCTGCACGGCGCGGACGCCGACGATCCCTTCCCGCACGGCCCGCACGCCGCGATCGGCGCGATCCGCTACGAGAACAACGAAACCGGCGTGCTCATCCTGATCAAGACCTCGCTCAGCGGCGACGAAAATGACTACATCCTCGACTACAAGCGCCGGAATCCGGACTTCCCGCACGAAACTACGCTCGACCAATTCTTCACCGAGGAGCAGTTCGAGGTCTACCGGGCGCTTGGTTTCCACGCCGCGCGACAGTTGTTCACGGGCGCCGACAAATTCGGCCAACTCAGCGACCCGCCTCCCGGCTGGAGCGAGACGGTCGCCAATGCACTGGCACTGCTAAATATCCCTGAGGACATGATCAACAGCATCGTGGGCTGCATAAAGGACCCCGGTCCTCCCCCGCCTTGCGGCCAGCCGCGCCCTGCCGATGGCGCCGTGGCACCTGCTGCCGACGATGCTGCACCCGCTGCTCCCGTTGCAGCAGCTCCCGCGCCGGCTGTCGATGCGGCACTACCTCCTTCACCGGCCGCGCCCGCCGACGCGGCGGCGCCAGCGCCCGAGGCGCCGCCGGTTGCCGCCGCTCTGTCCGCAGTTCCCGCATCTGATACGCCACCTCCCGGACCGGCTGCGCCCGCCGCACCCGCGGATGTAGCAGCTTCTACCCCAGCTGCCGCCGCTCGGCCTGCGCCGACCACCACGCCCGCGGTACTGCCAACACGTCGCAAGCGGTCGCCAAAGCCTCCGACCAACTAAGTCTGCTGGAATTTGGAGCGGGTGAAGGGAATCGAACCCTCGTATTCAGCTTGGAAGGCTGCTGCTCTACCATTGAGCTACACCCGCAGTCCGGGCCAAGGCGGCCCTTTGCGCACACCGGGCGGGCCCTTCGAGCAGAGCTCTCCGGGCATTCTTGCCGTCAATCGATCCACCGGATCGATCGATCGCGCAAGGGCGCGACCGGCTGCGAATGGTGGAGGGGACTGGATTCGAACCAGTGTACGCTAAGCGAGCAGATTTACAGTCTGCCGGATTTAACCACTCTCCCACCCCTCCATCGAGACGGAAGAAAGGCGCGAACCGCTTCCGCCGCCCGCGCCGTGGCGGTTTATGGTGAGGGGGCCCGAACCTGTCAACCCATCAAATGGCGGCATCGGCCCAGCTTGCCGGCCCGGCGCAAACCCACTAGGCCAAGGCCATGAGTATCAACAAGTTTCCGCCCAAGCCGAAATACGATCCGGACACTGGCCCGGTCTATCTCTACGGCATCCATACGGTGCGCGCCGCGCTTGACAATCCGCGCCGGGTGAAGCGCGAATTGCTGGCAACGCCCAACGCGCTCGCGCGGCTCAAGGAGGGCGGCCCGACCGGCAAGCTCCACGTCCGCGAGACGACGCCCAAGGAGCTCGACAAGCTGCTCGGCGCCGAGGCGGTGCACCAAGGCGTCGCCCTCGAGGTCGATCCGGTCAGCCGCTTCGGGCTCGACGACATCGATCCGCTGAGCCTGATCGTCGTCCTCGACCAGGTCACCGACCCGCACAATGTCGGCGCGATCCTTCGGACCGCCTGTGCCTTCGGCGCCGATGCGCTGGTGACCACCCAGCGCTACGCACCGCGCGAGACCGGCGTCATGGCCAAGGCCGCCTCAGGCGCGCTGGACCTCGTGCCGTTGATCGAGGTGCGCAACCTCGGCGACACGTTGGAACTCCTCAAGAAACGCGGCATGCGCGTGCTCGGGTTTGACTCAGAGGCGCCAGCCGCGCTCGCCCCGCGCAGTGGCAATGAAGCGCTCGCCATCGTGCTCGGCGCCGAGGGCAAGGGCCTGCGCCAGCGCACCCGCGAGCTCTGCGACGAGATGGTGCGGCTCGATATGCCCGGCCCAATCAAGTCGCTGAACGTCTCGAACGCTGCCGCCATTGCGCTGTTCGCTGCGACCGCCAACCGCCCGGCCAAATAGAAAGGGCCGCGACTAGCGCGGCCCTCCCCAATGCACAGCGCTGGCCCCTTACGGGTTGCAGCGCACCAGTTCTGTGCCGCTGACCGTCAGCTTGTCCGGCATCGATTGCGCCAGCTCCAGCGTCATCGGGGTGCCCTGGCAGCTCATTGAGAAGCTGACCTTGCCGTCTTTGAGCGCGCCGGCAAAGTTGCCGAAGCAGGCGTTCGGGCCGTTGCGGAAGGTCGAGAAGGTGACGACCGCGAAGTTCGAGGTCGCATCCGCGATCGTCGCGCAGCCAGCGGCGTCCTTCGCCCAGACGCCGATATAGCCCTGGCCGTCCGCCTTCGAGCCCGGCGCCGCGATGGCGACATCGCCCTTGAGAGCGGCGGCAGGGATCGGATTTTGGACAGGTGCGGCCGGCGCCGGCGCTTCGGCCGACGAGGACGACGGCTCTGCGGACGATGACGACGTCGCCATCTCCGAAGAGGACGAGGACGGTGCTGTCGCTTCAGAGGAAGACGACGGCGGCTCCGACGAGGACGTGGGCATCGCCATCTCGGACGAAGACGACATCGCCGCCATCATGGCAGCCTCCGACGAGGAGGATGCCGCGGCAACAGCAGCGGCGGCTTCGGACGACGAGGAAGCCTCCGCCGCCATCATTGCGGCTTCAGAAGACGATGACGCAGCGGCAGCTTCTGCGGCAGCTTCGGAGGAGGATGATGCGGCGGCGGCTTGGGCAGCGG
>CAZNAE010000100.1:0-12489 GCA_964570695.1 uncultured Devosia sp.
CTGCCGCTCTATTTGGCGCTGACCACGCTGATCCCGGTGACCGCACCCTCCAACGTTTTCATCGCCTTCGTCATCTTCGTCATGGCGGCGCTTGGCTGGGCCCAGCTCAGCCGCGAAGTGCGCAGCAAAACCCTGGCCCTGAGCCGGATCGAATATGTGCGGGCTGCCGTGGCCGTGGGATCGGGCGATTTCCGGATCATCACCCGGCACATCCTGCCGAACGTGTTGAGCCATATTATCGTCGCGGTAACGCTCGCGATCCCGGCCGTGGTGCTACTCGAGAGCTTTCTTGGATTCCTCGGCTTCGCGGTGAAGCCGCCGCTGATCTCGTGGGGTCTGATGTTGCAGGATGCCGGTGGATTCTCGGTGATTGGGTCTTATCCCTGGATCCTGTCGCCGGTCGTGTTCGTCCTGATCGCGGTTTTTGCTTTCAACGCGCTTGGCGATGGCTTGCGCGACGCTGTGGACCCCTATTGATGGCGACCACCCTCGCTCCGGACGAACGGCATGATCTCGGCGCGCATGGCCGCGATCTGGTCCTCGATGCACGCAACATTGCGGTGAATTTCAAGGTCGAGGGCGGCGTCGTCGAAGCAGTGCGCGACGTATCGTTCCAGCTCCACAAGGGTGAAACGATAGCGCTCGTCGGCGAGTCCGGTTCCGGCAAATCGGTAACCGCGCGGACCGTCATGCGGCTGTTGACCAAACGGGCGACGATCAACAAGCGCTCGAAGATTACCCTCGATGGCGAGGATGTATTGGGCATGCCCGAAAAGGACATGCGCAAGCTTCGCGGCAACAAGGTCGCGATGATCTTTCAGGAGCCGATGAGCTCGCTCAACCCGGTCTACACGATCGGCCAGCAGATCTGCGAGATCATCCACCTCCACAACAAGATGTCGCATCAGGCGGCGATCGAGAAGGCGCGACAACTCCTCGAAGAAGTGCAAATCCCCGAGCCCGCCGCGCGCCTGCGGCAATACCCGCATCAGATGTCGGGCGGGCAACGGCAGCGCGTGATGATCGCCATGGCACTCGCCAACCGGCCCGACATCTTGATCGCCGACGAACCGACCACCGCGCTCGATGTCACCGTGCAGGCGCAGATCCTCAATCTCATCAAGGATTTGAAGTCGAAGTACGGCATGGCGGTGATCCTCATCACGCACGACCTTACCATCGTCCGCCAATTCTCTGACTACGTCTATGTGATGCAGGACGGCGAGGTGAAGGAGCACAACCAGACTGAAGCGCTGTTCCAGAGTCCGCAGCACCCTTACACCCGGCATCTGCTCGCATCGGAGCCGAAAGGCGTCGCCAATCCGTTGACGGAAAACACGCCGGTGGTGCTTGAGGGCAAGAACGTAAAAGTCGCGTTCACGCTGAAGCGCGGAGGTTTCTTCAAGCCGGACTTTTTCGAACTCGTGGCGGTCGACAACCTCGATCTACGCCTGCAGCGGCACGAGACGCTGGGACTTGTCGGCGAGTCCGGTTCGGGCAAGACCACCTTCGGGCAGGCGCTGATCCGGTTGATCTCTAATCAGGGCGGGGAGATATTCTTTGATGGCGAGCCGATTCACAGCAAGGATCGCGGCGAAATGCGGCCGCTGCGCTCGCGTATGCAGATCGTGTTCCAGGACCCGTTCGCCTCGCTCAATCCGCGCATGTCGATCCGCCAGATCATCGAAGAAGGCCTGATCGTCAACAAGCTCGGCGGCAACGAGAAAGAGCGGGTCGAGCGCGTCCGCCAGGCGCTCCGTGATTCCGGTATGCCCGACACCATCCTCAGCCGCTTCCCGCATGAATTCTCGGGTGGTCAGCGGCAGCGTATCGCCATCGCCCGTGCCATCGCGCTCGAGCCGGAATTCATCCTCCTCGACGAGCCGACTTCGGCGCTCGACCTCAGCGTTCAGGCGCAGATCATCGATCTGCTGCGAAAGCTGCAGGATGAGAAGGGGCTGAGCTACCTCTTCATCTCGCACGATCTGAAGGTCGTTCGAGCGCTCTGCCATCGCGTCATGGTGATGCAGAACGGCAAGATCGTCGAGCAGGGGCCGGTCAAGGACGTGCTGACCAATCCCAAGACCGAGTACACCTCGCGGCTGGTCCGTGCCGCATTTGAAATCGCCGCCTGACGCGGCACGCATATTCCGGAGAGACTAATGCCTAATCCAAAGATCACCTTCATCGGCGCCGGCTCGTCGGTGTTCATGAAGAACATCGTCGGTGACATCCTGCAGCGCGAGGCCTTGGGCGGCGCGCGCATAGCGCTGATGGACATCAACCCGCAGCGGCTCGAGGAGAGCCAGGTCATCGCCGGCAAGCTGATACAGACGCTCGACGTCGACGCCACGATTGAGACCTTCACCAATCAGCGCGAGGCGCTCGATGGCGCCAATTTCGTTGTCGTCTGTTTCCAGATCGGCGGCTACGAGCCGTCGACCGTGATCGATTTCGAGGTGCCGAAAAAGTACAATCTGCGCCAGACCATCGCCGATACGCTCGGCGTCGGCGGGATCATGCGCGGCATCCGCACCGTGCCGCATCTGTGGTCGATCTGCGAGGATATGCTCGAGGTCTGCCCCGACGCGATCATGCTGCAGTACGTCAACCCGATGGCGATCAACACCTGGGCCATCGCGGCGAAATATCCGACCATCAAGCAGGTCGGGCTTTGCCACTCGGTGCAGGGCACGGCCATGGAGCTCGCGCACGATCTCGACATTCCGTACTCGGAGATCCGCTACCGCTCTGCCGGCATCAACCATATGGCGTTCTATCTGAAGTTCGAGCATCGCCAGCTGGACGGATCGTACCGCGACCTCTATCCCGATCTGGTGCGAGCCTATCGCGAGGGCAGGGCGCCGAAGGCAGGCTGGAACCCGCGCTGCCCCAACAAGGTGCGCTATGAGATGCTGACACGGCTCGGCTATTTCGTCACCGAAAGTTCGGAGCACTTCGCCGAATATACGCCCTACTTCATCAAGGAGGGCCGAGAGGACCTGATCGAGAAGTTCGGCATTCCGCTCGACGAATACCCCAAGCGCTGCATTGAACAGATCGAGCGCTGGAAGACGACGTCGGAGGAATATCGCAAGGCCAACCGAATCGAGGTCAAGCAGTCGCGCGAATATGCTTCCGACATCGTGAATTCGGTTTGGACCGGCGAGCCGAGCGTCATCTACGGCAACGTCAAGAATACCGGCCTCATCACCTCGCTGCCTGAGGGCTGCGCCGTGGAAGTGCCGTGCCTCGTCGATGCGTCGGGATTGCAGCCGACCTATATCGGCGATCTGCCGCCGCAGCTCACGGCCCTCATCCGGACCAACATCAACGTGCAGGAACTGACCGTCGCGGCGCTGCTGACCGAGAACAAGGATCATATCTACCACGCCGCCATGATGGACCCGCACACCGCCGCCGAGCTCGACCTCGACCAGATCTGGCATCTCGTCGACGATCTGCTGGCAGCCCATGGCGACTGGCTGCCGGCCTGGGCGCGTCCGGCCAAGAAGCAGCGGGTCGCGTGAGCTAGTGCGGGCTCCGGCGCTGCCGTGCGGACCTGAACTCGGTCGGGTTCACCGCGTTGGCCCGCCGGAACGCCTTGGCGAAGTAATTTCCATCGGCGAAGCCGCAGGTCTTGGCGATGGCTTCGACGGTGCTGTCGGTCGCGAGCAGGAGCCGCTCCGCCAGTTCCATGCGCCGCTTCCAGACATAGGCGGAAGGCGCCAGCCCGACATGCGTGCTGAACTGCCGGACGAAGTGCGCCCGGCTGATGCCGGCAACGCGGGCCAGGCGGTCGATACTGAGATTGGCCGCCAGATGATCCTCGATATAGGCCTCGACCCGGCGGACGGGCAGGGGATGCTCGACATTGGCGGGCAGGCTGTCGCCGAACGCCGCATCATGCGTCGCCATGGTCGCCACGTAGGCCATCGCCGAGGCATCGCCGATCGGCAGGTCGCGCGTTGCCAGCGCGAGGCAGGCATCGGCGAGCCGATCCACCACATCCTCGCCCGAATGCACCACAGGACCGGCGCTCTCAATCACGGCGCGCAAGATGCGCAGGCCCTCGCGACCCTGGATGCCGATCCAAAAATACTCCCAGCTCCGCCCAGGCTCCAGCCAGTACCGGTTGGCATGCGGAAACGTCAGAAGCATCGTATCGCCGGGCAGAAGGGCGTGGCGCGTGCCCGCAAAATCAAGCTCCCCACGCCCCGCGACCGTGTGCTGAATAACCGCGAAAGCCCCGCGCTTCGAGCCTTCCCAGGAGTAGGTCTCGTTGGCGCGCCGCTCATAGCCGGCCCCGGTCGCCATGCAGTGCAACTCCAGCGGGCTGCGCAATTGTCGCAGCGTGCGGACCACCGGACCATGTGCGATCAAGTCGGAGAGCACAATATTACCCTTCGTGGCATGACATTTCTCTACATCGGCGAGGCGGCGCGCGATAGATACCTAGATGAATTGAGGCCGGGGCCCCGGCACGCGAGGAGGGTATTATGACATTCAAGGTCGCCATCATCGGCGCGGGCTCGGTGGGCTTCACCAAGACGCTGATTTCGGATCTTCTGAAGGTCCCCGAGTTCGCGGCTTGTGAGTTCGCGCTCAGCGACATCAATCCGCACAACCTCGAGATGATCAAGGAGATCATCGACAAGATCGTTGCGGTCAATAATCTGCCGGCGAAAGTTGTCGCGACCACCGATCGCCGCGCCGCGATTACCGGCGCGCGCTACATCATGAGCTGCGTGCGGGTCGGGGGACTCGAGGCCTTTGCCACCGATATCTCGATCCCGCTCAAGTACAATGTCGACCAGTGTGTGGGCGACACGCTCTGCGCCGGTGGCATTCTCTACGGCCAGCGCAATATCCCGATCATCCTCGACTTCTGCAAGGACATCCGCGAAGTCGCCGAGCCCGGCGCGCTGTTCCTCAACTATGCCAACCCGATGGCGATGAACACCTGGGCAGCGCTCGAGTATGGTGGGGTCAGGACCGTCGGCCTCTGCCACGGCGTGCAACACGGCGCAGAGCAGATTGCACGCGTGCTCGGTGTGACCGATGACGAGCTCGACTATGTCTGCTCGGGCATCAACCACCAGACCTGGTTCATCGACGTGCGTGTCAACGGCCGCAAGGTCGAAAAGGACGAGCTGGTTGCGGGATTCGAAAAGCACCCGGTGTATTCGCAACAGGAGAAAGTCCGGATCGACGTTCTAAAGCGCTTCGGCGTCTACTCGACCGAGAGCAACGGCCACCTCAGCGAGTATCTGCCGTGGTACCGCAAGCGGCCGGAAGAGATCGGCAAGTGGATCGATATGAGCGACTGGATCCATGGCGAGACCGGCGGCTATCTCCGCTACTCCACCGAGCGCCGCAACTGGTTCGAGACCGATTTCCCGAAATTCCGCGACGATGCAGCAAGGCCCTTCGGCAATGCGCATCGCACCAAGGAGCATGCCTCCCACATCATCGAGGCGCTCGAGACGGGGCGCGTCTATCGCGGCCACTTCAACGTGCGCAACAACGGCATCATCCGCAACCTGCCGGCGGATGCCATCATCGAGAGCCCCGGCTTCGTCGATCGCTTCGGCATCAACATGGTCGAAGGCATCACGCTGCCGACCGCCTGCGCCGCCACCTGCGACGTCTCGATCAACGTGCAGCGCCTGAGCGTCGAGGCGGCGATGACCGGCAATATCGACACGCTGAAGCTCGCCGTGCTGCATGACCCGCTGGTCGGCGCGATCTGCACGCCGGACGAGGTCTGGCAGATGGTCGATGAGATGGTCGTCGCCCAGGCGCAATGGCTGCCCCAGTACGCCGACGCCGTCCCGGCGGCCAAGGCGCGCCTCGCCAAGGCGACGGTCAAGACCGGCGACTGGCAGGGCGCAGCCCGCAAGAGCGTACGCTCGGTCGAGGAACTGAGGGAGATGAAGGGCGCGCATCACTGAGCCCAGCCCGATGACCGATCCGCTGCAGTTCATCCTCGCCGTAGTTCTGCTGCTGGCCGTGCCGGGGCCGACCAACACGGTCATGGCAACGGCCGGCGCAACCAACCGCGGCGAAGCGTCATGGCCGTTCATGGCCGCCGAGCTCGTCGGGTACCTTTCGATCATCGCGCTCGCGCGGCTGGTCCTGCTGCCGCTGACCGAAGCGTTTCCCCTGGTCGGGGCCGGCCTTAAGGTGATCGTGGTCGCTTACCTCCTCTACGCCGCCTTCAGGCTCTGGCGGACGCGCCTCGTCCTCACTGCGACGTCCGACCGCATCAGCGGCTGGCTCGTCTACACGACCACCGTCCTCAACCCCAAAGGCCTGGTCTTCGCCCTCAGCATCATTCCGAAGACCCATCCAGCCCTTTGGGCGTACTTCGCCGGCTTCGCGATCCTGGTGCTTCTGATCGGCTGTGCGTGGTTCATGGCCGGCCGCGCGTTGGCCGTCGTTTCCGGCCGCCGGGCTTCGCTGTTGCCGCGCCTCGGCGCGCTTGCGCTGACCGGCTTTGCCGCCTATCTCGCCTCCACCCTCGCGGGCTAGGTCGGCTTACGCCATTTCTCGAACCAGCGACAGGAACTCGGCGTGCCCGAGCGCCTGGCTGGCAGCGGCCTTGTATTCCTTCACCAGCGACTCATACGTATCGCGCGCGAACTGCCGGAGCTTTGGATCGCGTGCCATCTCAGCCCGGGCGACGTCCTGGTCGAGCAGCCCCAAACCTTCGAGCACCGGGTAGTGCAACTGCGTCTGGACGTGCGGCAACCCCTCGAGATAGTCGGGGAAATCCGTCATCCGCGGCATCTGCTTGCGCCAATGTGCCAGCCGCTCCTTTGTCTCGGGGTGAATGCGGTGCTCGCGGACCTCGCGCCAGAACGGCGTGTCGTCGCGCTCCGTCATGTAGTGTGTGTTGACGAAGGTCCGGAAGTCATCGACCTGCCGGCCGACGCGCGCATTGTAGTCGGCTCGGTCGCCATCGTTCATCGTCTCGGGCCGCTTCAGGAAGCGCCGCGCGAACAGCATCATCTGGACAATCGTGCCGTGAATAGAAGTCGATTCCAGCGGCTCAAGGAAGCTCGAGCTCAGCCCCACCGCGAGGACGTTCTTGATCCAGGGCGTCGCGATCCGGCCGATCTGGAAGCGGATGTCGCTCCGCACCTCGATCTCCCGGCCGAGGACACGCTCGACCTCGAGCTTGGCTTCCTCCGGCGTGCGAAACTCGTCGGAGTAGACGTAGCCGCAGCCGAACCGGCCCTGCGTTGGGATCTGCCACATCCAGCCGGCTTCTTGCGCCCAGGCGCGGGTGTAATTGGGGATCTCGTCGCCCGGCTTGATGTCGAGCCAGAAGGGCAGGGCGCGATTGACCGGCAATTCGTGCGCGTAGGAGATCCACGGCGCGTCGAGCTCCTTGACGATCAGCCGCTTGTGGAAGCCGGAGCAGTCGAAGAAGAAGTCCCCTTCGATGCGCTCGCCCGTATCGAGAACGAGCGCTGTAACATCGCCGGTCGGACCGCGCTCGACGCCCGAGACCACGCCATCAGCGATCGCGACCCCCTTCGACTTCGAGGCGAGAAACCGGCCGACCAGCGCCTGATCGAAATGATAGGCATGGAGGAACGGCCCGAGCCGGATCAGGGAGCCATCCGGCTTTTTTGCGTAGGGCGCCTTCCACTGCATCAGGAGCGGGCCGAACATGTGCATGTCCTGGATCGGCCGGCCGGCGGCGATCGCGTAGACGTTGAGATAGTCCGACGGCGCGCCGGGCGGCGGTGCGATCACCTGGTGCGGATCATCGATCGGGCCATAATAGGTGAAACCCTTCCGCCGCCAGTCCTCGTGCCGGATGCCGAGCTTGAACGTCGCGCCGGTCTTCTTGAAGAACTCGAACTCGTCGATCCCAAAGCTCTTGAGGAAGACGTTGAAAGCCGCGGTCGTCGCTTCGCCAACGCCAACGGTCGGAATCTTGCTCGGCTCGACGACGGTTACCGTCGCGTCGATCTTCAGCCGTCGCAGCGAATCCTGGACGATGAACGCCGTGATCCAGCCGGCGGTGCCGCCGCCGACGATGACGAAACGTGCCGGATTGTCCACGCGATCTCACTCCCCGCCGTCAATCTACCGGCACGGAAACGAAGGGCAAGCGCGCCAGAATCGTGTCTTTAGGAACCGGACCAACTGGCGGGGAATTCGGCATTGGAGTTTGGCTGGGGAACTCGGAGCTCAAGAGACGCTGCCTCCGGGCGAAGCCAACGTACTGGTCCTCGGCGGACCGCGCTCCTTGCCGATGATCGGAACGACGCCAACCACCGGGAAGGTTGTCCCCGGTGTCGCCGTCCCGGTAAGCGAGGGCACGCGACAACTGGCAGATCGATTCCGCCGTTGCGTTCCGCCAGGCGAGGCATCGCCATTGCGACCTCGCCGGCGACCCAGCTCACGCGGTTGGCAAGATCACGCCGCTGGCGGCAGAGGTCCTAAGAGACCGTGGCGGCCTTTAGCTTTGACAGCGCGCGAATCTTGACGCGCATGCTCGCCGGCTTCGCTGCGCCAGGCACCATCTCCCCGGTCGACGGGTTGCGGATGAGCGTGCCGGCTTTGCGGGCCGGAACCTTAAGGAGCGAAATTTTGAGGATTCCGGGCAACGTGAACTGACCCACGCCGCGCGGATGGATCGAGCCGGTCATTGCACTTTCGATAGTCGCGAGCACGCCCTTGGCGACGTCGCGCGTCACGCCGTTGTTCTCCGCAATCAGGTTGACGAGGGCAGACTTGGTCAACGCTTCCTTCACCGGCTGGGTCTTGACGGTAGGTTGCTTGGCCGAAGTCTTCTTGCCGCGCGTTTGAGCCAAAGGAGTCTCCTTGAAGGTTGTGAAGGTCGCGAACCGAGTAGCGGGGACGCTATCAATTACAAAGGGGCGCACCAAGAAGAAGGTGGACGAAATCACAGGTTTGGCGAGAAGCGTCCGGCCGTTTGCTCCGCCCCCACACCCATGGTGCGGGCGCCCGTGGCTCCGAACGGAAGGCGCTGTCCATCGGGCGTGCCATAGGTGGCCGCAAGTTCTACAGGGAGGTCGCCGCTATCTCACGCGCCCGGAGCCCGGATCGGCAAACCATGGCCCAGGTCTTCGCGCGACACATGATGCTGCTCGGCGGGCGGCTGGCGGCCGACTGCTCCATTCGCACGTCACGCTATCGGCCGCCCCCTCGACATGATTGGGAGCTGGCCCGACGTCGCTAGAATGGGTGCATCTCGGCGAGCGTCTGCTTCAAGATGCCGGTCGTCTTGGAATAGTGCTCGATGAGTCTCGACACCGCCACGTCGGCATCGCGATCGATTGCGGCTTCGGCGATGGCGTCGTGCTCGGTTTTCCAGTCGCGTGGCGCCGAGGCCCCGATGGCCGCGAAACTCCGGTATCGGTTGAGCCTGTCGTGCAGTTGGTCGCAAAACTGCAGCAGCGCCTTGGAGGGGCTCGCTGAAAGCAGGGTCATGTGGAAGAGCTTGTGCATGCGCTCCCATTCCGGGTTCGAGCGCAGGGCGCCGTCCGCGCCGGCGAGGGTGCGTGGCAGGCGGCGAAGGCGGTGGGTCACCAGCACCAGTCCGTCCTCCCACCCTTGGTCGCCGCGTGCGATCGACTGACGGAGCGCATGCTCTTCGAGCAAACAGCGCGTGGTGTGAAGGTCGTCATATTCCTCCAGGCTAACCTCGGAGACGCGAAAGCCGCGCTTGTCGAGGCGTTCGACCAGGCCGTCGGACGTAAGTAGGCTCAGCGCCTCGCGGATCGGCGTCGCGCCCACCTCGATCAACTCGCGCAGCAGTTCGACCTTCAATCGCTGGCCAGGTACGAGCTGGTTGGAAATGATCATGTCGCGCAGACGCCCATAAGCGCGAATGGTCAGGCTGCCCTTCGCCTCGCCTTCCAATGATGCTGTCAGATCAGTCACTTGGGCCGGTTTCGCTCGGAACGAAGGGCTTCGAACCTAGGTGATCCCCTATAATCCGTCAATCTTGGGCAGATTATCGACAAGATTTGCACCCGGCCATATCGTCGATAAGTCAACTCCACGCAAGTTTTATCGATAAACGCTTGACGCGTTAAGAAATAGTGACTTAGCTCCGCCCCGGGAGGCCGAGGTGAGATATCTGAGCTATCGCGGCGAAGACGGCGCAACGCGCTTCGGGATGACCGACGGCGAGAGCGTTTTCGACCTTGTCGGCCAGGCGGCGGGGCTTGTCGACTTCCTGGCCCAGCCCGCAGCAGCGATCGCGGCAGCCCTCTCGGCAGCGCGTGCGGCAGGGCCGACACAGCGGCTCGATAGAACGATGTTCTTACCGGTCGTTCCGGTGCCGGGAAAGGTCGTTTGTCTGGGGCTCAACTACGCCGACCACGCGCGGGAAGGCGGCTTCGCGGTGCCGGACTACCCGGCGCTGTTCGTGCGCGTGACCTCCTCGCTGGTGGGGGCCGGAGAACCGATCATCCGGCCGCGGCAGTCGGAATCGCTCGACTACGAGGCGGAACTCGCTGTGGTGATCGGCCGTCGCGGCAAGCGCGTGCCGGGCGCCGAGGCACTCGACTATATTGCCGGTTACACGGCCTTCAACGATGCTTCAGTCCGCGACTACCAGCGGCGCACCGCGCAGTGGACGCCGGGCAAGAACTTCGACGCGACCGGTGCGCTGGGGCCGGTGCTGGTGACGCCCGACGAGTTGCCGCCGGGGGCACGCGGACTGAAGATTGCCTGCCGTCTCAACGGCCAGGTCATGCAGTCCTCGAGTACCGACCACATGATCTTCGATGTTCCACGGACGATCGAAATTCTCAGCGAAATCATGACGCTCGAGCCGGGTGACGTGATCGCGATGGGCACACCGCCTGGGGTCGGACATGCGCGGAAACCGCCGGTCTGGATGCGGGACGGCGACATCTGCGAGATCGAGATCGAAGGCATTGGCGTTCTGCGCAATCCCGTGCGCGACGAGGTACTGGAGGCGGCGCAATGAGCGAGGCGACGACCGTCCCTGTGCTTGATGTGCGCGGCGTCACCAAGCGGTTCGGCGGTACACTGGCGCTTGACAAGGTCAACCTGTCGGTCGGCGCCGGCGAGATCCACGCCTTCCTCGGCGCCAATGGCGCGGGGAAGTCGACACTGATCCGAATTCTCGCGGGCGTGCATGCCGGCGATGGCGGCGAGATCTACTGGCACGGTCAGTTGATGACGCCTGGCGGGATCAGCAAGCGCATCGCCATCGTGCATCAGGATCTGGGGCTCATCGATTTTATGTCGGTGGGCGAGAATATGGCGATGGGCTACGGCTATCCGCGCCGTGGCAACGGCCTGATCGACTGGAAGAGCGTCGACGCAAAAGCCAAGGCGGTGCTCGCCGATCTCGGCGCACCGCTGCCGCTTCACACCGCCATCTCGTTGCTCAGCCCGGCCGAGCGCTCGATCGTCGCCATTGCCCGTGCCGTGAGCCGCGACGTCGACCTGCTGATCCTCGACGAGCCGACGGCGAGCCTGCCGGAGGCCGACGTCGAGCGGCTGTTCGCGGCGCTCCGCGCGCTGAAGGCCCGGAACGTTGCAGTGATCTATGTCACGCACCGGCTCGATGAGGTGTTCCGCATCGCCGACGCCGCGACGGTGATCCGCGATGGGTGCACCATCGCACGGCATCAAAGCCTCAAGGGGGTGAACTCCGACACGCTGGTGTCAGAGATCGTTGGGCATCTTCCGAGCAAAGCCGGAAAGCGGCTGCGCATCGCCCGCAAGCCGGTGTTGGAGGTCGATGGACTACGCTCGTTCATGATCGGTCCGGTGAGCTTCATGCTGGGGCAGGGTGAGATTCTGGGGCTCGCAGGATTGCGGGCACAGGGCCATGAAGGCACGGGGCGGATCATCGCCGGTGTCTACAAGCCGACGGCGGGGCGCATCATCCTCGACGGCAAGCCGATCGCGTTCGGCAGCACCGGCGACGCCATCGCCGCCGGTATCGGCTTCTGTACCGGACGGCGTGCCGAAGAAGCGGTCGCGCCGGCGATGACCGTCAAGGAGAACTTGTTCCTCAACCCGCTCAATTTCGGCGCCCGCCGGCTGCGACCGCGCAGTCTTCGCGACGAGTCGAATGCGGCGCGGGGGATTCTCGCACGCTTTGCAGTCAAGCCGAGCGACCCGGATCGCGACATCGGAACGCTCTCAGGCGGCAACCAGCAGAAGGTGGTGCTGGCCCGCTGGGCCGGGCAGAAATACCGCGTCATCGTGCTCGAGGACCCCACCATCGGCGTCGACATCGGCGCCAAGGCCGAGATTTACCTGATGATGTTGGCCGATTGCGATGCAGGGACCTCCTACATCGTCGTCTCCTCGGACATCGAGGAACTGGTCAATATGTGCGACCGCGTGCTGGCCTTCAGCCGCGGGCAGGTGACGGCCGAGCTGAGCGGCGATGGCCTCACCACCGCCGCGCTGACGCGAGCAGTGAGCGGCGCGCTCGGTGCGCCCGAGGCGTTG
>CAZNAE010000101.1:0-2564 GCA_964570695.1 uncultured Devosia sp.
TCGGCGTCGCGTAGCCGCCGGCCTCGCGCTTGTCGATCACCGAGATGCCCGGCGCGTCGCGCAGGATGTCGCGCGCCTCATCGGGGCTGATCGGGTTGATGAATTCGAGATTCACCGCCTCGGAGTGGCCGACGAATACCGGCACGCGCACGCAGGTGGCGGTGAGCTTGATCTTGGGATCGAGGATCTTCTTGGTCTCGACCACCATCTTCCACTCTTCCTTGGTCGAGCCGTCTTCCATGAAGACGTCGATATGCGGAATGACGTTGAAGGCGATCTGCTTGGTGAACTTGCGCGGCGTCGCGCTGTCGTTGACGAAGATGCCCTTGGTCTGCGTCCAGAGCTCGTCGATGCCCTCCTTGCCGGCGCCGGAGACCGACTGGTAGGTGGCGACGACAACGCGCTTGATCGTCGCGAAATCGTGCAGCGGCTTCAGCGCCACGACGAGCTGGGCGGTCGAGCAGTTGGGATTGGCGATAATGTTCTTGCGGTCGTTGCGCGCCATGTAAGCGTCGAGCACGTGGGCGTTGACCTCGGGGACGACCAGCGGCACGTCCGAGTGGTAGCGCCAGAAGCTCGAATTATCGACGACGATAGTGCCGAAGGCGCCGATCCTTTCGCCCCATTCCTTGGCGACTGCAGAGCCGGCGCTCATCAGCGCGAAATCGACGCCGCGGAAATCGAAGTTCTCGAGGTTCTGCACCTTGAGCCGCTTGTCGCCGAAGCTGATTTCCTGGCCCTGGCTGCGCGACGAGGCGAGCGCAATGACCTCGCTCGCGGGAAACTTGCGCTCGCTCAGGATATTGAGCATTTCGCGGCCAACACTGCCTGTGGCCCCGACGACGGCAACACGATAACCCATTTCGACTGGTTCCTTTGACCCCATCCCCCGCGCCGGTCACCGGCGGCTCAACTGGCTTCGGCCTCTCCCCGGCGGGAGGCGGCCCGGGGAAAAGCTTCAGGGGGTTTTGGTGGTTTTCGTCTTGTAGCTCAGGCGGCCAAAGATGCGGACCGGCACAAACGTGTCGAGCTCCAGCATATCGATGTCCATTTCGTCTCCGCGCAACATGGCGAAAACCCCTGCTCAAACGATGTTCGGCTTTTACGCCGAAATGGCAAAGAGTCAATAAACCCAATATGGAGCCGGCATGAGAGCAGTCGATGTCTTGGTTCTGGGTGCCGGCGCCGCCGGCATGATGGCGGCGATCGAGGCGGGCAAGCGCGGACGGTCGGTGCTGGTCGTCGACCACGCCAGGGCGCCGGGCGAGAAAATCCGCATCTCGGGCGGCGGACGCTGCAACTTCACCAATGTGAATACGCGGCCCGACCGGTTCATCTCCGGCAACCCGAAATTCGCCGTGTCGGCGCTGAGCCGTTACACGCCGCAAAAGTTCATCGAGCTGGTCCGCAACTACGACATCGCCTTCCACGAAAAGACCCTGGGGCAGCTGTTCTGCGACGGCTCCTCGGTGCAGATCGTCAATCTGCTGACCACCGAGCTGGGCAGGGCAGGCGCCGGCCTCGAGCTAGGTGCGGAGACCGAAGCGGTCGAAAAGACGGAGACGGGTTTCCGCGTCCGCCTCTCCACCGGCGAGATCGCGGCGCAGTCACTGGTGGTTGCGACCGGCGGCAAGTCGATCCCCAAGATGGGCGCCACCGGCTTCGGCTACAAACTTGCCGAGCAGTTTGGCCTCAAGGTCACCGAGACGCGTCCGGCATTGGTGCCATTGACCTTCGAGCCCCGCATCCTCGAACGCTTGGGGCCGCTCTCTGGCATCGCCGTCGACGCGACCGTCAGCGCCAACGGCAAGAGCTTCCGCGAGGCGATGCTGTTCACCCATCGCGGCCTCAGCGGCCCGTCGATTCTCCAGATCTCGTCCTATTGGCGGGAAGGTGACGCGATCACTGTTGGGCTGCTGCCCGACATCGATATCCTCGCCGGCCTGCGGCAGGCCCGGCAGAACACGCCGCGCTCGGCGCTCCAGACCGTGCTCTCCGAAGTGCTGCCGAAGCGGCTGGCGCAGATGCTGGCGGAGGACATCGACCTGCCCGGCATGATCGGCGACTTCTCCGACAAGAAGATCGCGGCGGTCGCCGACGCTCTGACGCACTGGACGCTGAAGCCGACCGGGTCCGAAGGCTACCGCACCGCCGAAGTCACCCTTGGCGGCGTCGATACCGCCGGGCTCAACTCGACCACCATGGAAGCCCGCAATGTCCCCGGCCTCTACATTGTCGGCGAAGTGGTCGACGTCACGGGCTGGCTCGGCGGCTACAATTTCCAGTGGGCCTGGGCGAGCGGCTGGGCCGCCGGTCAAGTCGCTTAGGCCGCTTTGACTGGTTTGATCGTCGCGATATCATTGCCCACTTGCTGCTCGGCGATCGTGAGATCGTAGAGGCTTTGCAGATTCATCCAGAAATCGGGCGTCGTTCCGAGATACCGGGCGAGCCGGAGTGCCGTATCCGGCGTAACCCCGATCTGCTCACGGCATAGGCGTTCGATACGGGTCCGCGGCACGCCAAGGTTCTGCGCCAGCGCATACGGCGTGAGCCCGAGCGGTCCC
>CAZNAE010000101.1:2664-12187 GCA_964570695.1 uncultured Devosia sp.
CCGCGGCACGCCAAGGTTCTGCGCCAGCGCATACGGCGTGAGCCCGAGCGGTCCCAGATATTCCTCGCCCTTGAGCCTCAAGCGTCAGTCGCCTGAGCGGCTTCCGCGAAGGTGATGTGGTTGCCGACCGGATCGATCACCGTCAGCTCGGTGCCGCCCCATTCGGGGCTCGACAGCCCGGGCCGCATGTTCTTGTAGCGTTTGGCGATCAGCTCTTCGTGCAAATCGTGGACGCCGGTGACGTCGATGCGCAAATGCACGCCGGGCGAGCCGTCGCCGTGATGCTCCGACAGATGCAGCACGATGCCCTCGCGACTGACCTGCATGTAGAGCGGCGTGCCCGGCTCGAAACGATGCTCCCAGTCGATCGTGAAGCCGAGGAACCCGACGTAGAACTCTCGGGCCTTGCCCTCGTCGAAGCTGCGAAGGATCGGCACAGTCTTGAGGTAGCTGAGCGGCATGGGGAACTCCTTGCGCCAAGACTGCTCCCGCGGCGCGACGGCCTCAAGTCTTGCTGCGCGCCGCACGCTTCGCTATAGAGGCCTTCCGTTTCACTCTTGCCCGGGAGGTCCGTGTCCATGCCGTCATGCTCATACCGCCTCTCCGGCGGAGTAGCCGCGACCCCTTGAGTCGCGCCTAGCGCCCACCCGCAAGGCGGCGGCGCAAAGCTTCCCCACCGCTGCAATTTCCGGGCCCTGCCCGCCGGCGGTTTTCTGCTTTTGGTTTTTTCTGGGACCGGCACGGCACGCACGCCGCCGGACACGATCATGGCCCGTTTCAAACTCGATCTTCGCGGCGACGCCTATCGCAAGGTGCTGAGCTTCCTGTTCGGCCACTGGGCGCACCAGCCCGGCCGCACCGTGATGATGTTTGCCCTCTTCATGCTGGCGACCCTCGCCGATGTGTTCACGCCGTTATTTGCCGGCAACCTCGTGACGGCGGTGTCGAACGGCACGCCGACTGGCGAAGCTCTTAACGCCGCGCTGCTGGCTTTCGCCATGCTGATCGGGCTCGGCCTGAGCGCCGTCGTGGTCCGGCAATTCGCCTTCATGGTGCTGATCCGTTTCACGCTGGTGATGATGAGCGACATTGCGCAGAACGCCTTTCATCGCGTGCAGCGTTTTTCGACCGACTGGCATGCCAACACCTTCGCGGGCTCGACGGTGCGTAAGGTGACGCGCGGTATGTGGGGGGTCGACATGCTCAACGACACGCTGATCATCATGCTGTTCCCCTCGCTGGTGATGCTGGTCGGCACCTCGATCCTGCTCGGCACGATCTGGCCGCTGATGGGCCTGGTCATCGGGCTTGGATCGGTGGTCTATATCGCGATCACCGTCAGCCTCTCGGTCGGCTACGTGTCGCCGGCCGCGAGCCTTGCCAATGCGTGGGACACCCGCATGGGCGGCGCGCTTGCCGACGCGATCTCCTGCAACTCGGTGGTCAAGGGCTTTGGCGCCGAGGACCGCGAGGAGGAGCGGCTGAGCCATGTCGTCGGCAAGTGGCGTGACCGCACCGAGCGGACCTGGAAGCGCGGCACGCTCAACGGCGGCGCCCAGGGTGCAACGCTGATCGTGCTCCGCACCGCCATCGTCGGCGTCGCCATCCTGCTGTGGTGGCGCGGTCTCGCCAATGCCGGCGACATCGCGCTGGTGCTGACTTCGTTCTTCGTGCTGCAGGGCTATTTGCGCGACATCGGCGTGCATGTGCGCAACCTGCAACGCTCGGTCAACGACATGGAGGAGCTGGTCGACGTGCAGTTGCATCCCCTCGGCATCGAGGATCGGACCAGTGCAAAGCCGGCACTGATCGAGGAAGGCACGATCGCCTTCGAGCACGTGACCTTCCAATACGGTAAGCATGCGACCCCGCTCTACACCGACTTCTCGGTCACCATTCCGGCCGGGCAGCGCGTTGGGCTGGTGGGCCATTCCGGCTCGGGCAAGACGACGTTCGTCAAGCTGATCCAGCGCCTCTACGACGTCAGTGGCGGGCGCATCACCATCGATGGGATTGATATTCGCGACGCAACGCAGGCCTCGCTCCGCAGCCAGATCGCCATCGTGGCGCAGGAGCCGATCCTGTTCCATCGCTCGCTCGCCGAGAACATCGCCTACGCGCGTCCCGGCGCGACCCGGGGCGAGATCATCGAAGCGGCAAAGCTCGCGAGTGCGCACGACTTCATCGCGACGCTGCCCAAGGGCTACGAGACGATGGTCGGCGAGCGTGGCGTCAAGCTGAGCGGTGGCGAGCGTCAGCGTGTCGCCATCGCCCGCGCGTTCCTTGCCGACTCGCCGGTCCTCATCCTCGACGAGGCGACATCGAGCCTCGATTCCGAGTCCGAGGTGCTGATCCAGAAGGCGATGGAACGGCTGATGGTGGGGCGGACGACGATCGTCATCGCGCACCGCTTGTCGACTGTGCGCTCGCTCGACCGGCTGCTGGTGTTCGACAAGGGCCGGATCGTCGAGGAAGGCACGCACGAGCAATTGGTGGGCCGCGACGGCGGCATCTACCGCCGGCTGTTCGAGCGGCAGGCGCTCGAGCTGACGCGCGGACTGCAGATCGCCTAGGTATCGAGCGGCAGCGGGTGGAGCGGTTCGGTCCGCTTCGCCCGCCCCGCGAGATATTCGGCGGCGACGCCGGCATAGTCGGCGGCGTCGTAGGGGGCGAAGATCTCTGCAATGGCGTTCTTCTTGCGCCGCGCCTTGACGCCGAGATCGCCAAGCAGCGCGCCGAAATATTGGTGGAAGTGGTTCGACGTGGTGAAGCCGCGCTGCGGCTCGAAATTGGTGTTGGCCCGCTTCCACGCGGCGACGCGGGCAGCGCGCTCTTCCATCTCGGCAACCGGCGGCAGCACGAGATCGCCGCTCGCCACCGCCTCGACCCACACCGCGCTGAGTTCGGACGCCGGGATGTGGAAGACGCCATGGTTGAAGCCGATGAAGGCGAGCCGCGGGATGCGCGGATGGACGAGGTGGCGATAGAGCTGCACGCCGTCCTCCTCCGCGGTCATCATCTCGCGATAGGGCGCGGGGAGATAGGCAAAGCTCGGCTTGTCATTGCCAATGGCGAGCACCACCATGTCGGCTTTGACGACGCGGCCGTCGCTGAGCTTGACGCCGTCGGCGACAAAGCCCGCGAAATTGCCCTGCACCGGCTCGATCTTGCCGGAGGCGACCGAGGGATAATAGGTCTTGGGCGCCATCGTGCCGCGAAGCTGGATGGTGACCGGGCCCTCCGGCGTCACAAGCTTCATGCGCGCCTTGGCCGCCTTGCTGCGGCCGATGCGCTTGAGGCCGGTGGCATAGTGCAGCATCGTGCTGGTGTTGTGCCAGTAGGTGCCGATGTGCTTGGCCCAGCGCTGATGGAACTTCGCTTCACGCTCGTCCGGATGCGACCAGGACGGCTGGAAGAAGGTGCTGGTCCGCGCCGTGACGATATTGGCGATGTCGCGGCCGCCCAGCGTATAGGGTAGCAGCCACCGCGCATTGCGGAAGATATGGGTGACCTGCGCGCCGCGTTCGACGGCGAAGGTCGCGAGGTCGACCGCGGTCTTGCCGAAGCCCACGATGGCGATCGACTTGTTGCGGAATATCTCGAGGTCTTTGATGTCCCATTCGCGGAGGACGGGGCCCTTGAACAGCTCGCGCCCGGGCATGTCGATGGCGGTCTTGTCGCCGGAGTATTGACCCGTTGCGACAAGGACGTAGCCAAAATGTGTGGTCGCTGTGCCCTCAGGTCCCTTGATCACAACTTCCCAGCCGTCGGCGACCGGCGTCAGCGCGATCACTTCATGGTTCCGCCGGATATCGAGCTTGAAATGCGCGACCGCCGCATCGAGGTAGCGCCGCACTTCATCGGCCCGCGGGTGATTTTCCGGCTTGAACGGCCAGGGAAAGTCGGTCAGCCGGTAGTGCTCGGCGATGTTCTGCAGCGTCACGCCCGGATAGGCGGTGGCCCAGACGCCGCCGATGGCGTCGCTCTTTTCAAAGATCGTGACTTGATGACCAAACCCGGCGAGAGTCTTGGCCGCGGCGATCCCGGAGACCCCGGATCCGATGACGGCGATTTGCATAATTAGGACCCTTACGAAGCCAGGTTCTGATTTGCCAGTCATGTTTTAGCGAGGCGACAAAACACCTATGGCAATTCACCGGACGCTAACGACATAACCAGACATGTCCTTGCCGCTTTCCATCCTCGACCTCGCGCCGGTGCCCGAGGGCACGACCACCGAAACCGCCCTGCAGCAGATCGTCAGCCTCGCCAAACTGGGCGACGAGCTGGGCTTCACCCGCGTCTGGTACGCCGAACACCACGGCATGCCGTCGATTGCCTCGTCCTCGCCGGAAGTGCTGATCGCCACAGCGGCCGCCAACACCTCACGCATCCATGTGGGCTCGGGCGGCGTCATGCTGCCCAACCATGTGCCGCTGAGGGTGGTCGAGACCTACCGCACCCTCAACGGGCTCTATCCGGGCCGCATCGACCTCGGCATCGGCCGCGCCGGCGGCAGCGACGGGCGCACCCTCTCGGCGTTGCGCTCGGTCGATGGCAATTATTTCCCGCAGGAACTGGCGGAAATGCTGGCCTTCGATGAGGGCACCTTCCCGGCCGGCCATCCGTTTGGCGCCATTCGCGTGGCGCCCGAGAACGTCAACCTGCCGCCGCTGTTCCTGCTCGGCTCGTCCGGCGCCAGCGCCGCGGCCGCCGGCGAACTCGGGATCGGCTATTCCTTCGCGGCCCATTTCAGCGCCACGCCGCCCGCTCCGGCCTTCGCCGCCTATCGCGAGGCGTTCCGGCCGTCTGCGAGATTCCCCAAGCCGCACGCCATCCTTGCCGTCTCGGCGCTGGCCGCGCCGACCGAGGAGGAGGCAAGATTCCTCTCCGGCTCGCAGGCGCTGAGCTGGGCGTTGTTCCATTCCGGCGACATCCGCAAGCTGGTATCGCCCGAGGAGGCCGCGGCCTACCAATACAGTCCGGCGCAGCAGGCGATCCTCGACAAGCAAGGCAAGCTCTGGATCGTCGGCGACCCGCAGCAGGTCAAGGCCGAGATCGAGCGGCAGGCAGCGGCGGCAGGCGCCGACGAGGTGATGGTGACGACCACGATGTGGGATCACCAGCTCCGCCTTCGGTCGTACCGGCTGCTGGCGGAGTCGTTCGGGCTTCACCGCGCCTGAACCGCTCGCCAGGCGCCAATAATGGCGTCGGCGCTCATCTCGACATCGGCCGCCGTCGTGCGCGACGAGCTGAGCGAGAGCCGCATCACCCAGTCACCCCCCCATTCGGCGCCGCCCGCATAGAGCACGCCGTCCTGCTGCACGCGGGCGATCACCGCCTCGGTCGAGGCGCGGCGGGAGGCGGCATCGCCGTCGCCGAAGCTGACGATCAGCTGGTTGATGACGGGCGCGTTGCGGACATGGATGCCGGCCTGGTTGCCGAGCCGGTCGGCGAATCGCTCGGTCAGCGCGCAGCCACGCTCGACCATTTCGGCAATGCCGGTGCGGCCAAGCGCCTTGATCACCGCCCAGACCGGGACGCCGCGGGCCCGCCGGCTGAGCTCGGGGACGTAGGCGGACGGCACGCGATCGCCGGCAGTGATCGCCGGAAGGTAGCTCGCCCACTGCGTCATCGCCTTGAGCAGCATCTCCTTGTTCCGCACCACGGCGAAGCCGGAATCATAAGGTACCTGCAGCCATTTGTGACCATCGGTGCACCAGCTGTCGCAGAGCTCGATGCCATCGGTGAGATGCCGGCGCGCCGGCGTGGCGCGCGCCCACAGCCCGAATGCCCCGTCGACGTGCAGCCAAGCCCCGTGTGCCTTGGCGATCGCCGCGATCTCGGCGAACGGATCGAAAGCGCCGGTGTTGATCTGCCCGGCCTGCGCGATGACGATCTTGGGGCCGCTGAGCTTGCCGATCTCCGCCGCAAGAGCGGCCGGTTGCATACGGCCCTGCTCGTCGGTGGCGATCCTGGTGACCCGGTTGTAGCCGAAGCCGATAAGCTGCAGCGACGAAAACAGCGACGAGTGGGCGTCGGCGCCAATCAGCACATGCACCGGCGGGGCGCCGAAGAGGCCGTCCGCATCGGGGTCCCAGCCGGCTTTGAGCAGCGTGCCGGTCCGCGCCGCCGCGAGGCAGATGCCGTTGGCGACCGTGGCGCCGGTACAGAAGCCGATGCCGCTTTCCCGCGGCAGGTCGAGCAGTTCGAGCAGCCAGCTTTCGGCCACCGCCTCGATGGCCGACGTCGCCGGCGTCGGCGAATGATAGCCGGTATTCTGCCCCCAGGCCGAGACCAGGAAATCGGCGGCGACGCCGGCCGGGTGCGAAGAGCCCATGACCCAGCCAAAGAAGCGCGGGCCGGTGATCGGCATCAGCCCGCCATCGCTCAGCCGCACCAACTCGTCGATGACAGCCTCAGGGGCGCTGCCGGTCTCGGGCACCGGTGCCATGACCCGGCCGAGCATCTGCCGGTAGTCGATGCCGAGCGGCTCCGGATCGACGGAGACCGCCTCGCGGTAGTCGGCCGCATGGGCAGCGGCTCTGGCGAACAGCTCGTGGAATTCGCTCATGGCCGGAATCTCCTCGTCTCGCAGCGGGCGGCACTCATCGGGCGCCCGGATGAACCACCAGTGAACAGCGAAAAAATAAAGCCGTCGCCCATTCGGATGATTTCGGCCGAGCCGACGTTGGTGTACCGGACGCTTCGTCGGGAGACGACGGACGGAGCTTTGATTGTTCGAAAATCTGCGAAAGCGACGCGCCCAGCGCGCCCGCCCCGAACTCACCCATGTCGACGCGCAGGTGCTGCGCCGCATGGGCCTCAACCCCGATGATTTCCGCGATGCCTTCGAGGGACGGCGGATTTCGGTGCTGTTTACGCCCTTCCGCCATCCCGGACACGACTAGCGCCCGCTACGCCTTGAGCTTGCCGAGGATGGCGGCGCCCATGGCTTCGGTGCCGACGGTCTTGCGATTGGGCTGGGCGATATCGCCGGTCCGCAGGCCATCGTCGAGGACGGCCGAGATCGCCGCCTCGACCTGGTTGGCCAATTCGATCATGCCGAAGGAGTAGCGGAGCGCCATGGCGAAGCTCGCAATGGTGGCGATAGGGTTGGCGATGCCCTTGCCGGCAATGTCGGGGGCCGAGCCGTGCACCGGCTCGTAGAGCGCCTTACGCTTGCCGGTCGCCTTGTCGGGCGCACCGAGGGAAGCTGAGGGCAGCATGCCGAGCGAGCCGGTGAGCATGGCGGCGGCGTCCGACAGCACGTCACCGAAGAGATTGTCGGTGACCATCACGTCGAACTGCTTGGGATTGCGCACCAGCTGCATCGCGGCGTTGTCGGCGAGGATGTGGTGGAATTCGATGTCGGCATAGTTCCTGGCGACCTGCTGGGCGACCTCGTCCCACAGGACGCCGGACTTCATGACGTTCTTCTTGTCGGCCGAGTGCACCTTCTTGTGGCGCGTCCGCGCCAGATCGCAGGCGACCCGCACGATGCGGTCGATCTCGTAGGTCTCATAAACCTGCGTATCGACGGCACGCTTCTGGCCATTGCCGAGATCGGTGATGGTCTTGGGCTCGCCGAAATAAACGCCGCCGGTGAGCTCGCGCACGATCAGGATGTCGAGGCCCTCGACCAGCTCGCGCTTCAGCGACGACGCATCGGCGAGGGCCGGATAACAGATCGCCGGACGCAGATTGGCGAAGAGCTGCAGGTCCTTGCGCAGCCGCAGCAGCCCGGCTTCCGGACGCTTCTCATAGGGCACCTTGTCCCATTTCGGCCCGCCCACCGCGCCGAAGATCACCGCGTCGGCGGCGAGCGCCTTGTGCATGTCGGCTTCCGAGATCGCCTCGCCATGCGCGTCGTAGGCGGAGCCGCCCACGAGGCCGGCGTCGATCGTGAAATCGCCGAGCTGCTCGCCATTGATCCAGGCGATAAGCTTTCTGACCTCGCCCATGACTTCGACGCCAATACCATCGCCGGGCAGCAGGAAGAGCTTCTGGGCCATAATGTCTCTCGTCTCAATTAGAATGGGATTTCGGCCGGTCGAGGCGCTTCTGCAGGAAGTAGCGGCTCTGCCCCTTCGGATGATCTTCGATCGACCCGAACAAGGTGAAGCCGAGCTTCTCGTAGAAGCCGCGGGCCTGGAATTCGAAGGTGTCGAGAAAGAGCCCGGTCAGCCCACGCTCGCGAGCGAAGGCCTCGACCCGGTCCATCAGCTCGCGCCCAAGCCCCTTCCCGCGCAGTTCGGCGGGGATGGCGAAGAACTGGATGTAGGCCCAGTCGTAGACGGCATAGCCGGTTGCGCCGCCGCCGTTCTGCCTGCCGGTCGCTGAGTCGGTTGTGAAGATCGCCCATTCGAGCGGCCTGTGGTCGCTGGCATAGCTCGAAATGATGGTCTGCATGACGCGGTCCACCTCGGCCTGCGGCGGATCGAGCTTAACCTCGTAGCCGAACATCAGCTGCGACTCGCGCCGATGCGGGCGGTGACTTCGATCTCGATCTTCATTGCCGCCTCGATCATCTTGACGACGAGCATGGTGGCGGCGGGGCGGATGTCCTTGAACACCGGGCCGACAGCGGCCACGACATCATCGATGTAGGAGGCGTCTCCAACATAGTAGACGACCCGCACCGTGTCGGCGATCGATGAGCCGGCGTCGCGCAGCGCCTTGTCGATGGTGGCAAGGGCGTTCTTCGCCTGCTCGCCGGCGGCGTCGGGCATCTGCATGGTGGCGTAATCGTAGCCGGTGGTGCCCGAGACGTAGACGCTATCCTCGTGCCGGACGGCGCGGGAATAGCCGAACTTCTGCTCGAAGGGCGAGCCGGTCGAGATGCGCTGGACCATCAGATCCACGGCCTCTGGGCCTGCGTCTTCTGCTCGTAGGCGGAAATCTCGGCGCCTTCCTTCATGGTGGCGGCGATGTCGTCGAGGCCCTCGAGCAACGTGTGCTTGCGCGACGGATCGATATCGAAATGGATGGTGCCGCCGTCCGGACCTTTGACGGTCTGGGCTTCGAGATCAATCGAGATGGTGGCATTGGCGCCGCGCTCGGCATCGTCCATCAGGAGCTTCAGCTGCTCGGGGGTAACGACCAGCGGCAGAATGCCGTTCTTGAAGCAGTTATTGTAAAAGATGTCGGCAAAGCTGGTCGAGATGACGCAGCGCACCCCGAAATCGAGCAGCGCCCACGGGGCATGCTCGCGCGACGAGCCGCAGCCGAAATTGTCGCCGGCGACAATAATCGAGGCATGCCGATAGGCCGGCTTGTTGAGGACGAAATCGGGGTTCTCCGAGCCGTCGTCCTTGTAGCGCATCTCCGAGAACAGCGCCGAGCCGAGCCCGGTCCGCTTGATCGTCTTGAGATACTGCTTGGGGATGATCATGTCGGTGTCGATGTTGATGATCGGCAGCGGCGCGGCGACGCCCGTGAGCTGGGTGAACTTGTCCATGATCAATCCCCTTTCGGTGCGGGCGTAATGGCGTGCGGGGCGCCCGAGGTCAAGGGCGCGCGC
>CAZNAE010000102.1:0-12167 GCA_964570695.1 uncultured Devosia sp.
CGCTCGACCGATATCGGCCTCGCCATCGGCGTCATGGCGATCATCGTCGTGCTCATCCTGCCGCTGCCGTCCTTCCTGCTCGACGTGCTGCTGGCGGTGTCGATCGTCTTCTCGGTGCTGATTCTGATGACGGCGTTGTTCATCCAGACGCCGCTCGAATTCTCGTCGTTCCCGACAGTCTTGCTGATCGCCGCCATGATGCGGCTCGCGCTCAATCTTGCCTCGACGCGCCTCATCCTCGCCAATGGTCACAATGGCGCCGACGCCGCCGGTCATGTCATCGAGGCCTTCGGTAATTTCGTGATGCGCGGCAACTTCGTCATCGGCGTCGTCGTCTTTGCCATCCTGATCATCGTCAACTTCATCGTCATCACCAAGGGCTCGGGCCGCATCGCCGAAGTCGCGGCACGCTTCAACCTCGACGCCATGCCCGGCAAGCAGATGGCGATCGACGCCGACCTTTCGGCCGGCCTGATCGACGAGAGCGTCGCCCGCGAACGCCGCAAGACGCTCGAGGCCGAGAGCGCCTTCTTCGGCAACATGGACGGCGCGTCGAAGTTCGTGCGCGGCGACGCCATCGCCGGTTTGCTCATCACCTTCATCAACATCATCGCCGGCATGGTGATCGGCGTCATGCAGCAGGGCCTGAGCTTCCAGGAAGCTGGCAACAACTACACGCTGCTGACCGTCGGCGACGGCCTCGTCAGCCAGATCCCGTCGCTGATCGTCTCGACCGCAGCGGGCCTCCTCGTCTCCAAAGCCGGCGTGCTCGGCTCCGCCGACAAGGCGCTAGTGGCCCAATTCACCGGCTACCCCAAGGCACTCGGCATGTCGTCGGCGGTCATCGGCGTCCTTGCCTTCCTGCCCGGCATGCCCATCCTGCCGTTCATCGCGCTCGCCGGCGGCATCGGCTATCTCGCCGTGCGCTCGACCCGCATCAAGACCGCCACCCTCGCCCGCGCGGCCACCGAACTGCTGACCGGCAAGAAGGCCGCGGCGGTTGCCGCCGGCACCGACGAGACGCCGATCTCCGACAGCCTAAAGATCGACGAACTGAAGCTCGAGTTGGGCTACGGGCTGTTGTCGCTGGTCAAGGAAGACGACACCGGCAACGATCGGCTCACCGATCAGATCAAGGCGCTGCGCCGGCAGCTCGCGACCGAGCTCGGTTTCGTCATGCCGGCCGTCCGCATTCTCGACAACATGCAGCTCGATCCCAACGACTATGCGGTGAAGATCAAGGAAGTCGATGCCGGCAAGGGCCGCATCTACGCCAACCAGCTGATGGTGATGGATCCGATGGGCAAGGAGATCACCCTGCCCGGCTATCACACCACCGAGCCTACGTTCGGCCTCCCCGCGACCTGGATCGAACCGGCGCTCCGCGATGAAGCCGAGCTCAAGGGCTACTCGATCATCGATCCGTCGACGGTGATCTCGACGCATTTGACCGAGGTACTGAAGGCCAACGTCGCCGACCTGTTGAGCTACGCCAATGTGCAGACGCTGCTCAACGGGCTCACCAAGGACCAGCAGAAGCTGCTCGAGGACATCATCCCATCGCAGATCTCGGTGGCAGGCATTCTGCGCGTGCTGCAGGCGCTCCTCACCGAGCGCATCTCGATCCGCGATCTGCCGACCATCCTCGAGGGCATCGCGGAGATCGCCGGCGGCACGCGCACCACGCAGATGATCGCCGAGCACGTCCGTTCGCGCCTGTCGCGCCAGATCTGCGCCTCCAATCTCGGCCCCGACGGCAATTTGCCGCTGCTGACTCTTTCGCCGCAATGGGAGCGCGATTTCGCCGAGGCGATGGTGGGCGACGGGCCGGAGCGCCATCTCGCCATGGCGCCGTCGCGGCTGCAGCAGTTCATCCTCGCTGTACAGCAGGGGTTCGAGAATGCGGCACAGATGGGCGAGCTGCCAGTGCTCATTACCTCACCCTCGATCCGCCCGCACGTCCGCGCCATCATCGAGCGTTTCCGCCCGCAGACGGTGGTGATGAGCCAGAACGAGGTTCACCCCCGCGTACGGCTCAGGACGATCGGCGCGGTGTAGCGGCAGCCACGAGGCTGCGCAGCGCCGGAAATGCGAACACCATGCCGAGTGCGATCAGCGGTGCATAGAGCGCGCCCCAATATTCGTTCTCGGGCCGGCCATAGACAAGGAACAGCAGCAAATATAGTCCGACGGCGATAGCTGGTCGGGGCAGGTCTTTGAGACCGACCAGCCCCAACATGAGGACGACCGCCGCCACCCAGTACGGCGCAGCCAGCAAAGCGCCGTTGAATGCTGCGGCACGCAGGACGAAGGCCAGTCCGCCGAACTGCAACCAATCGGTTGCGGCCGCATGATCCGGGGGACCGAGCAGGGCCGTCAGCTGCAGCACGTGCCACGCATAGAACGCTGCGTAGGCGACGAGCGCCACCAGCCATGCGCTGAGTTCCCGCCACTTTCGCTCGCGGATCGCGACGATGATGCAGGCGACAACATAGATGATCGCCAGTTCGCGCACGAACAGCGCGAGCGCACCGGCGGCGACGCCAAGCCAGCGGACGCCGAGACCGTAGCTGCACACCGAGATCAGGATCAGCGTGCCGGCGCACAGCTCGAAGCTGAGCTCGGCTCGATAACCGACGATGCCGATGAGACTCGCGGCCATCACGAGGCCCGCGGCGGCTCCGTAGCCCAACCCGCCGCGCCGGAAGGCGTAGGTCACGGCCAAGAGCCAGCTAGCGATCGTCACGATCCCGAGAGAGATCTGCGCCAATGCCAGCGACGGAAACCACGACAGGAATGTCAGGAACACCGGTGGCCGCCAGTTGAGCGGCGATAGCGTGCCATAGCCGCCGTCGAGCAGCGCCTCGTGCAGCGCCGAATAATAGCCCTGCCCGGCGCGGAGCGCCGTCACCACGCGCTCATAGGTATCGAGATCGCTGGGCCCAGCCCGGCGAACCGGCTCGGTGATGCCGAGCGCAATCCAGACCAGCACGGCGGTGACCAGCACCAGCGCGACCAGCACCACCCGCGCGGCGGTCGGCGTGAGGCGGGCCGTCCAGTCTTGATTGCCGGTGGAACTTGACGCGTTTTGGGGCATTGTCGACCGAGCTTACCGGGGCGACCTTATGAAACTCTTCCGCTGCGACCATTGCAGCAACGTCCTCTATTTCGAGAACACCGTCTGCGAGCAATGCGGCCACGCGCTCGGCTACTGGCATGCCACCAACATGCTGGTTTCGCTCGAGACGGAGGACGATCATTTCCACGCCCCGGCGCTGCCCGACCAGCGCTTCGTCTATTGCGCCAATGCCCAGCACGGCGCCTGCAATTGGCTGGTGGAGTACGATCCCGGGGGCGATCCGTTCTGCCGGGCCTGCCGCCACAATGCGCTGGTCCCGCCGATGGACGACGACGCCAACCTCGACCACTGGCAGGTGATCGAGCGCGCCAAGAAACGGCTGTTCTACTCGCTGCTGCGCTTCCGCCTACCACTCGCGACGCGCAACGAGGACGCGGTGCATGGCCTGAGCTTCCGGTTCCTGTCGGATGAGGCCGCCGCTCAGCCGGTCATGACGGGGCACGAGGACGGCGTGATTACGCTGGCGCTCAAGGAGGCCGACGATGCCGAGCGCGAGAAGCGCCGGACCGAGATGAAGGAGCCGTATCGCACCCTGCTCGGCCATTTCCGGCACGAGGTCGGCCACTACTACTGGGACCTCTTGATCGACAACCGGCCGGCCTTGGAAGAATTCCGCGGCCTGTTCGGCGACGAGCGCGAGGACTACGCCGCAGCGCTGCAGCGCCACTACGAGACCGGCGCGCCGGCGGACTGGCAGACGACCCATATTTCAGCTTATGCCACGTCGCATCCCTGGGAAGACTGGGCGGAGACCTGGGCGCATTTCCTCCATATCGTCGACACCACCGAGATGGCCGCCGCCTTCGGCATCCGCCTCAATCCGCAGGTCGACACCACCGGCGAGCTCGAGACCCGTATCGATTTCGATCCCTATCGCTTGCCCGCGTTCGGCGAGCTGATCGACCGCTGGGTGCCGCTTTCATCGCTGATCAACAACCTCAATCGGGCCGTCGGCCAGCACGACGCCTATCCGTTCGTGCTGATGCCCGCGGTGATCGATAAGCTTGCGTTTATCCAGAAGGTGGTCCGCGACGCCGGCCGGGTGCAATGGACAGTGCCCGGACCATCCGGCCCCCTCCCGATCAACACACCGGCGCAATAAAGCGACGATCCAACGCACGAAACGGTGGATTAGTCGTACTTGCTGCGGGCACTACGGGTTGCGAAGCAGCCGCCTCAGTGATTCAACTTAGCCCAGTTGTGCGTGCGGCGGGCGATACCAGATGGACGTGAAGGCCAAGTCGGTCAGCGGCTTCTATGACGATGAAGCTGCTCGTATGGTATCCGCGGCCGCGCGCACTCCGCAAGCCGCTCCAGCGCCTGTCGAAAAGCCAGCGGATCCAACCCCTTACGTCCCGCCGGTGCGCCTCGACGAGCCGCAGCGCCCGCTTCTGGCGCCCCAGCCGCCGACCAATCAAAACATCCGTATTTCTACTGAAGCCCAGTCAGCGAGGGAGCCCTCGCGTGACAGGTGGGACGTCGTCCGCGTGCTTGCCTGGGTGGTTTTGGCACCCTGGTATGTGGCGATTGCCATCGGCTCGGTCGCGGTCGATTTCCTGTTCCTCAAGGACCTGTTCGGTTTTTAGCCATTAGCATTCCGGCAGGCTGACGCTCAGGCCGCCGAGGCTGGTCTCCTTGTAGCGCTCATCCATGTCACGGCCGGTCTGCCGCATTGTCTCGATGCAGGCATCGAGGGGCACGATATGCTGGCCGTCGCCGAGTGCAGCGAGCGACGCTGCCGCCACCGCCTTTACCGCTCCCATGCCGTTGCGTTCGATGCACGGCACCTGCACCAGTCCGCGGATCGGATCACAGGTCATGCCGAGATGATGCTCCAGGGCGATTTCCGCGGCGTTCTCGATCTGCGCGTTCGTGCCGCCCAGCACCGCACACAGGGCCGCCGCGGCCATCGCCGAGGCCGAGCCAACCTCGCCCTGGCAGCCGACTTCGGCGCCCGAGATCGAAGCGTTCGACTTGATCAGCCCGCCCACGGCCGCCGCCGTCAGCAGCATTTCCGGCACTTTTTCGCGTGACGCGCCTGGGACGAGATCGAGATAGTAGCGGATCACTGCCGGGACCACCCCTGCAGCGCCATTGGTTGGCGCCGTCACCACCTGCCCGCCGGCGGCGTTCTCTTCATTCACCGCCATCGCATAAGCCTGCAGCCAGTCGACTGCGGAGTGCAGCGGCGCATCGTTGGCGCCGGCGCGGGCGCGAAGCTTGTCGTTGAGCCCCTTGGCCCGCCGCTTGACGTTGAGGCCGCCGGGCAGGATGCCGTCACCGCCGAGGCCACGATCGATGCAGCGATCCATCACATCCCAGATCGCCATCACGCGCGTATCGAGGTTGGCGATGCCCCGCGCCAACTCGTTGGCCCGCTTCATGTCGGCGATGCTGAGCCCGGATGCTTCGCCCATCGCCAGCATCTCGACCGCGGTGCCGAAGGGATAGGGCACGCCCTCGCCCTCCGAGATGCTCGGCCCGGCTGCCATCTCCGCCTCGGTGAGGACAAAGCCGCCGCCGATCGAATAGTAGCTCTCACTGAGCACGGTCGCGCCGTCGGGACCGACCAGCGAGAACGTCATTCCATTAGGATGCGCAACCAGCCGCTTGCCTTTTTCCGCGACAATCGCCGTCGCGGCGTCGAGCGTCAGCGCTTTGCCACGCCCGACCGGCACCACCGGCCTAAGCGTCAGATCCGCCAGTTCGCGATCCGCCACCGCGCGGTCGTAGGTCTCCGGCGAAAGGCCAAGGAGCCCCGCCAGCACCGCGCGGAACGTGCCGTGACCTTCCCCGGTGTAAGCTAGCGAGCCGTAGAGCTGGCAGCGCAGCGCCAGTTGCTTGTGGGAGGCCAGTGCCGCTGGCCGCGCCAGCACCAGGAACCGCGCCGCCGCCAGCATCGGCCCCATGGTATGCGACGACGACGGCCCGACGCTGATCTTGAAGATGTCGAAGATCGACAGGAACATGGCGGGAGACTAGCACAGTTTTTCCAACCACCACCCGGGTGTTGCAGGCGCGACGGGTGGAGAGCCAGGCTGGAACGGCGCAGTGGGTTATGCGATATCCGCCGCAGGAGCTCCCATGCCGACAACCCCGCTTATCCTCGCCGTCCCGCTTGCCTCCGACCTCGGTGCGCTCGGCCTCGAGTTGCGGCGCGAGGTGTTCATCGTCGAGCAGAATGTGCCCGAGGATGTCGAGCGCGACGCCTACGACGCGACAGCCACGCACGTCGTCGCATTGCTCGACGGTAATGTCGTTGGGGTGCTCCGCATCCTGTTCCTGGCCGAGCACGTGAAGATCGGCCGCGTCGCGGTGGCGCGTTCAGCTCGCGGCAAGGGCATCGCGACGAGGCTGATGAATTTCGCCATGGCGCTGGCTCGCGCGCGCGGCGAAACGCGGTTCTACCTCACCGCGCAGACCGACAAGCTGGCACTTTACGAAAAGCTGGGCTTCGTCGCCTTCGGTGAGGAATTCGAGGATGGCGGCATGCCACATCTGGCGATGAAGACCTACTGACGAACAAAAGGGCGCCACCGGCGCCCTCGTCAACCGCCGCTGCGACGAGCCTAGTGGCGATGGCGCAGGCGGCCGATCTCGTCGAATTCGGCCTGCTCGACCTTGGCCTCTTCGGCCACTTCGCGGCCGTGCTCGCGCTGGTCGAGCAATTCGACTTTCTTCAGATCCTCGACCGCTTCGGCCAGCGCATCCTGCGCCGCTTCGAGCTGGTCGCGCATGTCCGCCGCCGAGGCGAGCAGATTGTCGCGCCGCGCGATCGCCGCTTTGGCGAAGGTCGAATAGGCGAAGTGGAGGACATCGGAGATGCCGGTCTTGTGCTGTTCGATTTCGATCTGCTGGTCGAGCTCGCCGGCCATACGCTGGAAGTCAGCGACCATCATCTCGATCTGCGCAACCTGGCGACGCTTTTCGTCGACCTGGAATTTCTTGAGCCGAATGAGGCTCTCGCTGCGCGACTTCATGACTTGTACTCCTTACACCGCAAGTCAGATCACACTCATTTTGCGGGCGCCTTATCCAGGATCGCTTCCAGCATCTTGTAGCCGTCGGCAATCGAGGTCCGCTCTTCCCGCTGCTGGCCCAAAAACGCCTCCAGCGCAGGATACAAGGCGATGGCGCGATCCACCTGCGGGTCCGATCCTTTGCGGTACGCCCCCAGACGGATCAGTTCCTCCATGTCGGAGAACACCGACATGAACTCCCGCGCCCGCTGCACAACTGGGCGTACCGGAACCGGCACGCATCCTGGCATCGTCCGCGAGATGGACCTGAGCACATTGACGGCGGGATACCTCCCCCGTTCGGCAATGCCACGCTCCATCACAATGTGCCCGTCGAGGATGCCGCGCACGGCATCTGCAATGGGTTCATTGTGATCATCACCTTCGACTAAAACGGTAAATAGACCCGTAACGGAGCCCGAATTCACGAGGCCGGGTCCGGCCCGCTCGAGCAACCTAGGCAGTTCGGTGAACACTGTCGGCGGATAGCCCTTGGCGGTCGGCGGCTCGCCAATGGAGAGGCCGATCTCGCGCTGCGCCATGGCGAAGCGGGTCAGGCTGTCCATCATGCAGAGCACGCGCTTGCCCTGGTCGCGGAAGAACTCCGCCAGCGTCAGCGTCAGATAGGCCGCCTGCCGCCGCATCAGCGCCGCTTCGTCCGACGTCGCCACCACAACGATGGCGCGCCTCAGGCCCACTTCGCCCAGATATTCGGTGATGAACTCCTGCACCTCGCGGCCGCGCTCGCCGATCAGCCCGACGATCGCGACGTCGGCGCTGGCGTTGCGCACCAGCATCGACATCAGCACCGACTTGCCGACGCCCGAGCCGGCGAAGATGCCCATGCGCTGGCCCTCGCACATGGTGGTGAAGGTGTTCATCACCCGCACGCCCATATCCATCGGCGCGCCGACGCGGGCCCGCTCGTGCGCCGGCAGTGGCTGCTGCTTCAGCGGATAGGCCTCGGCGCCGCGGGCCAGCGGCCCCTTGCCATCGATCGGCTCGCCATTGGCGTTGATCACGCGACCGAGCCAGCTGTCGCTCGGATAGACCGCGCCATCGTGACTCTGGAATACCGCGCGGCAACCGAGCCGGACGCCCGCGACTGGACCAAATGGCAGGCAGAGCGCATGACCATCGCGGAAGCCGATGATTTCCGACCGCAACGTGCCGCCGCCGGTGGTCTCGATCATCACCCGGCCGCCAACGCGCAGTTCGCGCACCGGGCCGACGATTTCGATCATCAGGCCCTGCACGGCCTTGACCCGGCCGAACACCTCGACCTCGTCGATCGCACCGATTTCTGCAGTCAGCGCCCGCACTGGAACGGCCCTCGAATCGCTTCGCTCAAAGGTAACCGAACGTTAAGCAAAAAGCGTTAACCATAGGACTTGAGGACTGTCCGCGCGCCTTTGCCGCGATGTCCGTTTTCCACAGCCCCCAACCCCGGAACGCTGAGTCCACAGAGTCGATTGTAGGGCTTTCTTAACCTAAAATCTTAAGTTTAGTTGATCGATTTTAATATGTGAATTCAATAGCTTAGTTAACATGCATCAGCATTTCGTTTGCATATTGCGGATCAGAATTAAACTTTGTTAACTAATGGCGCTTAGGTTTGAGTCATATCCAGTAGGGTTCGGTTAGGGGTGATGGCGTTTCCGCGCCGTACCCCGGTTCCAGCAGGAACGACTTTAAGGGGAACGGCATGCGTGTGCTCTTGATTGAGGACGACAGCGCGACGGCGCAGAGCATCGAATTGATGCTCAAATCCGAGAGTTTCAATGTGTACACCACCGACCTTGGTGAGGAAGGTGTCGATCTCGGCAAGCTCTACGACTACGACATCATTCTTCTCGATCTGAACCTGCCCGACATGTCGGGCTACGAGGTGCTGCGCACGCTGCGTGTCGCCAAGGTGCAGACGCCCATTCTGATTCTCTCCGGCCTCGCCGGCATCGAGGATAAGGTGCGCGGCCTCGGCTTCGGTGCCGACGATTATATGACCAAGCCCTTCCACAAGGATGAGCTGGTCGCTCGCATCCACGCCATCGTCCGCCGTTCGAAGGGTCACGCCCAGTCGGTGATCACAACCGGCGACCTGACCGTCAATCTCGACACCAAGACCGTCGAAGTGCAGGCGGCCCGCGTCCACCTGACCGGCAAGGAATACCAGATGCTGGAGCTGCTCTCGCTCCGCAAGGGCACCACCCTCACCAAGGAGATGTTCCTCAATCATCTCTACGGCGGCATGGACGAGCCCGAGCTCAAGATCATCGACGTGTTCATCTGCAAGCTGCGCAAGAAGCTCAGCGTGGCGACCGGCGGCAAGAACTATATTGAGACCGTTTGGGGCCGCGGCTACGTGCTGCGCGAGCCCGATGAGTCCGAGGTTTTCGCGGAAAGCAGTGTCGCCTAGTAGAATATCAGTCCAGCGTTGCGGCGGACCCAAGGGCTTCGGACGAAAACGTCCGGAGCCCTTTGATTCTGGCCATCTTGTCCATCAGTCGCGCGCCTTGCGCCAGCCTGCCGCCTGGGCCTGAGCTTCGCTACAGAACCAGCGCTCTCCATGTGCCGGCGAGATGATCGTCTCTGCGTAGAAGTGCTGGCCAGGCATATGATAGATGTGCTCGCCCGTATTGATGCTGATATTGCCTTTGATGTCGCAATTGCCGGTGGCAGCAAGCGACGCAACGGCGTCGGGCCGCGCGAAACCATAGACACCAGCAAACCCGATCGCCGCGGCGATCACCGAAAGACCCAGCCAGCGCATGGGTGCCCCTCCTGCCTCCCGGCAAGAGGTAGGTCGGACGGGCCCGGCGCCCAAACCGCACTCGGCGCGATGGTTTAGCGCGGGTTACCGGCGATCTGAAAGTCTACGGCCTACCGCTAGCCGGCTTCGGCAAGCAACTCCGTCTCGGGCATGAACTTGGCCTCGAGGATGTCGCGATCGAACGGCTTCATCATGTAGTCGGAGGCGCCGGCCTTCATCGCCAGCGCGATCTGGCCGATGTCGTTCTCGGTGACACAGAACACCACCTTCGGCGCCGTGCCGCCGATATAGGCGCGCAACAGCTTCAGGAATTCGAGGCCGCCCATCACCGGCATCTGCCAGTCGAGGAGGATGGCATCGGGCATTTCCTGCCGGCACTTATCGAAGGCTTCCTGCCCGTCCTCGGCTTCATCGACGATGTAGTCGAGATCCTCGAGAATCCGGCGCGCCACTTTACGGACGACGCTCGAGTCATCGACGATGAGGCAGGACTTCATGACGGAACCTCCGCCCAGCAACGGTGCTGGGCTGGCGGAAACTATCCGACAAAAGTCCGAACGGATGGTTAGCGGAATATGACGGTTAAGTATGAACGTACCCAATACCGTGCGCTGTCGCGGTCGAGAAGCAGGTATCGGTCTGTGGCCCGTTGAGGTGATACGACACCTCCGCCATTGCCGTCGCGCCCTTCTGCGCCGCCGCTATCCGCAGCAGCGTCATCATCTGATCGGCGGTCGCCGGTCCCTCCGGGATCTTCTTCTGGCAGAACGTCACGTCGACCGGCCCGATGACCTGGACGTTCTTCGGCACGGTCGGCCGGATGCCCATATATTGCGGGCTCTTGATGAGATCGGCCGACGACATGTGGTCAGTGTCGATCTTGGTGACCGAGCAGCCGGCCAGAACGACAATAGATGCGCACGCCGCTGCCGCGGCGAATGATTTGAACATGATGAGCCCCTGAGCGATGCCGCAATTGGCAGCGGGAGCTAAGCACAGCCTCCGGCGACACGGAATATGCGGCCGCAATATTGTGCACCAGTCGCGTCGCGCGTTACGGTGCCGCGACTTCGGGGGATTTCATGCACCGCCGCACACAACTCGCACTTGCCGTCGTCGTCGCGCTGCTGCTGGCAACGCCTGCCCTCGCCTGGGACAGCGCCAAGTTCAAATGGCTGACGCCGATCGTTCACCCGACGCACAGCTACCTCACTGAGTACGCGCTCGATCAGCTGCAGGGCAAATACCCCGAGCTCAAGCAATACCGCGCGACCATCATCGAGGGCGCCAACCAAGAGTTGCATGAGCTGCCGGTGACCGGAACGCTCTACGGCATCGATCTCAACGCCGCCCGCATCAAGCACAAGGGCACCAATGCCGGCTCCGACGATGTGCCGGGCTGGTGGGCCGACGCCGAGACAGCTTACAAATCCGGCGACAAGCCGCGCGCCTACTTCCTCGTTGGAATCATGCTCCACATGGTCGAGGACATGGGCGTACCGGCGCACGCCAACGGCGTCATCCACCAGGGTACCCTTACCGAGTTCGACAATTTCGAAGCCATGGCATTGCAGAAATGGGACCCGGACTTCAAGGACGTCAACCGCAGCGATCCGGGCTATGCCGACCCCTCGCAATACTACCGCTACAGCCAGGCCTGGACGCACGCCGACGCGCCCGACTACCACGACCGCAATTCGTTCGCAAAAACGTGGATCACCGCCAGCGCCAGCGAGAAAGCGCTGATGCGCAACCGCCAGGGCCGCACGGCGATCCTCGCCGAGTGGACGCTGAATGCGGCGATGAAAGTGCTGTCGAAGCTCTAGGCCGCGGCCCTCTCGGGCTCGCCGCCTGCGGCTTTCGCCTTGGGCGTCGCCGTGAAGGTGAAGACGTCGTTCGCGATACCGATCGTGAGCTCCATGTCGGTCATTCGCGCGAGGATGCCGGTATAGAACGGCTGGATGCCGCGAGCATCGACGCCCTCCTCCGGGCTGCCCGAGAGCAGGCCTTCGGCATTCGACGGCATCAGCGTCTTCTGCCGCTTCTCGGAATCCGAGGTCGAGGTGAACTTGAACATCTCGCTGCCGGCTGGGCCCGTGACCTCGACCTTGACCAGCCCGCCGCGCGGCACCGCCATCGAGGCAATTAGCAGCATGTTCATCAGGAGCTTTGCCTTGTGCTTGGGCAAGAGGATCAGCGGCACCTGCCAGTCGAGGTCGGCCTTCTCGATCTCGAACAG
>CAZNAE010000103.1:0-12055 GCA_964570695.1 uncultured Devosia sp.
GGTCTCGGCCATCGCCGCGACCTGGACACAGCTGCTGATTGCAGCCGCAGTCGTCGCGGTGCTGGCCCTCGCGGCACTGCTGGCGCTCGGCTTCGGCCTTCGCCGTTCGATCGCTGTGCCGCTTGCGGCACTGACTGCGCAGGCCAAGGCCGTCTCGAAGGGCGAGGCACTGCCGGCAGCGCCCGCGCTCGGCAGCGATTTCGCGCCGCTCGCGGAAAGTCTTGCGAGCCTCAGCGACTCGGTCGCCGAGCAGCGCCGTGGTTTCGCCGAGGCGGGCGAGCGGCTCAGCTCGGAGGTCGAAGCGCGAACGGCGCAATTGAGCTCCGCCAACGAGCAATTGCGCGAGGTCGATCGCCGGCGCGGCCAGTTCCTCGCCGATGTCAGCCATGAGTTGCGTACGCCGCTGACGATCCTTCGCGGCGAGGCCGATGTGGCGCTTCGCGGCAAGGACGATCCAAAGCTGCAGCGCCAGTCGCTCGAGCGTATCCAGGGCCAGGCGGCCGAGCTTGGCCAATTGCTCGAAGATTTGATCGAGTTCGCCCGTTCGACCGCCGAGGACCAGCCTTTCGTGTTTGCCGATACGCAGCTCGACCAGATCATCGCGGCGGCCGCGCAGGAAGCCGAGACGCTGGCGGCACCCCGCGAGGTCACCGTCGCGGTGAATCTTGCAGACCACGGGCGGCACCTCGACGCGGATTTCCGCAGGCTGAAGCAGGCGTTGATCATTGGTCTCGACAACGCCATCAAGCATTCGCCGCCCGGAACCACCGTGACCATCGCCACCGGAATCGATGGCGACAACGCCTCGATTTCCATCCTCGACGAAGGCTCTGGTGTCGAGGCGGGCGACCTGCCTCGGGTATTCGAGCGATTCTTCCGCGGCCGCCATGAAGGCGACTCGTTGATCGAGGGGATTGGCATCGGGCTCGCAATCGCCAAGGATATCATTGAGCGCCATGGCGGCAGCATCGGTCTCGGCAATCGGCCGGAAGGCGGTGCGGTGCTCAGGATTCTGCTGCCGATCGGAGTGCGTGCGGCGTGATGAAGATTCTGGTCATCGAAGACGATCGTCGGATCGCCTCGTTTCTCGAGCGCGGGCTGGTTGCCGAGGGCCACCAAGTGGCGGTCGAAAACGACGGCCGGGATGGTCTTGAACGGGCCAGAAGCGATGAATTCGACCTCATCGTCCTCGATCGCATGCTGCCCTATATCGACGGCCTCGAAGTCTGCCGGCTGCTCCGCGAAGAGAGCCGCTCGGTCTATATCCTGATGCTGACCGCCAAGGATTCGCTGCAAGACAAGATCGACGGCCTCAAGGGGGGGGCGGACGACTATCTGACCAAGCCCTTCGCCTTCGACGAACTGCTGGCCCGGATCGGCGCCCTGCAGCGGCGGCGGGCAGCGCCTGATACCGAAAAGCCCCTCCGCATCGGCGGGTTGGTGCTGGAGCCGCAATCGCACCGCGTCACCAAGGGCGGGGTCGCGATCGACCTCACAGTGCGCGAGTTCGAGCTGCTGCACTATCTGATGACCAATGCCGACCGGGTCGTCAGCCGCGAGCGCCTGCTCAACAGCGTCTGGGAATATGGCTTCGATCCCGGCACCAAGATCGTCGATGTCTATGTGCGCTATCTGCGCAAGAAGATCGACGGACCGGAGGGCGAGCCCTCCCTCATCCAGACCGTGCGGGGCATCGGCTACATGATGTCGCGTCAGCACGTCACCGTCGGCTAAGTCATTCTCCCCAAATTCTAATCGTCCATTCAACGCCATCTAACTTCGAGGGCATTAGCTGCTCGCATCGAATTTTGGTTCGATGGGAGTCTGGACGTGGAAGCTGAAGGTTGGCCGTCTGTCGCGTGTGATCGGTTCGCCGGGGAGAGCCTTGATGCCTATCGAGCGCGTGTCCGCGAGATTTCGGAGATCATCGAAGGCTTCCGCATGAGCCGCTATCGCGGCGAATTTGCGGAAAAGATGGAACGCCGCCTCATCCTGCTACAGGAGCAGCCGCTCGAACTGCTCTCCGCCTGACCGAGAGCACCTTCATCGTCGCGCGGACCTCTTGAGCCGCGGCCAAAACCGGCTAGAGTCTATCGGCCGGGGGCGACGATGAGGGCCAGATGCCAAACCTGCTCGCCGCGAGCATTGCGCTCGCTCTGTTCTCTGTAACCCCCGCTTTTGCCGTCAGTTCAACCGACCTTGCGCTGTTCGGCAAGGATCTAGGGAACGACCGCGCCTTTGCCTGCTACGAGCGGCACTACGACCCGGCGCATCTGAAGGCTCACCCCAAGCAGAACGTCACCGACATGACTCTCCTGGTCGACTCCAAGGTCGACGACCAGCGCACCTACGATCTGTCGATCGGCGTGAGTTTCCGAAAGGTCAAGACGCAGTTCCAGGTCAGCGGCAGCTGCAGCGGCACCATCGATGGCAAGGCGCTGCTCGACTGCGGTGTCGATTGCGACGGCGGCATGATCAATGTGCGGCTCAAGGATGCGAACAGCATTCTGGTCGACATCCCATACGGCGCCCGCACCTGGGACCCAACGACTGATGAGGATACCGATCCCGGCACCGACAACCCCGCCGCCCAGTTCGGGCCGGACGACAAGAGCTTCCGTCTCGACCGAGTATCGCTGAAGCTCTGCAGCAATTTGGTCAACGACGACGACAAGGCATTGCTCAGCGATGCGCAGTGATGGCGTGAGCCGCCGCGGGCTGATCGGCCGGCTGGCACTCGCCGGCGCTGCCGGCCTCGCGAGTTTCCGCGCCTCAGCCGCAGAGACGCTGGCCGACGGCATTCCACGGGTGGCCTATCATCTCGCTGACCGCGAAAAGGTCCAGTTCGTGCTCGGCAATATCGATAACCACATCCGCGGCATGGGCGGTCCCGACAAGGTCCAGATTGCCCTCGTCGTGCATGGCCCGGCGCTGCTGGCGTTCACCAGCAAGGAAGCCAACGCGGACCTGACCCGCCGGCTTGCCGCAATAGACGCCGCCGGCGTAGCGCTCGGCGCCTGCGGCAACACCCTCGATGCGCAGAAACTCGACGTCGCCGCGCTGCTGCAGGGTTTCGTCCGTATCGACGAAGGTGGCGTCGTCCGCCTCGCCCAGTTACAAGCCGCCGGTTGGGCCTATCTCCGACCGTGAATGACGTGGCAGATCGCCACGGCCGCCGTCACAAAATCATCGGCTTTCGCCTCCACATAGCCACACCCCCACCGGATTCGATTTGCCGATGCCGCTGCGCCTGATTCTTGTCGTCCTCGCGTTCCTGAGCTTTGCCGCGCCGGCTGCGGCGCAGGTCAACATTATGGACCCGTTCAATTTGGGGCCGGCGATGGACGATGCGGCGGTGTTGGCCAAGGATTTGCCGTTCGCTGACGGCGATCGCAAGAAACTCGACATCTATGGGCCGAAGGACCCCAAAGGGCCGGCGCCGGTGGTGATGTTCATCTATGGCGGTTCGTGGAAGCAGGGGTCGCGCAGCGACTACCAGTTCGTCGGCCGGGCGCTGGCGGCGAGCGGCTTCATCGTCGTCATCCCTGACTACCGCCTCTATCCCGAGGTGAAATATCCCGACTTCCTCGAGGACAATGCGCAGGCGGTCAAATGGATCGAGGATCATATCGGCACTTATGGCGGCGACACGCACCGCTTCTTCATCGCCGGTCATTCGGCGGGCGCTTACAACGCGGTGATGCTGGGCCTCGAGAAGTCGTTCCTCCGTGACTACAACGTGACCATGCCGATCAAGGGCATCGCGGCGATTTCCGGGCCCTATGATTTTTATCCGTTTGAATATGACGAAGTGCGCAACACTTTCGGTGCCACCGACAATCCAGAGGGCACGCAGCCGATCAATCTGGTGGCGCCGGACGAGCCGCCGATGCTGCTGGTAGCCGGCAAGATCGACCCGATCGTGCGAGTGCAGAACACAGAGCATCTTGCTGCCAAGCTCAAGGCCTCAGGCGACTGGGTGACCGAGAAATACTACGACAATGTCGGGCACATGGAGGCGGTATTCGCCATCGGTGCGATGTGGCGCTGGCGTGCGCCCGTGCTCGCCGACATGATTGCCTTCTTCACGCAGTTCGGCGCCTTCCCGAGCGGGGCGCCGCAGCCGGTCTATACGCCGGCGCCGCCGGGCGGGCAGACCGACATCGAGAGCACGATCACGCGGCTCGACTCGATCCTGTCGCCAATTGAGAACCGGCGGGACGAATAGGGTCGGGCTCGCTGCCAAGTTGAGAATCGAGATAGCCTTCCGCGATGGTGGGACATCTCAGATATTCCGGCAAAGGCGACGTGGTGCAGCGCGCGGCGTTGCTGCAGATCGTGCGAGCGGAGCCACTCCTCATGGAGGTTCTCTACGGGCTGCGGGACGAAGCGCTGCCCGATTGGCTGCTGGTCGCTGGCGCGATCTACAATAGCGTCTGGAATCGCCTCACGGAGCGGCCAAGGCTGACGGGTATTCGCGACATCGACGTCTTTTACTTCGACGATCGGGACCTCAGCTACGAGGCCGAGGATGTCGTCATCCGGCGGCTCGCCAAGCGTTTCGCGCATCTATCGTTACCGGTCGAGCCCCGCAACCAGGCGCGCGTGCATCTGTGGTTTCCGGAGAAATTCAAGCAGCCATTCAAACCATTGACGTCGTCTGGCGAGATGCTGTTGCGCTATGCTTCGAAGACGCACGCCGTTGCCCTGCGGCTCGAGGCCGACGACACGGTCAGCGTGCTCGCGCCGTTCGGGCTCGACGACATCTTTTCGTTTCGCATCACACCCAATCGTGTGTTGCAGAACGAGCCGGCTCATACTGCAAAGGGCGCCCGCGCAAAGGCCGTGTGGCCCGAGATCGTCGTGGAGCCCTGGTAGGCTCCGAAGGAGCATTGATGCAATATTCTCGCCTTGGCCGGACCGGCCTCGAAGTCTCCCGCATCTGTTTCGGATGCATGAGTTTCGGCACCAACAAAGTCGAGCGGCCCTGGGTGCTCGGCCTTGATGAGGCGCGGCCGATTTTCCGCAGAGCCTGGGAATCGGGGATCAATTTCTTCGACACTGCGAACGTCTACGCGGCTGGGACCAGCGAGGAGATCACCGGCACTCTGCTCAAGGAGCTGGCGCCGCGCGATGAGATTGTGCTCGCCACCAAGGTGCACTTCCCGATGCGCATGGGACCCAACGGCCGCGGGCTGAGCCGCAAGGCGATCCTTGGCGAAATCGACAATTCGCTGCGCCGCCTGCAGGTCGATCACGTCGATCTCTACCAGATCCACCGGCACGATCCGAACGTCCCCTTTGAGGAGACGATGGAGGCGCTGCACGAGGTGGTGAAATCGGGCAAGGCGCGTTACATCGGCGCGTCCTCGATGTGGGCCTGGCAGTTTGCCAAATACCAGCAGGCGGCTGAGCGCAATGGCTGGACCAAGTTCGTCTCGATGCAGGATCAGGTGAGCCTTACCTATCGCGAGGAGGAACGAGAGATGCTGCCGCTCTGCAAGACCGATGGCATCGGCGTGATCCCGTGGTCGCCGCTGAATGGCGGCAAGTTGACTCGGCCATGGGGCCAACAGACCAAGCGAACTCAGACCGACCGCTTTGCCAAGACCATGTATGACGACATCACCAAGAAGGGAGTGGTCGATGCCGTGGAGAAGGTTGCAGCGGCACGCGGCGTGCCGATGGCACAGGTCGCCATGGCCTGGGTGCTAGCGAAACCGGAAGTGACTGCGCCGATCGTCGGTGTGACCAAGTTGAGCCAGCTCGACGACGCGATCGCGGCGCTCGGCGTGACGCTGACACCGGAGGAGATCGCTGCCGTCGAGACGCCCTATGTGCCGTTTGCCGTCAAAGGATTCTGATCATGCAATACACCCGCCTCGGCCGCACCGGCCTCGAAGTCTCTCGCATCTGCCTCGGCTGCATGTCGTTCGGTGACAACACCAAAGGCCGCGAATGGGTACTCGATCTCGAACAGAGCCGCCCGATCATCCGCGCCGCTTGGGAAGCCGGTATCAATTTCTTCGACACGGCGAACGTGTACGCCGCCGGCACCAGCGAGGAGGTCACTGGCACGGTGCTCAAGGAGCTGGCGCCGCGCGACGAGATCGTGCTCGCCACCAAGGTCAACGGCGAGATGCGCCAGGGACCCAACGGCAAAGGCCAGTCGCGGAAGGCGATCCTCGGCGAGATCGACAATTCGCTGCGCCGGCTCAAGACCGACTATGTCGACCTCTATCAGATCCATCGCTTCGACTATCAGACGCCGATCGAGGAGACACTCGAGGCGCTGCACGACGTGGTGAAGATGGGCAAGGCCCGCTACATCGGCGCCTCGTCGATGTGGGCGTGGCAGTTCATGAAAATGCTGAAGACGCAGGACGCCAATGGCTGGACACGCTTCGTGTCGATGCAGGACCACCTTAACCTGATCTACCGCGAGGAGGAGCGCGAAATGCTGCCGCTGTGCGTCGATCAGGGGATCGGCGTAATCCCGTGGTCACCGTTGGCGCGTGGCCGGTTGGCGCGGCCGTGGGGCGAGGTGACCAAGCGGTTCGAGACTGATCCGTTTGGCAACCAGATTTATGACGCCAATGCCAAGGACGACGAAGCTATCAACGGCGCGGTCGCAGTCGTGGCTAAAGCCAAGGGCGTCACGATGGCGCAGGTGGCGCTCGCCTGGGTGCTGCAGAAGGTGCCGGTGACGGCGCCAATCGTTGGCGTGACCAAGCTGGCGCAGCTCACCGAAGCCATTGGGGCGGTCGACGTCATGCTGAGCCCGGAGGATGTGAAGGCGCTCGAAGCGGCGTACCACCCGCGCGCGACGGCCGGCTTCCAGTAGGGTTTGCCGCGTCGATCCATCGTGGCATAAGCGCCGGGCTTGCCGCGAAAGGGTCGCCGTTGGAACAGCAGGGGGTGGAAGTGGGTCGCGTCCCGCTGCGCATCGTGCAGATTGTCGCGATCCTGCTCGTCGCCTTCAAGTTCGTGCATCTGAGCTTCGCCGGCGTCTTCATGGACGAAGCGTATTACTGGATGTGGGGGCAGCACCCAGCGCTGTCCTACTATGACCACCCGCCGCTCAATGCCTGGCTGCTGGGGCTCTCATCGGCGGTGTTCGGCTGGAACCTGTTCGCCCTGCGGTTGCCGGTCGGCCTGTCGTTTCTTGCCGATATTTTTGCGCTCTACCTGATCTCGCGACGAATCGGCGGAACGAACTGGCAGGGTCATTTCTGGGTCACGCTGCTGCTGTTCGTCGTGACGCCGATCTACTGGATGATCACGACGGTTGCGCTGCCCGATCATCTGCTGCTGACCGCGTGCCTGTTCGCGATCTACTTCTTCTTCCGGTTGTTTCAGGATCGAACGAGTGGCGAGCCGGGAGAGGATCGCGACCTCTATGTCGGCGCGCTGTTTCTGGGATTCGCCGGTCTGGCAAAATACAATGCGGCGTTCCTGGCGGTCGGCCTGGTGCTGTTCATCGTCCTCCGTGACCGCGCGCTGCTGCGCCAGGGTCGACTTTACATGGCCGCCGCGCTCACGCTCGCGATGCAGTTGCCGGTGCTGATCTGGAACATCACCGAGCACTTTGCCTCCATGGAATTCATCCTCCAGGGCCGGCATGCCGGGCTCGCGGCGCGATTCGACGGCATGTATCCGTTGGCCATTGGCATCCTGATCTTCGTCTCGCCGTTCCTGTTCTGGCCAATCGGCAAGTTCGCCTTCTCAGCCAAGAATGCAATTCCAGGCAGTGGCTTCGCTCGCGCGACGTTTCTTGTCTCGACGGTCGGCATCGTCGGCGTGGCGTTCACCACGCTGGTGCTGTTCCATTGGAATCTCGTGGCCTATGCCGCGATGTTGCCGTTCCTCGCGGCGTTCATGCGTCCACGATGGCTGCTGGTGCTGCAGGGGCTCTATGGCATCGTCTTTGTCGGCTTCGCCTTTGTGAACTACTCGATCATGCCGATGACCGACGTGCGTGGTTGGGGCGATGAGGCGACGGCTTGGAGCTATGGCTGGAGCGACGTGGCGACTGCGGTCGAGGCAGCCCGCGCGGCGCACCCTGTGAGCTTCGTGGCGACGGCGGACTACACGACCGCATCGCTCCTGGCTTTCGCAACGCATGACCGCGACGTCGTGAGCCTCGCGGCGCGGACGGATGAGTACGATTACTGGTTCGATCCCAAGGCCCATGCCGGCCAGGACGCGATCCTGTTTGGCGACACATGGCGCCCGCTGACACCGGATATCACGCGTCAGTTCAAGCAGATCACCGAACTGACGACGGTCGCTACGGTCGTTCACGGCACCGAGTACGACGCGCGGACGATCTATCTAGCGCAGGACTTCATGCCCGATGAGTGAGGTAAGGGAACTAGACTGGCGTTCGGCGCGTATCGCGGCCCTCGGCTTCCTTGCCATCAAGCTAGTGCTGATGGCGGTATCGCGCCCGTTCATGGACGAGACCTACTATTTCCTCTGGGGACAGCACCCCGCGCTGTCCTATTTCGACCATCCGCCACTGGTGGGCTGGACCGAGGGACTGGCCGGCGCACTGTTCGGCTGGACGATCCTTGGCCTCCGCTTCCTCGTCCTCCTGACGCTAATCGGCGATCTCGTGCTGTTGTGGTTGCTCGCCCGTCGGCTGAAGGACGAGAATTGGCGCGAGGCGTTCTGGCCGACCACGGCGATCTTTCTTGCGACGCCAATCTTCTTCGCCCTCAGCAACGTGGCGCTGCCGGACCATCTGCTGGTGTTCTTCTCGCTGGCGACCGTCTACGGCGTCGAGCGCGTCAGCACATCGAGCGCGCCGCGCTGGCTCTATTTCACCGGTCTCGCGATCGGCCTCGCAACGCTCAGCAAATACACCGGTGCGTTGCTGGGCGTCGGTCTTGTGCTCGCCGTCGTGTTCTCATCGCGTCTGCGCCCGCTGCTGAAGTCGCCGCATCTTTATCTTGCCGCGCTGCTGGCGATCGTCCTGCAAGGGCCGGTGCTGGTTTGGAACATCCAGCATAATTTCGCATCGTTTGGCTTTATCGTCGGCGGGCGCGCGGCCCTCGGGGAGGGCGCCGGCCTATCCGGGCTCGGCGGCTTCCTGCTCGGAGCACTCGCGGTTCTATCGCCTTTCCTGATCTGGTCGATGGCACGGTTCGTGCTCACGCGGGGCGACGGCCACGGTGTCAGCCGATGGATCTTCTGGCTATCGACTCTCGGCTTCCTTGCTGCGTCGGCGGTCACCAATATCCTCATTCACTGGAACGCCGTTGCCTACGTCGCGATCCTGCCGTTCTTGTTCCTGACGTTCCGTTCCCGGGTGCTGTTCTGGCTGCAGATGGCCTACGGTCTGCTGGCTGTGGGAATCGCTGGCCTTAACTACGCGGTGCTGCCGTTCATGGCGTTGATCAGCTATGCGGACCAGACCTCTGCCTGGTCCTATGGATGGGAAGACGTCGCGGCGCGTGTCGCGGAGATTCGCATTACGGAGCAGGTCGACTTCGTCGCTGCGACGGACTACTCGCTGGCCTCGCCCTTGGCCTTCGCGCTCAAGGACCGCGACGTCACCAGCCTATCGCCTGGCCGCGACGCCTTCGACGACTGGTTCGACGCGGCGGCTCACGCCGGCCAGACAGCGCTGATCGTCGCCGACAACTGGCGGCCGTTGCCGGATGCCGTCAAAGCGAAATTTGGCAATATCAGCGAGGCTGGCAGCGTCGATGTCGTGCTCTACGGACGCGGCATCGACCACTATACGATCTACCTCGCGCGCGGCTTCTCGCCGGACGGTCACGCCGGCGGCTAGATGTATTCGCTTCTCGCCCTCCTCGACCTGCTGATGCCAAAGGAGTGGACATCGCGCCGCGTCGCGCGCGCCATTCACTATGGTCCGCATCACCGGCAAACGCTCGACATCTATGCGCCGAAAGGCATCGGGCTTTGGCCGGTCGTTTACTTCCTCTACGGCGGCTCGTGGGACATGGGCGACCGCCGATTCTACGGCTTTGCAGGTCGGGCTCTGGCGGCCGCCGGCTTCGTCGTGGTGATCGCCGACTACCGGCTAGTGCCGGAGGTCGAGTATCCGGTGTTCCTCGAAGATTGCGCGCTGGGTTTTGCCTGGACCTTGTCGCACGTCGCCGAACATGGCGGCGACCCGTCACGGGTCGCGCTGATGGGACATTCGGCCGGCGCCTACAACGCGGCGATGCTGCTGCTTGATCCAAGCCTGCTGCCGAAGGTCGACCTCGCCGACCGCGTCGGTGCCTTTGTCGGTCTCTCCGGCCCCTACGATTTCTATCCGTTCGACGTGGCCACTACGCTGCGAACATTCGGTGCCGTGGCCGATCCCAGGTCGACGCAACCTGTGAACCTCGTGCACACCGGCCTACCTCCTGCATTCCTCGGGACCGGAGCCGAGGACAAACTGGTCTATCCGCGGAACACCGTGGCGCTCGCCTCCAACTGGCGCAGGGCCGGCGCGGAGGCCGTCGAGCGGCACTACGTTGGCGTGGGACACGCCGGCACGTTACTCGCGCTGGGGGTATTCACCCGCCACCGGGCGCCAGTGCTGGCCGACATCGTCGCGTTCCTCAGGGCGAAAATCGGCGCCTAAGCTCAGGTGGGTGTCAGGGCGTCCATCAGGTCGATGGCCCGCAAAGCCGTCGTCTCCATCAAGCAGTAGGTCAGGTACACTTGGCTCATGCTGCCGTTCTTGGTGGTCGCGTAGACCAGCTTGCAACGCGTATCGCGCCACGGAGTCCAGGCTTTCTGCGAGGACTTCAGCGTCGTCAGGGCGTCGCCCTTGAGGCTTCGAGTCAATTCGCCGTAGATGAACGTCACCATCGAGTCCCAGAAAGCCTGCTCCTGGCGGTTGCATCCCGAGATACCCTGCGTCGAGGAACCGCCGGGTTCGTTCTGGCAGGCATTGCTGCCAACCGAGATGCAGTCGCTCATCTGCGGCGCATTGTCCTGATCCTGGCTGCTGTTCACTGCCTCGATGCATTGCTGCAGCGCCGGCTCGAGCCCGGGGCTCTTGGTCGCGTCTTCGGCGTAGGTCTGCGTGGCAAAGAGCACCACTGCAGTTAGAACGATAGTCCGGATCATGTACGGGTTTCCTGTTCGCGGCGGCTCGCGAGCACGGCCACCGACGCCGCGAGGCGATGGGCAGACGAGAAGAACTCGCGATGGATGATAAGGCCGGTGGTGATGAGAGTGACGACGATGGCGAGCCAGTCTGACGCGAACCAGGCTACGGCGGGCACCGCGAAGTAGTAGGCGCGGATGCCATTGTTGAAGTTCTTGGCGGCAAGCGAGTTCAGCATCGCGATAGCGTCTATTTCCTCTTCGGTGGTAGTGGCGTCGTGCGACAGTGCCCCAATCATGATGCAGAAATGGTTGAACTGCCGAAGCGACAGCGTGAACGAAAAGAAGCTCGACACGAAGATGACTAGCAGCACCAGCAGATGAATCTGCATCTCAGCTGCGGTGTAATCATGGCCGAGGCCGAAGGTTGCAAGGGTTGCCACAAGGGCGTTCACCTGGCCGAAGGCGGCGAGGATCGCCAGCACCAGCAGCACCGAGGTCGAGGCAAGCAGGCTGACCGACTGCATCAGATTGCCCGAAAGGATCGCGTCCATCGGCGATTCGCGCTTGGTGGCGTTGGCGACCCAGCGGCGACGCTGCATACTCATGATTACCGACAGCGACGGCCGGCTGCGTTCTACGAACGGCACGCCATAGGTGTAGGCCAGCCAGCAGAGGATCGGGAACAGCGATGCGAACAGCGACACGATAGGCCCTTTTTCGCGGTTGGCGCTGTTATAGCGCAGCCGCCGCGAAATGCGATGCGACGGGGACGGTGGCCGGCAGTCAAAAAACTGTCGTCCGGGGTGCGTTTTCGCCTTGAGATCGGCAGGGGCAGCCTCTATATACCGCTTGCGCCGCGGTCGATGGCCGCGAAGCAAGCGCAAAAAGCACGACATTGGCGCGGGATGGAGCAGCCCGGTAGCTCGTCAGGCTCATAACCTGAAGGTCGTAGGTTCAAATCCTACTCCCGCAACCA
>CAZNAE010000104.1:0-4164 GCA_964570695.1 uncultured Devosia sp.
GCCGCAGCGCCACGCGTTCCTTCACCGGCGCCTTCTGCGGCCCGCGCTGTCCGCGAGCGCGTTCGAGAGCCTCGCGTAACTCCGGAAAATCCCCGATCGGCCGGGCGCGCTTGAAGTCGTCCTCGGTCCACTCGGGAGCATCGTCGCCCACTCGCTTCTCGAAATCGTCCAGTGACTCGCCAGGAAGAATTCCTTCTATCGACCCCGGCTCTCTATCGCGTCTGATATTTTTGGCGTTCGCGGTCATTGGCTTTCCTCAGGGAGATAATGCGGATGCGGCCGGTCCGGGGAGTCCAGCAGAAGTTGATCAGCCTGCCGTGCAGATAAGCAAAACTGGAGACCCGGACCTCACCATAGTCGCGCCGCGTGTCCCCCTCAGAGACGAGGCTGGCCTGATCGATGAATGCGATATCAGCGAAATCCAGCCCGCGCTCTCGGAGCGTCTTCTGTCGCTTTGCTTCATCCCATTCCAACTCCACCTGACGACCTTATTTAATTGTGGCCACAATTAAATTCAAGAGCTCAGCCCCCCGAACAGTGTCGGCATGTCGAAGGCCCGGAACCCGTAGTGATCCAGCCAGCGCTTGTCGGCGTCGAAGAACGCCCGCAAATCGTTCATGCCGTATTTGAGCATCGCCAGCCGGTCGATCCCCATGCCCCAGGCAAAGCCCTGGTAGATGTCGGGATCGAGCCCGCAATTGCGCAGCACATTGGCGTGCACCATGCCGCAGCCCAAAATCTCGAGCCAGTCGCTGCCCTCGCCGATCTTCACCTCGGGCCCTGATCGGTCGCATTGTACGTCGACTTCCATCGACGGCTCGGTGAACGGAAAGAAGCTCGGCCGGAACCTGAGCGTCACCCCTGGCACCTCGAAGAACGCCTTGAGGAATTCCGTCAGCACCCAGCGCAGCTGGCCGATATGCGAGCTTTTGTCGATCACCAGCCCCTCGACCTGGTGGAACATCGGCGTATGCGTCTGGTCGCTGTCGTGCCGATAGGTGCGCCCCGGCATGATGACGCGGATCGGCGGCGCCATCGGTGCGGTGAGATACGGCGCGGCCGGCTTCTCGTTCGTCTGCTTCATCACCCGGATCTGCACCGGCGAGGTATGGGTGCGCAGCACCTTGCGGGTGCCGTCCGGCCCGGGTTGCAGGAAGAACGTGTCGTGCATCTCGCGCGCCGGATGCCCCTCGGGGAAATTGAGCGCGGTGAAATTGTACCAGTCGGTCTCGATGTCCGGCCCTTCGGCGATCTTGAAGCCCATGTCGGAAAAGATCGCGGTAATCTCGTCCCAGACCTGGCTCACCGGATGGATGCGCCCCTCCGCCGTCGGCGCCGGCCGCACCGGCAGCGTCACATCGATGCGCTCGGCTTGCAGCCGCGCCTCGAGCGCCGTGGCGCTGAGCTCACGGCCCCTGGCCTCGATCAGCCCGGCGATCTCACTCTTCAGCCCGTTGATCGCCGGACCGGCGGTCTTCCGGTCCTCGGGCGCCATCGTGCCGAGCGAACTCAGCAGCGCCGACAGCGAGCCCTTCTTGCCGAGCGCCACGACGCGCACCCCGTCGAGCGCGGCTTCATCCGCCGCGGCATTGATCGCGGCGGTCAGTTCGGTGCGGAGGCGGTCGATATCGTCGGCAAGGCTCATGGCAAATCCGGTTTTCGCACGGGCAAACAAAAAGCCCTGCGCCGTGCCCATTCGGGCGGCGCAAGGCTTAGCTTGAGGCCTCGGAAAAGGCGAGAGTTTTAGGCCGAGACGCGCTCGGCGGTGGTCTTCTCGATCGCGCCGAGATAACCGAGGGCCGTCTTCGCCTGGGCGACGATCGCCGCGAAGGCTGCGGGCTCGGTGATGGCGATATCGGACAGCACCTTGCGGTCGACCGCGATCTCAGCCTTCACGAGGCCGTCGATAAATCGGCCATAGGTCAGCCCGTGCTCGCGCACTGCCGCGTTGATGCGCTGGATCCATAGCCCGCGGAAGCTGCGCTTCTTGGCGCGGCGGTCGCGGTAGGCATACTGGCCGGCCTTGTCGACGGCGGCCTTGGCCGCGCGGATGGTGTTCTTGCGGCGGCCGTAAAAACCTTCGGCGGCCTTCAGAACTTTCTTGTGACGGGCGTGGTTGGTGACGCCTCTCTTAACGCGTGACATCTGCGGCTCCTATCGATTGTACGGCATGTACCACTTCACCAGACTCTCATCGCCCTTCTTGAGGATCTTGGTCCCCCGGTTCCGGCGAATATAGTCGGCGTTGTGGCTGGAGAGCCGGTGCCGCTTACCTGCGACGCCCGCCTTGACGCGGCCCGTCGCAGTCATTTTGAAGCGCTTCTTAGCGCCTGACTTGGTCTTCATTTTTGGCATTTTGCGTACCTGTTTATGCCCCTGAGGGCGTCGCATTCAGGACTGCCACGGCATGCCTTTCGGCCGGGCGGTCCGGTTGGAAGCGGCGTCTATAGAGGGAGAAGCCGGATATGGCAAGCGTCGCAGACGACGGCGCTCGCAGTCGGCGTCACCCCCTGGCGGGGGAGGCAGCGAGATAGGACTTGGCCCTTCGCTAAGTCCGTATATCGAGCCCGAGGGGGGAAGCAGTCGGCATTGAGACTGCCTCGGCCCCCCTAGCTCCGCCACGTCGCTTGCTCCGAGCGGCGCTACCTCCCCGCGAGGGGGAGGGTGACCGACTGCGCCCTTCAGCCGGCCTTGAGACTCATCACGACCTCGCCCAGCCGGTCGATCAGGTGCGCCTGCTCGGTGCGGCTGAGTTCGCTCAGCGCGCCGCGGTTGATCTCCGCCGAAAGCCGCGCCGCTTCCGGCACAATTGCCCGCGCCTTGTGGGTCAGAAACAGGCCCTGCGCCCGTCCGGCCCGCGCCTGCCGGGTGATCCAGCCGTCCGCCTCGAGCCCGTTGAGCGTCCGCGCCACGCCCGGCTGCTCGACCTCGAGCCGCTCGACCAGTTCCTTCTGCGTCAGCCCCTCGGCCGCGCCGATTTCGATCAGCGCCGCCGCCTGCGCCGGCTGCACCCCGAGCGGCGCCAGCGCATCGCGCACCCGGTTCGCCACGAGCCGCGCCAGTTGCGCCGCCTGAAAGCCGATCGTGTCCCGCTGGTCGAAGTGCATAAGATGTTATCTATCTGATTTGCGAGCGGCGGCCTAGATAGCCCGCGGAGGGTTGCCACGCGTTACCGCCGCGTCGAAGCCATTCTGCCGCAGCTTGCCCGATCCCAATCTGCCGCAGTCCGGTACAGGACAATACTGTCCAGTGCAGGGGGTCTCCGCGTGTTCCAATAAATGCCTTGACAGTTATATTTCCATATGATCATATATCGCCATGACCCCATTCGAAGCCATCGCCGAACCCAATCGCCGCGCCATTCTCGACCTGCTCCGAGCCGGAGAACTCCCGGCCGGCGATCTGGTCGAGGCCACCGGGCTCAGCCAGCCGGGTGTGTCCAAGCACCTGAAAGCGCTGCGTGAGGCGGGGCTGGTCAGCGTCCGGCCCGATGGCCAGCGCCGGCTCTACCGGCTCGAGCCGCGTCCGCTCGGCGCGCTCGACGAATGGCTCACCCCCTTCCGCGCCTTCTGGGCCGATCGCCTCGACGCCCTCGGCCGACATCTGGAGAACGATCAATGAGCACCGCCACCGCCCACCGCACCGAATCCCTCCTGAGCGATGCCCCGCTCGGCGAGGTCACCCGCACCATCGACGGCCTCGATGTCGTCTTCCACCGCCATTATCGCGCGTCCGTCGAAAAGCTCTGGGCTGCCCTGACTGTCCCCGAACGCCTCGCCGACTGGTTCGGCGACGCCGAGGTCGACTTGCGGGTCGGCGGCAGCATCCGCATGAGCTGGAACGGCTCCAAGCACACTGAAATGCGGATCACGATCTGCACCCCGCCGCGCAGTCTCGCCTGGGTCTGGCGGATCGATGGCCGCGACACGCTCGTCCGCTTCGACCTCAGCCCCGAGGCCGGCGGCTCCGCCCTGACGCTCACCCACTCCGGCGTTCCTGTCGTCGGCGAAGGCGTCCGCGCCGGCTGGCACGCCCACCTCGAAGCCATCCCCGACGCCATCGAGGGCCGCGCCACCTCCTGGGAGACCAAGGTCGCCCGTGAAAAGGCGCTCGCCAAAGCCTATCCGAAGCTGCCGGCGTAACTCCTCGAACCGCGCCATACGG
>CAZNAE010000104.1:4264-12045 GCA_964570695.1 uncultured Devosia sp.
GGTTCCCGCACCGATGTTCCCGCCCTCGTGGTTCGACAGGCTCACCATGAGGGCTGACAGCCACGACATCCCTTGCGATGCAGCAGTGCCCGGCTGATGCACGGCCCGCACTACGCGGCTCATCGCCTTCTCCCCTTGTGGGAGAAGGCCCGAAGGGCGGATGAGGGGTTGGCCCCACGCTCGGCGTAAGCGGTCGACCTCATCCGTCTCGGCCTGCGGCCGATCCACCTTCTCCCACAGGGGAGAAGGCCCTGCGGCATCGCTGGTGCCCGCCGAACCAACGGTAGCATGTGACGGAAGGGGCAGGCGGGAATCGGGTGAACCCGGACTCCCGCCCGATGTAGGCCGTGCGCCCACGGCCTCCAGTTACCGAATTTATCCTTAGGCTCCTCCGTTGTCATCGCTGTCCGGCGTGATTCTGATCGCTCGACATGCCGAGCCATTCGCCGGCAAATCCCCACAGCTCTCCAAAGCCTTAGCCTCGATTTTCGCACACTTATCGACGCTGTCCGCAGCAGGCGCATAATCGCCTCATCTCCACACCGTCGCGAGATCATGACGAGTGGTTGGTGTGGAGAGGCTGGGGGAGGCGGGAGTCGTTCCGTTTCCGAGGACCGGCGCATCGGCTGGGGCCCTGAGCAGGGGCCACGTCCGCGGTTGGGATGGGATTAGCCCCCGTTCCGAACGAAGTTCGCCTGCCGGCTGCTGGCAGGAGCTTCGGCCAGGGGCGCTCAGCAAACGGCTACGACGAGCCGGCTGGTGCGTGCGACCGAAAGTCCCGGCCGCGCGGTGGGGCTTCGGCCTCACAAAACGCGGGACTACCCCGCTCCGAAGTCGGAGCCCCACCGCGCCGCGACACTCGCGGCGACCGCTCACTCCCACCGTCGGAGGGCCGATGGCCGCTTTCGCTTGCCCAAAAATCTAAAAAGCAAAGGGCGGCCCGAAGCCGCCCTCTTTATCCCTCAATGGTCCGTCGCCTCATTTGGGCGCCAGTACCATCACCATCTGGCGGCCTTCCGAGCGCGGCGAGGATTCGACTTTGGCTTTCGCCTCCATCTCCTGCTGCACCTTCACCAGGAGCCCCATGCCGATGTCCTGGTGCGCCATTTCGCGGCCGCGGAAGCGCATCGTCACCTTCACCCGATCGCCGTCCTCGAGAAAGCGCGTGACCGCCTTCATCTTGGTCTCGTAATCATGCGTATCGATGTTCGGGCGGAGCTGGATTTCCTTGACCTCGATGACCTTCTGCTTCTTCCGCGCCTCGGCAGCTTTTTTCTGCGCGGCGTATTTGAAGCGGCCGAGATCGAGCATTTTGGCGACGGGCGGGGTCGAATTGCCCGCAATGATCACCAAATCGAGCCCCAGTTCCTGCGCCTGTGCAAGCGCATCGCGCGTTTTCATCGCGCCTTGGTTGACGCCTTCGGCATCGATCAGCTGAACGTCGGGGCTGGTAATATCCTCGTTTGACTGCGGCCCATCCTTCTGGGGCGCAAGCGGTCTCATGGGTCGGCGAATGGCAGATGTCCTTCTGCGGTTGGCGGGATCGGGCGGAAGCGCGGCTAAAATCGTGACTCGCGCTGGAGAAGTCAATGCGCTGGACTCGTTGGAAAAGCAAATGTCTAAGCCTGTTGCGGAGTTGCGCGGAGAAGTGCCGTTGGTTGAGTTTCTTTTGGTCGGCGACCGGTCGATTGCCATCGACCGCCGGCCGGGACGTGGCCCCGGCCTCTTCTGGCTCAGCGGCTTTCGCTCCGACATGACCGGCGCCAAGGCGACAACAGTCGATGCGTTCGGCGCGAGTCACGGCCTCGTCGTCACCCGTTTCGACTATTCCGGCCACGGCCAGTCCGGCGGCGATTTCAACCTCGGCACCATCAGCCGCTGGCTCGAAGAGGCGCTCGCGGTGTTCGAAACCACCACGGGGCCACAGATCGTCATCGGCTCCTCGATGGGCGGCTGGCTCGCTTTGTTGTTGATCCGGGCGCTTCGCCAACGCGGTCCCAGCCGCGTCACCGGCCTGCTCCTGATCGCGCCGGCGACCGACATGACCGACCTGATGCTCGCCCAGATGCCCAAGAAATATCGCACGCTGCTGAGCCGCCAGGGCTACGTCGATACGCCCTCCGATTATTCGGCCGATCCCTACCGCATCAACAAATCGCTGATCGACGACGGCAAGACCCACCTGCTGTTCGGCCGCGCCATCGAGACCGGCTGCCCGGTGACCATCCTCCAGGGCGCCCGCGACAAGGACGTCCCCAAGGCGCACGCCATGAAGCTGGTCCAGCACCTCCTCACCGATCCGGTGACCCTGACCCTGGTCCCCGACGGCGACCACCGCCTCAGCCGCCCCGAGGATTTGATGCTGCTGGAGCGGAGCATCGAGGTGATGCTTGAGGGCTGAAGCTAGGAAACCCGCAACGGCGTCTTCTGCACGCCGTTCGCGTCAAAATTCCCGGGCGCTAGCCAGCGCTCATATTCGGCCCTCAGCCGCGGCCAGTCGCCGTCGAGCATGGCGAACCACGCCGTGTCGCGGTTCTGGCCTTTGATGATCATGTGCTGGCGGAAGACGCCCTCGAACTGGAAGCCGAACCGCTCCGCCGCCTTTTTGCTCGGCGCGTTGAGATCGTTGCACTTCCACTCGAAGCGCCGGTAGCCGAGTTCATCGAACACGTATCGCGCGTGAAGGAACAGCGCTTCCGTCGCGACCCGCGTCCGCGCCATGCGCGGCCCCCAATAGATGCCGCCGACCTCAATCACCCCATGCTCGGGCACGATGCGCATCAGCGATTGCTGGCCCTCGGCGGTGCCGCTCGCCTGGTCGATCACGGCGAACCAAAGCGGATCGGTCTCGGCTGCCGCGGCCACAGTGCGTTGCGCCAGCTCCGCCTCGCTGGCCGGCGCAGTGCTGAACAGGTAGGCGTAGCGTTCGGGCACCGTCGCGCGCCAAAGATCGGCGACGTGCTGCGGACCGATCGGCTCGAGTCGGGTGTAACGGCCTTCCAGCACGACCCGGCCGGGCGGTCCCTTGGCGGCGTGCGGCGCAGTCATGCCGGTAACTCGAAGATCGCGTCGAGCCCAGCGCGATAATTGGGGTAGATCAATTCGATCCCGAGCGCCCCCTTGATCGCTTTGCTCGAAACGCGCTTGTTGTCGGAGTAAAAGCTTCGCGCCATTTCAGTCATTTGTGCTTGCTCGAATGGCACATCGGGCGGCACCGGCACGCCCATGAGTCTGGCCGCATAAGCCACCAGATCCTGCGGTGGCGCCGGCTCGTCGTCGCTGAGATTGAAGGTGCCGCCAAGCTTCGCCCGCGCCGCAAGCGCCGTCACGCGGCCGATATCCTCGACATGGATGCGGTTGAACACCTGCCCGGGTTTGACGATCCGCCGCGCCGTGCCCTCGCGCAACTTGTCGAAGCTCGATCGGCCCGGCCCGTAGATGCCGGCGAGCCGCTGGATCATGAGCGGCACACCGCGCTCTGCCGCGTAGTCGCGCCAGTGCTGCTCGATCTCGACCCGCTGCTGGCTGCGCTTGTTGACCGGATGCGTCGCCGCGCTCTCGTCCACCCACGCGCCGCCGAAATCGCCATAGACGCCGACCGTCGAGAAATAACATAGCCATTCGAGATCAGGTGCCGCGTCGAGATCGGCGCGGTGCAGATTGAGCGCCGGATCGCTGCTGTCGTTCGGTGGGATCGACAGCACCACATGCGTCGCCTTGCGGAGATCGGGGCCGAGGGTCGATCCCGGCGCCGTGCCGTCGAAGAGGTGCAACCGGTACGGGCTGTCCGCCAACCGCTCGATATTTTCTTCGCTGCGCGTCGTGCCGGCGATCGGCACGTCGTCGTCGATGATCTGGTGGATGGCGCGTGCCGTCGCCAGCGACGAATACCCCATGCCGAAAAAGAATACGCCCATCAGGTATCCAGTTTTTGCGTCCACTCGGAGCGCACGGTGGTGTCGGTCTCGCGCGGCAAAAAGTCCAGCGCCAAACGTTCCGCTTTTTCCGGCTCGACCAGCCGCCGTGTCGCCCACACGGCGGCGCCTCGGACCAGCGGATCGAGGTCGCCGAGCCGGTGTTCGGCCAGCGGCGCCAGCGCCGCGTCGCCGCTGTTGCCGACCGCGATCAACACGTTGCGGAGGAACCGCGCATGGCCGATCCGCTTGATCGGCGAGCCGGCGAACAGCGCCCGGAACGCCTCGTCGTCGAGCCGCGCCAATTCGCTGAGCGGCGGTGCATTGAGTTCATCCCGGGCCTGGAGCTTTGCCTCCTTGGCGGCGCTCGCGAACTTGTTCCAAGGGCAGACCGCGAGGCAATCGTCGCAGCCATAAATGCGGTTGCCCATCGGCACACGGAATTCGAGCGGGATGGGTCCCTTGTGCTCGATGTTGAGATAAGCGAGGCACCGCCGCGCATCGAGCTGGAACGGCGCCGGAAAGGCATTGGTCGGGCAGATGTCGAGGCAGCGCCGGCAGGAGCCGCAGCTTTCCTCATGCGGCGCATCGGCAGGCAGCTCTGCCGAGGTGAAGATCGCCCCGAGGAACAGCCACGAGCCGAACTCGCGACTGACCAGCACCGTGTGCTTGCCCTGCCAGCCGATCCCGGCTGCTTCGGCGAGCGGCTTCTCCATCACCGGCGCGGTGTCGACGAAGACCTTGACCTCGCCGCTGGTGCGCCGGCTCAGCAGGCCTGCGAGTTCCTTGAGCTTGCCCTTGATCAGCTCATGGTAGTCGCGATTGCGCGCATAGACCGAAATCGTGCCGCGGTCGCGCTGCCCGAGCGTCTCGAGCGGGTCGCGGTCCGGCCCATAATTGACGCCGAGCATGACGACCGAGCGCACCCCGTCCCACAATGCCGTCGGGCTGGCGCGTCGCTCCGCCGTCTCGGCCATCCAGTCCATGTCGCCGTGCCAGCCGCGCGCCAGCGCGGCCTCCAGCCTCTCCCTGAGGTCCGGCCGTGCCTTCGCCGAGGTGATTCCGAACGCGTCGAATCCCAACGCCTTGGCGCGGGCCCGGAGTTCGGCGACGGTGCTAGAAATCGAGGTCGGCATAGCCGGCATGCGGCGGCATGCCGCCGACGCGGTCGGAAAGGAGGGAGCGGAAGGCCGGGCGGGATTTGATGCGGGCGTACCATTGGCGCGTTTCGGCCGAGGTTTCCCAGTCGACATCGCCCAGATAGTCGAGCGCGCTGAGATGGGCGGCAAGGGCGAAATCGGCGAGCGTCAGGGTTTCGCCGGCGATCCAGTGCCGGGTCGCGAACAGCCAGTTGAAGTAGAGCATGTGCTCGACAAGGTTCGCCTTGGCCACCCGCAGCACGCCCGGCTCGGGCGTCGCGCCGCGGTGGTCGCGTTTGACGATCTTTTCCTCGATGATATAGCGCGTCACCTCGTCATTGAGCTTCAGCAGCACCCAGTCGGCAAGCCGCCACATCTCGGCGCGGTCACGCGACTGCGGCGGGAAGAGCCCCGCCACCGCGCTCGGCGAATAGCGATCCTCGATGGCGTGGATGACGGCCAGCACGCCGACCACCGGCGGTTCGCCGTCGTCGATCAGGATCGGCACCGTCGCCGCCGGATTGAGCTCGAGGACGTGCGGATCGCGCGTCCAGGGCTTGATGTCTTCGAGATCGATGGCGATGCCGTATTCGGCGAACATCAGCCGGGCAAGGCGGGAGGCAGGGTCGAGCCTGTGCTGCAAAAGTCTGGGCATTAGCGTCCGGTGGTCTCCCGGCGGGTCCGATTATGGCGTGGCCAAGCAAATCAGCTTAGACGGGTGGCGGGCGGTTCCGCCTGGGCCCCGCGATGAGTAGGAGATCAGATGAGCCTCGATCAAGGCCTTTTTGTACCTGCGATTTTAGGCGTCATCGAGGGCCTGACCGAGTTCCTGCCGGTTTCGTCGACCGGCCACCTGCTTCTTGCCGAGCATTTCCTCGGCCTCGACGGCGACGACTGGAAGGTCTTTACGGTCCTGATCCAGCTCGGCGCCATCCTCGCCATCGTGGTCGTTTACTTCGGCCGGCTGCTGGCGATCCTGCTCGATGCCATCGGCGGCAAGCGCGGCGCCTGGCGGTTCATCCTGGGCATCGTGCTGGCGGCGCTGCCTGCCGTCGTCGCGGGTGTCGTGCTGCACGATTTCATCAAGACCGTGCTCTACGACAGCCCGATCCTGGTCTGCGTAATGCTCATCATCGGCGGCATCATCCTGCTGTATGTCGACCAGCTGAAACTGACGCCCAAATACACTGATATCTATAAATATCCGCCGCTGCTCTGCCTCTATATCGGGCTGTTCCAGATGCTGGCGCTGGTGCCGGGCGTGTCGCGCTCGGGCGCCACGATCGTTGGTTCGCTGCTGCTCGGCACTGACAAGCGCTCGGCCGCTGAATTCAGCTTCTTTCTCGCCATCCCGATCATGATCGGCGCGTTCGGCTACGACGCCTGGAAGAGCAAGGACGCGATATCGTCCTCGGTGGGCCTCGGCATCGCCATAGGCCTCGCGGCGGCGTTTGTCGTGGCGTTCTTCGTCGTCCGCTCTGCGCTGAACTTCATTTCCCGCAACGGCTTCGCGCCGTTCGCTTACTGGCGCATCTTCGTCGGCGCGATCGGCCTTTGGGGCGTGCTGCTGTTTAAGTAGGACGATCGGTCTTGTTAGGCCGTCTGCCGATCGAACTGCCCATTGCGCGAGAAACGCCACAGATAGCTAGGCAGCACGGCATCGAGCGGCCGCGGCACGATGCTAAAAGCGGCGAGCGTCCGCTTGTCCTTACTGGCTTCCGCCGAGACGACATTGTCGAGGCCGAGCAGCGTTATCTGATCGGCGGTAAGCAGCGGTTTGGACAAAAGGCCCATCGGTAGCGCCATCAGCCGGCCGATACCGGCGGGCAGCGCCAGGATCGGGTTAGTGCGGTTGGTTTCGGCCAGCACACGCTCGACGAGCTGCCGGTTGGTCAGCACGTCAGGTCCGCCCAGTTCATAGATCTTGCCCGCCTTCGCGTTTCCCTGCGCGGCGGCGGCGATCGCCTCGGCGACATCGCCCACATAGACCGGCTGGAATTTGGTTTTACCGCCGAACAGCGGCATCACCGGCAGCGCCCGCGCCAACTGGCCGAGCAGGTTGAAGAACTCGTCGCCGACGCCGAAAATGATCGACGGGCGGAAGATAATCGCCTCGGGAAAGGCCTTGCGTACCTCGGCCTCACCCAGCCCCCGCGAGCGCGCGAAGAGGCTCGGCGACGCTTCGTCGGCGCCCAGCACCGACATGTGGATCAGTGTGCTGACCCCCGCCGCCTTGGCAGCCTCTGCGACATTGCGGGCGCCCATGACATTGATGGCTCGGAAGCGCTGCTTGCCGCGCTCGACCCCGACGGCCGCAAGATTGATGACGATTGAAGCGCCGCGCACCGCCGCCAGCACCGAATCGCGGTTGCGGAGGTTAGCCTGCATTGGCACGACCTGACCCACCGCGCCGAGCGGTTTGATGTGGCCGGCAAGATCCGGCCGCCGCACGGCGACCCTGATCCGGTAACCGGCGCGGGCCAGAAGCTGCACAACCTGCGTCCCGACAAAGCCCGAGCCCCCGAAAATCGTGACCAGTTGCGGGTGATCCATGAGGAACGGCTCCGTGCGGCTTGGGTGTGCGTCCGCTTCTAACGTGAAGCCGCCAGAACTGTCGAGGGTTGCAATTGACAGCCTGCGGGCCATGCCCTAGGGAACCGGCGCCTGTCGGATGCCCCGGTGGCGGAATTGGTAGACGCGCACGGTTCAGGTCCGTGTGACGCAAGTC
>CAZNAE010000105.1:0-11803 GCA_964570695.1 uncultured Devosia sp.
AGATCATGTCCGCGCTGTACGGCACCTACGCCAGATCGCCACTCGCTTTCGAGCGGGGCGAGGGCGTGCGCCTGATCAGCCAGGATGGGACACGATATCTGGACTTCCATGCCGGCATCGCGGTGAACGCACTCGGCTATGCCGACCCGCATCTGGTCAAGACGATGAAGGAGGCGGCGGAGAAAGTCTGGCACACCTCGAACGTCTTCACGATCCCCGAGCAGGAGCGGCTCGGCCAGAGGCTCGTCGATCATACATTCGCGGACTCTGTCTTCTTCACCAATTCGGGCGCCGAGGCGCTGGAGTGCGCGATGAAGACGGCGCGGCATTATTTCTGGGCCAAGGGTGAGACCGAGCGCTACGAGATCATCGCCTTCACCGGCTCGTTCCACGGCCGCACGATGGCGACCATCGCGGCCTCCGGTAACCCGCATTACGTCGAGGGCTTTGGGCCGCCGCTCGAAGGCTTCGTGCATCTGAAGCCGGGTGATCTCAAGACGGTCGAAGCTGCGATCAATCCGAAGACCTGCGCGATCCTGATCGAGCCGGTGCAGGGCGAGGGCGGCTGCACGGCCATGACGCCCGAGTTCATGCGCGGCCTCCGCGCCCTCTGCGACAAGCACGGCATGCTGCTGGTCCTCGACGAGGTGCAGTGCGGCTATGGCCGGACCGGCAAGTTCTTCGCGCACGAATGGGCGGGGATCGAGCCTGACATCATGGCGGTCGCCAAGGGCATCGGTGGCGGCTTCCCGCTCGGCGCCTGCCTCGCCAAAGGCGAGGTGGCGAAGTCCATGGTGCCGGGCACCCACGGCTCGACCTATGGCGGCAATCCGCTCGCCTGCACCATCGGCAATGCGGTGCTCGACCGCATCATGGAGCCGGGCTTCATCGAACATGTCGACAAGATGGGCCAGCGGCTCGCCTGGCATCTGCAGCAATTGCAGCAGCGCTTCCCGCATTATGTCCTGGAGCTCCGCGGCAAGGGCCTCTTGGCCGGCATCAAGCTGCCCGACTCGATCGTTGTCCGTGAATTCGTGGCGCGGCTGCGCGACGACCACCAGATGCTGTCGCAGGGCGCCGGCGAGAACGTGCTGCGGCTGCTGCCGCCGCTCATCATCACCGAGCCCGACATCGAGGAAGCGATCGAAAAGCTCGCGGCGGCGTTCACCGCCATCGACGCTGAAACCGCCAATGAACATGTGACCGCATGAGCAACCCCAGGCACTTCCTCACGCTCGAGGATTTCACGGAGGACCAGCTCCGCGGCATGCTGGCTGTTGCCAACGACCTCAAAGCGCGGCTGAAGCGCGGCGAGCGGCCGTCGCTCTTGCCCAACAAGATGCTGGCGATGATCTTCGAGAAGCAGTCGACGCGCACACGCGTCAGCTTCGACGTCGGCATGCGCCAGCTTGGCGGCGAGACCATGTTCCTCAGTGGCAACGACATGCAACTCGCCCGCGAGGAAACATTGGCCGACACCGCGCGGGTAATGAGCCGCTATGTCGATGCGATCATGATCCGCATCCTCGATCATGACGATCTGCTCGATCTCGCCGGCGCCTCGGACATCCCGGTGATCAACGGCCTGACCCGGCGCGCGCATCCGTGCCAGGTGATGGCCGACATCGAGACCTTCGAGGAGCATCGCGGGCCGATCAAGGGCGCCAAGATCGCCTGGGTGGGCGACGCCAACAATGTGCTGGCGAGCTGGGTGCATGCCAGTAAGCTCTTCGGCAACCATTTCGCCATCGCCTGCCCGGACGAATACGGCCCAGACCAGGGACTGCTCGCCGACATCAAGGAAGCCGGTCCGAACGTCACGCTCGGCGAGGACCCGCTGGCGGCGGTGAAGGACGCCGACCTCATCATCACCGACACCTGGGTGTCGATGGGCGACACCGATGTGAGCGACCGCCGCAAGACCTTGAAACCCTATCGCGTCGACACCAATTTGATGCGCCTGGCCGACAAGGATGCGCTGTTCATGCACTGTCTGCCGGCTCACCGCGGCGACGAAGTCACGGACGACGTCATAGACGGGCCGCAATCGGTGGTTTTCGATGAAGCCGAAAACCGACTCCACGCTCAAAAGGCGATCCTGTGCTGGTGCTTCGGGATCGAAACGGTCTGATGCCTGAACTGCAACTTGATGCCTATGGTCTCGATCGCCCGGAATCCGGCGACGACGTGGTGGTCCCGTTCACCCTGGAGCAACTCGACAGTCGCGGCCGCGTCGTCCGGCTTGGCGAGGCGCTCGACGCCATCCTGACCCGGCACAATTATCCAGCGCCGGTCGCGCGCCTCCTCGGCGAAGCCGTGGTGCTCGCCGCGCTGATCGGCTCGTCGCTCAAGTTCGCGGGCAAGTTCATCCTGCAGACGCAGACCGACGGGCCGGTGAACCTCATCGTCGTCGACCTCGATGCACCTGATGGTCTCCGCGGTTATGCGCGCTTCGACGCGGATGCGGTGGCGAAGGCGATCGAAACCGGCGAGACCCGGCCGGGCCAGCTGCTTGGCAAAGGTCACCTTGCGATGACCGTCGATCAGGGCGCCCATATGGAGCGCTACCAGGGCATCGTCGCGCTCGAGGGCGGCTCGCTCGAGGACGTGGCGCACACCTACTTCCAGCAATCCGAGCAGGTGCCGACTTTGGTGCGGCTCGCCGTGGCGCAGCTTTCCCGCAAGGGGCAGCGCGGCATGCATTGGCGCGCCGGCGGCGTGCTCGTGCAGCATCTGCCGCCGCACGGCCAGAAGGCGATGCCGGACCTGCCGGGCGACGGTAATTTCGCCAATCCGGCGACCCGCGACCCCAATTTCACCGAGGATGACCACTGGACCGAGACGCGCTCGCTGCTCGGCACCGTGGCCGATGACGAACTCGCCGATCCCGACGTTTCGGCCGAGCGCCTGCTGTTCCGGCTGTTCCACGAGACCGGCGTCCGCGTCTTCGAGCCGATGCCGCTCGAGGAACGCTGCACCTGTTCGGCGGAGCGGATCGAGGCCATGCTGCGCGACAATTTCACCGCCCAGGACCGCGAGGAAATGACCGTCAACGGCGAAATCGAGGTAGTGTGCGAGTTCTGCTCGGCCGACTACCATTTCCATCCGGGCGACTTCGACGAGACCCAGCACTAGGGTCGGCGCACCGCGAGCCCGTCTCCGAGCGTGTCCCGCCGATCACAACATTGCGACCTGCCGCGACCTTACGGTTCTTTCATTTGTCTCAATCACATGCTCCGCTTAGGTTTCGCGCGGCTTTGGAGCAGGAAAAGACTTGGACCAGGATAAGATTGATGTGGCGCGGGCAACTCCCGTGCCGGACAGCGGCATTGTGGCCCCCAAGCCCCAGCGCCGCGGCGCACCCATGTGGCTGCAGCTGATCCTTTCCCTCCTCGTCATCATCGTAGCGGCCGGCATTGCCGGCCTTTTGCTGCCAAGCGCCAACACCATGCTCGCCGGGGTCGGCGTCAAGCTGCCGCTGTTGACCGGCAACGCCGACGCAACGCCGCAAGCCCAGGCCCAAGGCCAGGGTGCGGGACGTCAGGGCGGCCAGGCCGCCCCGCAAACTGCGCAAGCCCCGGCCGGACAGCGTCAGGGCCAGGGTGGCGGGCAGGGCGGTGCACAGGGCGCCGGCCGGCAGGGCGGCTTCGGTGGCCCGCGCGCCGCAGTGGTCGTCGCGCTCCCGGTGACCAGCGGCATCGTCAACAACCAGCTGACCTCCATCGGCGAAGGCAGCGCGATCCATTCCGTCACCGTCAACTCGGCCTCCGGCGGCACGCTGATGACCGTGGACGTGAAGCCGGGTGATCATGTCGAGGCGGGCGCCAAGCTCGCGACCCTCGATTCCGACACCCAGCAGAACGCTTTTGATCGCGCCAAGCTCGCCGCGAGCGACGCCGACGCGGCGCTGGCCCGTGCGCAGTCGCTGGTCAAGACCAATGCCATCGCGACCACGGCCGTCGACGCGGCGCAACTCGCCTCCGACAATGCACGCCTCGCCGTTCAGGCTGCGCAGATCGAACTCGACCAGCGGACCATCACCACGCCGATCGCCGGCACGGTCGGCCTCATCCTGGTCTCGCCCGGTAATCTGATCAACGCCCAGACCGTGGTGACCACGATCGAGGACTCGTCGCAGATCGTCATCAATTTCTGGGTGCCGGAGCGCTATGCCGGCCAGATGGCGGTGGGCGCCGCGGTAACGGCCGAATCCGCCGCGCTGCCGGGCAAGACATTTACCGGCACGCTCAGCGCGGTCGACAACAAGATCGATCCCGACAGCCGCACCCTTCAGGTACAGGCGACGCTGCCCAACACCGACGGCACCATCAAGTCCGGCATGTCGTTCACCGTCGACATGGCGTTCACTGGCGAGACCTTCCCGGACGTCGACCCGCTGTCGATCCAGTGGTCCAACACCGGCGCCTATGTCTGGAAGGTCGTCGACAGCAAAGTGGTCAAGGGGATGGTCGAGATCATCCAGCGCAACTCGGACGGCGTGCTGGTGAAGGGCGATGTGAAGCCCGGCGACCAGGTGGTGACGCAGGGTGTGCTGCAATTGACCGACAACGCCACCGTGCGCCTGCTCGATGCGGCGACCGGCGGCAACGGCGCGCCGACAGCTGCTGCTACGGCCGGTCAGGGCCAGGGTGCGGCCGCTTCAGCGCCCGCCGACCCGTCAGCTCCGGCGGCAGGGCAGAACGGGCAGTATAAGAAGCGCCAGGGTCAGGCTCCGGACGCCGCCGCGTCCAGCCAACCGTCCACGCAGGGCGGTTGAGGAGACCGCGCCATGTCGATCCAGGCTCAGAATGAGCGAGGCGGGCAGCTTGCCGGTCTCTTTGTACGCCGCCCGGTCATGGCGGTGGTCATCAATGCGCTGATCGTGGTCGGCGGCCTCGCCGCCTTCCTCGGCGTCGAGGTCCGCGAACTGCCCGAAGTCGAGCAGCCGGTGCTGACCATCAACACCGAATTCGACGGCGCGTCGGCGGACACGATCGACAAGGAAATCACTTCGACGATCGAGGGCGCGGTGGCGCGCGTGCAGGGCGTCATCGGCATCTCGTCCAGCTCGTCCTACGGCCGCAGCCAGGTGACACTGACGCTCGCCGACGGCACCAACCTCGACAGCGCCACCTCCGACGTGCGCGATGCGACCGCGCGCGTCGTCGCCAAGTTCCCCGACGGCGTCGATCCGCCGGTGATCGTCAAGGCCGACTCCAACTCGCAGGCCATCATGCAGCTGTCGGTAACCTCCGACACGATGAGCCGCGACGATCTGACGACGCTCGTCGACAACACCATCACCGAGCGGCTCGCCGCAGTGCCTGGCGTCGCCGATCTCCAGATCTACGGCGAGCAGGCCAAGGTCTTCACCATCGACGTCGACCAGAACAAGCTCGCCGCGGTCGGGCTGACCGTCGGCAGCATCCAGACGGCCCTCGCCTCGATCGCCTTCGACACGGCCGCCGGCACCATCAACGGCGCCAACCAGAACATCACCGTTCACGCCATCGCCGACGTCACTACGCCGGAGCAATTCGAGAACATCATCATCGACGGCAAGACGCGTCTCGGCGACGTCGCCCGTGTCGTGTTCGGCCCCGCGTCATCGGCGAGCGGCCTCCATTCGGACGGCAAGTCCGGTATCGGCGTCGGCATCATCCGCGCCGCCGAGTCCAACACGGTGCAGATCTCGGACGGCGTCTATAAGGCGATCGCTGACCTTAAGACGCAGATCCCGAGCAACGTCTCGATCAAGGTGTCGAGCGACGATTCGATCTTCATCTCCGGTGCGCTGCACGAGGTGGAGCGCTCGCTCGCCCTCGCGGTGGTCATCGTCATCGCCGTCATCTTCCTCTTCCTGATGGACTGGCGGGCGACGATCGTGCCGGCGCTCTCGATGCCCGTCGCGCTGATCGGCGCCATTGCCGGCATCTATATCGCGGGCTTCTCGCTCAACATCCTGACGCTGCTGGCGATCGTGCTGGCGACCGGCATTGTCGTCGACGATTCCATCGTGGTGCTCGAAAATATCGTGCGACGACGTGGCATGGGCGCCGGACCGCGCGCCGCGGCCGTGCTCGGCACGCAGGAAGTGTTCTTCGCGGTCATTGCAACGAGCTTGACGCTGATCGCGGTGTTCGTGCCGATTTCGTTCCTCCCCGGCCAGACCGGCCGGCTGTTCCGCGAATTCGGCTTCACCCTCGCCATGTGCGTCGGGCTCTCCTGCCTCGTGGCGCTGAGCCTCGGGCCGATGCTTGCCTCGCGGCTGCTGGGTCACCACGACGAAAAGATCCACCGCAACCCGATCGCGGCCACCGGCCGGGCGCTGGCGCGGACGTATCGCGGCGTTCTCCGTTTCTGCCTCGATACCCCAATGGTGGTGATCGTCATCGCTGTGCTGTTCGCCGGCTCGGCATTGTTCGTCTTCGGCTCGATCCGGCAGGAACTGACGCCGTCGGAAGATCGCGCCGCGGTCCTCATCCGCGTCTCCGCGCCGGCCACGGTCAGCCTCGATTTCACCCAGACCGAAATGCAGAAGATCGAGGATCTGGTGCAACCGCTGGTCAAATCCGGCGAGGTCAAGTCGGTGTTCTCGGTGTCGGGCTTCGGCTCCAATACCTCGAGCGGCTTCATGACGCTGACGCTGGCGCCTTGGGATCAGCGCACCCGCAGCCAGCAGGCGATCACCGCGCAGGTCAACCAGCTCTTGCTGCAGGTGCCCGGCGTCCAGGCCCGCATCATCCAGGCCAACAGTCTTGGCATTCGCGGTGGCGGCAACGGGCTGCAGTTCGCCGTGGCCGGTTCCGACTACACCGAGCTGTCGAACACCGCGCAGAATATCGTGGACCAGATGAACCAGGATCCGCGCTTCGGCCAGGTGACGATGAACTACAACGCCACGACGCCGGAGCTCACCGTCTCGATCGATCGCGAAAAGGCGGCCGCGCTCGGCATCGACATCAACGGCCTCGGCACGACGCTGCAGGCGATGATCGACGGCGCGCAGATCGGCCAGGTCTTCGTCGAGGACGCGAGCTATCCGGTTCGCATCCTCTCGACCTCGCAGCCGATCAACGACCCCAACGATCTGCAGAATATCTTCCTCAAGACCAAGGACGGCAAATACGTGCCGATGTCCTCGGTGGCGACACTTACGGAATCGCCGATCGCGCCGCAGCTGACCCGCGAGCAGCAGCGCCGCGACGTGTCCGTCACCGCAACGCTCAACGGCTTCGCCCTCGGCGACGCCTACCAGCGCGTGCTGCAGATCGCGACGCCGATCCTGCCGGCCAGCGACACCATCCTACCACTCGCCGAGGCCAAAACCATCGGCGATTCCAACTACGGCCTCGCCATCACCTTCGGCTTCGCGGTGATCGTCGTGCTGCTGGTGCTTTCGGCCCAGTTCGAGAGCGTCTTCGCCGCTGTCATCGTGATGATCACGGTGCCGTTCGGCCTCGCCTGCGCGGTCTATGCGATCCTGTTCACCGGCGGCAGCCTCAATGTCTATTCGCAGATCGGGCTGATCATGGTGGTCGGCATCATGGCCAAGAACGGCATTCTGATCGTCGAGTTCGCTAACCAGTTGCGCGATCGCGGCCGTAACGTGCGCGACGCCATCGAGGAAAGTGCCAATATCCGTCTCAGGCCGGTGGTGATGACCATGATCGCCACGGTTCTGGGCGGCGTACCGCTGGTGATTTCGACCGGCGCGGGCGCTGAAGCGCGCCAGGCGCTGGGCTGGATCATTGTCGGCGGGCTCGGCTTCGCGGCGGTCTCGACGCTGCTGCTGACCCCGGTCGCCTATTTGCTCATCGCGCGCTTCAGCAAGCCCAAGGCACACGAGCAGGAACGGCTCGAGGCCGAGCTTGAAACCGCCAACGCCGGGACGATGGTTGCAGCGCCGGCCGAATAGGGTTTTCTCGTGCGGATCACGGGTTTAGGTTCGCGGCGCCTGTGAAGGAGCCGGAACCATGCCCAACGCCACGCCAAGCCAGAACGCCGCTGTTCTCCAAAGCCTCATCTCGCTCGTCGTCACGCTGATCGCGATGGGCGTGCTGTTGTTCTGGCCCGCCGGCACTTTCGACTGGCCGCTTGGCTGGTGGTTCGTGGCCGCGTTCCTGGTCGGTATTCTCGTTTCGCTCATTGTGATCTGGCGGCTGAACCCGGAGATTTTTGTCGCCCGGTCTCGCATACAGCCCGGGACGAAGGCGTGGGACTACATCTTCATCGGCCTGATCATCGGCGGCTTCATCGCCATCCTGCCGGTCGCCGGGCTCGATTTCCGCTTCGGCTGGTCGAGTGTTCCCGCCTGGGTGATCGTCGTCGGCTATTTGCTCTTTGCGTTGTCCTTTGCCGGGCAGATCTGGGCACTGGCGGTCAACCGCCATTTCGAGCCGGGAGTGCGCATCCAGCAAGACCGCGGGCAGACCGTGATCGATACCGGCCCCTACGCCATCGTCCGCCACCCGGGCTACATCAGCGGTGCCGTGCTCGGTCTGGCGATCGCCCTGATGCTCGGCTCGTGGTGGTCGCTGATCCCGGTCGCGATCCTGACCGTGGCGACGATGGTCCGGACGCTGTTCGAGGAGAGGACGCTGCGCGCCGGGCTGCCCGGCTACACCGAGTACACTCAGCGGGTGAAGTGGCGCTGGGTGCCCGGGGTGTGGTGAGGGCGCCGCCGCCGCTGCTGGTTAGACTTGATCCAGCGCGAAGCTCAAATCCCGGATCAGGTCGTCGGCGTTCTCCAGCCCCACCGACAACCGCAACAGCCCCGGCGTGATGCCGCTCTCGAGCCGCACTTCTTCGGTGAAGCGCTGGTGCGTCGTCGTCCCCGGGTGGGTGATCAGCGATTTTGCGTCGCCCAGATTGTTCGAGATCAGGATCACCGATAGCGAATCCGCGAGCTTGAACGCCGCTTCGCGACCGCCCTTGACCTCGATGGCGATCAACGTCGAGCCGCTCGACATCTGCCGCTTCGCCAGTTCGTATTGCGGATGCGATTTGTGATGCGGATAAGCGATGCGGGCGATCTTCTTGTGCCCGGAGAGGAAGTCCGCAATCTTGCTGGCGCTCGCCGTCATCTGCGCCACGCGCAGTGGCAGCGTTTCGAGCCCCTTCAGCAGCACCCAGGCGTTGAACGGGCTGAGCGACGGACCGGTCTGGCGCAACAGCGTGTGCACATCGCCTTCGATCAGCTTCTTGCTGCCGAGCACCACGCCGCCCAGCGTCCGCCCCTGGCCGTCGATGTGCTTGGTGGCCGAGTAGGTGACGAGGTCGGCGCCCAGTTGCAGCGGATGCTGGAACAGCGGCGTCGCGAACACATTGTCGACGATCAGCATGACGCCATGCGCTTTAGCGATCTTGGCGACAGCCGCGATGTCGACCAGCTCCAGCGTCGGGTTGGTGGGCGTCTCGATGAACACCAGTCTGGTGTTCTTCTGCATCGCCTTCTCGAAGTTCGCCGGGTCGCGCCCATCGACCAGCGTCGAGGGCACGCCGAAACGCGGCATTAGATCCTCGACCACGTAGCGACAGCCGCCGAACAGCGCCCGCGCCGCAACGATGTGGTCGCCGGCTCGCACCTGGCTCATCACTGCGTTGGTGACCGCCGCCATGCCGGTGGCAAAGGATCGGGCCGCTTCGGCGCCTTCGAGCAGCGCCATGCGATCCTGGAACATATCGAGCGACGGGTTGGCGAAGCGCGAGTAATTATGCCCCTCGATCTTGTGGGTGAAGATGTCCTCGGCCCATTGCGAGCTCGGGTAGGAATAACCCGAGTTGAGATAGATCGCCTCGCTCGTCTCGTTGAACTGGCTGCGCTTCGTGCCGCCATGCACGAGCTGGGTTTCCGGCGACCAGCTCTTCGGGTCGCTGAGGGGATTTTTCGGGTTCGACATGGCTCTGCTCCAAAACAAAAAACCGGCACGCAATCGCGGCCGGTTCGAGCACGGGTCCCTTTAGCAAATTGTTTTAAGTGGCTGCAATCAGACCGGCCAAATCACCACTGGGATTTGCATTAGTCCCGCGGTTGGCCGTCGTCAACTCTCCCATCGGCTTGCTGTGAAGCCGCGAACCGCCGTTTCCTTTGAGTTGTGCCGGCAAAACCGAGATTCCCGCTTTCGCGGGAATGACCCGGTGAATAAACAGTCTCCATGGCTACAGACACCAATCTCTGGTCGGCAGGCGTCTTTCCGGCGCGCTTCATCGAGCGGTTGCGCGATGCGGGCGGCATCTCGGCGCCCCCGTTCGATCCCGATCAGGTGCAGCCGGCGAGCCTCGATCTCCGCCTCAGCAATATCGCCTACCGCGTCCGCTCGAGCTTCCTGCCCGGGCCGGAACAGACCGTCGCCGAGCGTATCCGGACGCTCGAACTGCACCGGCTCGATCTGACCAATGGCGCGGTGCTCGAGCGTGGCTGCGTCTATCTCGTGCCGCTGCAGGAGAGCCTCGCTCTGCCGCCCAATGTGAGCGCCGGTGCCAATCCCAAGAGCTCGACCGGGCGGCTCGACGTGTTCACCCGCGTCATCGGCGACCGCGCCCGCGGCTTCGACACGCTGCCTGCCGGCTACACCGGCCCGCTCTATCTCGAAATCTCGCCGCGCACTTTTCCGGTTCGCGTCCGCCGCGGTTCGCGATTGAGCCAGATGCGCTTCCGCGTCGGCGACACGCGGCTCAGCGTCGCCGAGCACAAGACACTGCATCGCGTCGAGACTTTGGTGATCGATGCCAATGAAGAGGTCGGCGAAGGCGTGGCGCTGTCGATCGATCTCAAGGGCGAAGGGGGTGGCGGGCTGATCGGGTTCCGCTCGAAGCGCCATACGCGCGTGATCGATATGGACATCAAGGACACGCTCGATGTCCTCGACTATTGGGAGCCGCTGATCAATCGCGGCAGCGACGAATTCATCCTCGATCCAGACGAGTTCTATATCCTCGTGTCGCGCGAGAGCGTGCACGTGCCACCCGCCTATGCGGCCGAGATGGTGCCATTCGATCCGCTCGTGGGCGAGTTCCGCGTCCACTATGCGGGCTTCTTCGATCCGGGCTTCGGCCATTCGGCCGCCGGGGGGACTGGCAGCCGCGCCGTGCTCGAAGTGCGCAGCCGCGAAGTGCCGTTCCTGCTCGGCCACGGCCAGACCATCGGCCGGCTGATCTACGAGCGCCTCGCGGAGCTGCCGGACCGGCTGTACGGCTCCGGCCTCGGCTCCAACTATCAGGCGCAGGCGCTGAAGCTTTCGAAGCACTTCCGGCCGTATCCGTAGCCGGAAGGCGTTGGTCACTTAGTCGGCGAGGACGCGCAGGCCGCCCTTCGGCATGCTGCTCTGGCCCTGGCCCTTGCAGCGGCCGCCTTTGCCGCCATTGTCGCCGTGGGGCTCAGGGAAAACGACTCCATCACTTTCGTGAAGTCACGAAACAGATGCGACCGCTTAGAAAACCCTCTCCGTCAGCTCTTCATAAGGCTCATACGGGAAAGCAGGACAAACCAGTTGCCCCCTCTGGCCTGCCTTAAGGTATGCGTCGGATCAGGGGAGCCAGAGCTGCTCGTCGCCAGTTGCGGTAATCTTACGCAAAAGTGGGGCGCTACCTGAAAGAGTGAAAATGTGGGGCGTGAAGTGGAACGCTGGATAATGCTCGCCGGCTTAGCGGTTGCACTTGCTGGAACTGTGCTCGTCACCTTCTCGATCGATCGAAACCCAGGCAACGGTTGGCAAGACGGGAAGCACCGCGGCGAAAAGATCTACCTCGCTTCAATCCTTCATCCCCGGTGGCTTCGATGGGGTGCTGGCCTGATCATCCT
>CAZNAE010000106.1:0-11729 GCA_964570695.1 uncultured Devosia sp.
CGAACAGCGCGACCTGGAGGATCGAGGCGCCGGTGGCGCCGAGGTACATGTCGCCCACCGAGCGGCCGAGCTGGTTGGCGAGGACGATCAGCACCAGCGAGGGCGGGATGAGCTGAGTGATGGTGCCCGAGGCAGCAATGACGCCGGTGGCGTGGCGCACCGAGTAACCGTAGCGCTGCATCACAGGCAGTGAGATGAGGCCCATGGCGATGACCGACGCGGCGACCGTGCCGGTGATGGCGCCGAGCACCGCGCCGACGAGGATCACCGCATAGCTCAGGCCACCACGGACGCCGCCGAAGAGCTGGCCGAAGCCATCGAGCAGGTCTTCGGCGAGGCCGCAGCGCTCGAGGATGGCGCCCATCAGGGTGAAGAACGGGATGGCGAGCAGCAAATCGTTCGAGAGCACGCCATAGAGCTGGTAGGCGAGGTTGCCGAGGAACTCGGGCTCGATCAGGTGGAACTGCAGCGCGGCGATGCCGAAGAAGAGGCCGACCGCGCTCAGCGAGAACGCCGCCGGATAGCCAGCCAGCATGAAGACGATCAGACCGCCGAACATCAGCGGGGCCATGTTGGCCCGGATGAACTCGATCATTGCAGCGGCTTCTCGTAGGCGAACTCGCGGACATAGGTGGTGGTCAGCGCGAGGATGCACTTGATGATCTCGGCGATGCCCTGCAGGGCGAGCACCGCAAAGCCGACCGGCAGCAGCATCTTCGAGGGCCAGAGCGGCAGGCCACCGGCGCTGGCGGAGCCCTCGCCGGTGACGAGCGAGCTCCAGGCCCAGCCCCAGGTGAAATAAATCAGCAGGACGCAGAGCGGCAGCAGGAAGAACAGACCGCCGAGGAGGTCGATCCAGGTGCGGGCGCGCTCAGAGATCGAGCCGTAGAAGAGATCGACGCGGACATGGGCGTTGACCTTGAGCGTCCACGCACCGCCCAGCATCACCAACCCGGCGAACATGTACCAGGTGGCGTCGCTGAGGATGTTGGCGTTGCTGGCGTAGAGGCCGTAGAGCCAGGCGAAGACGCCCCAGTGGGTCGTCGCTTCGAGCCAGAGCAGGCCGCCGCTGCTGTAACGGATGATGGCGTTGAAGGCGCTGAGCAGCGCCGAGAACAGCACCAGCCAGATGGCGATGATGCCGACGCGGCGGCTGAACTCGTCGATCAACGCGATGAGGCGCAAGGCGAGCGACACCGAGCTCCTCCGGGTCTTCGTGTCGGCTCTGTCATGGCATGCGCCGGGCCGCTGCGCCAAGCCTTGAAACCACGGCAGCGCCCGGCTAACCAAGGCGGCAGCGCGGGAGGGCGTCCATGTTTGTCGTCGGCGGCGAAAGCCTCATCGATCTCATCAGCAAGCCGATCGGGCCCGATGGCCGGCGCGAGTTCGTCGCCAAGGCCGGCGGGTCGCCGATGAACTGCGCCATCGCGCTCGCCAAGCTCGGGGTCGACAGCGGCTTTCTCTGCCCGATCAGCAGCGACAGCTTTGGTGATTTCATCCTCGAGCCGCTCAATGCCGCAGGGGTGAATGTGCTGCTCACCCAACATGTGCGCGAACCCTCGACGCTGGCTGTGGTGACCGATGACGGCGAGGGCAACCCGCGCTATGCATTTTACCGCGAGGCGGACCGCGCCTTCACGCGCGCCGGCCTGATCGCGGCGCTGCCGCGTGATCTGCAGGTGTTCCAGATCGGCGGCTTCTGCATGATCGAGCCGGATGACGCAGCGGTGTGGATGGACGTGGCGCGGGACGCGGCGCGCAACGGCGCGACGATTTCGATCGACCCCAATGTGCGGCCGTCGCTGATCGCCGATATGGACGCCTATCGCGTACGGCTCGAGGGAGCGCTCGATCTCGCCAACATCGTGAAACTGTCGGAAGAGGACGTGCATTATCTCGACCCCAATATTTCGCTCGAAGGGTTCGCGGCGGAGCTGCTGGCGAAGCCGACCTGTTCGCTGGTGATCATCACGCTGGGGGCGGAAGGTTCTCTGGCGTTCAACGCGATGGCGAGCGTGCGTGGCCCGATCTATCCGGCGACCCCGGGCGGCGACAATGTCGGCGCGGGCGATACCCTGATGGCCGGCGTGCTGAGCTGGATCAACACCCAGATGGCGCTGGCGCCCGACGATCTGGCCCGGCTCGATGGTGACCAGTTGCTGCAGATGCTGTGGTTCGGCGCGGTGGCGGCGGGGATCAACTGCAGCCGGGTCGGCGCCAACCCGCCGACACTGGCCGAGGTCGAGGCGGCGCTGGCGCGGAGGTAGGGCGGCAGCTCGCGCCTAATCCCCGAACACGAAAATATTGTTTGGGTTGCAGGGGTGCGTGGCCTCTGCTTTGCTTCGACCATGCGGTTCCTCCGGTGGCTCATTCTTGTCGTCGTGATCGTGGGTGCGGTGACCGGCGCCTATATGCTGACGCCGGTGCGTGGGCCGGCGCGCGACCTGACGCTCGTGGGCGATGCGACGCGCGGCGCGTATTTGATCCGGCTCGGCGGGTGCGTGACCTGCCACACCGATCCCAAGAACAAGGACGCGCTCTTGGCCGGCAGCCAGACGGCAGGGCTGACGACGCCGTTCGGCACTTTCTATCCGCCCAACATCACCTCATCCAAGACCGACGGCATCGGCAGCTGGACGCTGGCGCAGTTTGCCTCGGCGCTGAGCGATGGCGAGGGGCCGCAGGGCCATCTCTATCCGGCATTCCCGTATGACAGCTACACGCTGATGAGCGACCAGGAGGTTGCCGATCTCTACGTGGCGCTCGAGGCTATTCCGGCGGTCGATACCCCGAGCAAACCGCACGAGGTAAGCTTCCCGTTCAACGAGCGGTTCCTGCTGTCGGGGTGGAAGCATCTGTTCTTTCATCCGCAGCGCTTCGTCGCCGACGCGTCGCACTCGGATGAGTGGAACCGCGGCAAATACATCGTCTTCGGGCCGGGGCACTGCGTTACTTGCCACAGTCCGCGTAATGCGCTCGGCGGCATCGAGGCGGGCCAGGAGCTGAGCGGCAATCCGGGCGACGGACCGGGCGGCAAGGCGCCGCCGCTGCTGACCGCTGCTCTCGTCAAGCACGAATATGACGTCACCAGCCTTGCCTCGGTGCTGAATGACGGCTTCACGCCCGGGATGGACAGCCTCGGCCGCGCGATGGGCGAGGTGATCAACGACGAGACCTCGCAATGGACCGACGCCGACCGGCAGGCGGTGGCGACGTATCTCATGGGCGGGAAGTAGGCAGGTTTCCCGCTTGATCGGCAGGCCGAAGGCTCCTAACTGAAAATCAGCCAAGGAGCCTCCCATGCCGCAAGACGTTGCCGCGCTTCGATCCACGCTGTCGCTGGCGCCGGTGATCCCGGTGATCATCCTCGACGACGTCAGCAAGGCGCGGCCGCTGGCCGAGGCGCTGGTCGCCGGTGGGCTGCCGGTACTCGAGGTGACGCTTCGGACGCCGCATGCGCTGCAGGTGATCGAGGAGATGGCCAAGGTGCCGGGCGCAGTGGTTGGTTCGGGCACTGTGCGCTCGCCGCTGCAGATGGGCCACTCGGTGGATGCGGGCGCGACGTTCATGGTGTCGCCGGGTGCGTCGCCGCGGCTGCTCGAGGCGGCGGACGGATTTTCGATCCCGTTGCTGCCGGGGATCGGCACGCCGACCGAGGCGATGACGGCGTCAGAGCACGGCTACAATTTCCTGAAATTTTTTCCCGCCGAGGCGCTGGGCGGTGCGCCGGTGCTGAAGGCGTTCGCCTCGCCGCTCAGCGACATCATGTTCTGCCCGACCGGTGGCATCGATCTCGCCAAAGCCAAGGTCTATCTGGCGCTGCCCAATGTGATCTGCGTCGGCGGCTCGTGGGTGATGCCGGCGGACGCGATCGAGGCAGGCGACTGGAAGCGGATCGAAGGGCTGGCGCGCGAGGCGGCAGCGCTGCGGAAGGCGTGACATAACACCGGTCTCCTTCTCCCCTTGAGGAAGAAGGTGGCGGCGCAGCCGACGGATGAGGGGTTCTCTCGGCCGGCTCGGATGTGGAAGCAACCCCTCATCCGCCCTTCGGGCACCTTCTCCCTCAAGGGGAGAAGGTGAGATGGATAGATCGGGTCGAAGTGGCAAAAGTTGCGAAATCTCCACCCGGCCTGACCCACCTTCGCGTCACCTTCACCGATGACTTCTACATCGGTCCCGGCCGCGCCGACCTGCTCGAGGGGATTGCCGAGACGGGGTCGATCAGCGCGGCCGGCAAGCGGATGGGGATGAGTTACAAGCGGGCGTGGTCGCTGGTGCAGGCGATGAATGAAGGCTGGCACGCTCTGCTGGTCGAGACATCGCGCGGCGGCGCCGGGCAGGGCGGGGCAACGCTCAGCGACGACGGCGCGATGGTGCTGGCGCGCTACCGGGCGATGCAGGGGGCGGCGCGGAGTGCGATCGCGGCCGACGTGGCTGCGGTGGGGAAGCGGCTCGGCGAGGCGGCGCGGAAGAAATAACGCTTGCCCGTGACGGGCGGCTTTGCGACAACCGATATAGTTTTCAAAACATATCGGGAGCGTCCCATGCGTCTGTTGCGCCGTCATGTCCTTGGTCTTGCGGCGGCGTTTGCCGCGCTGAGCAGTGTTGCCCCGGTCCATGCGGCGGGCACCGTCAATGCCGCGGTCGCCGCCAACTTCACGCAGGTCGCCACCGACCTCGCAGCGAAGTTCAAGGACAAGACCGGCGACGATGTGAAGCTCAGCTTCGGGGCAACCGGCGCGCTCTATACGCAGATCACCCAGGCGGCGCCGTTCGACGTGTTCCTCTCGGCCGACGACAAGCGCACCGCGACGGCGATCAAGGACGGCTTCGGCATCGCCGGTACCGACTTCACCTATGCGGTAGGCAAGGTCGTGCTCTATTCGCCGACGCTCGACCTCACGAACGGCGACGCGGTGCTGATCGGCAATGCGTTCGCGCACATCGCCATCGCCGATCCGAAGGCAGCACCCTATGGCGCGGCCGCGATGGCGACGCTCGACAAGCTCGGGCTGACCGCGGCGATCACGCCGAAAATCGTCACCGGCGAGAGCATCACCCAGGCCCAGCAATTCGTCGACAGCGGCAGCGCCGAACTTGGCTTCGTCGCCCTGAGCCAGGTGATCGGCAAGCCGGCGACGCAGGTGTGGATGGTGCCGCAGGACGACTATCCGGCGATCAGGCAGAACGCGGTGCTGCTGAAGCCGGGCGCCGACAATCAGGCGGCGAAGGATTTCCTCGCCTATCTCAAGTCGGACGAGGCGGCGGCGGTGATCAAGGCGGCCGGCTACACGCTGGAGTGAGCCGACGCGCCGCGCTAGAATGAGTCTATGCCGACATTCGCCGAGATCTGGTCGCCGATTGTTCTGACGGCCAGCCTCGCCTCTGTCACGACGATCCTGTTGCTGCTGGTCGGCACGCCGATCGCCTGGTGGCTGGCGCGGACGAAGTTCGTGCTGCGCGAGCCGATCGCGGCGCTGGTGGCGCTGCCGCTGGTGCTGCCGCCGACGGTGATCGGCTTTTACCTCTTGATCGCGTTGGGACCGAATGGGCCGGGCGGCGCGCTGGCGTCGCTCTGGGGCGCGCGGACGCTGGCGTTCTCGTTCGAGGGGCTGGTGATCGGCTCGATCTTTTACTCGCTGCCCTTCATGGTGCAGCCTTTGCGCGTGGCGTTCGAGGCGATCGGCGAGGACAATCTCGAGGTCGCCGCGACGCTGGGGGCGCGGCGCTGGCAGAGTTTTTGGCGGGTGGCGGCGCCGCTTGCCCGCACCGGGTTCTTCACCGGCACGATCCTGACCTTCGCGCACACGGTCGGCGAGTTCGGCGTGGTGCTGATGATCGGCGGCAATATTCCGGGCGAGACCAAGGTGCTGTCGATCGCCATCTACGATTTCGTCGAGCGCGGCGAGTGGGTGAGCGCGCACTGGCTGTCGCTGGGGATGGTCTTGTTCGCGTTCGTCGTGGTGTCGGCGATGATGATCGTGGATCGGAGATATGGGCGGGTGACGGGGTAGGCGGCCGCTCGTCCGGGGCGTCAGAATGCGGGCAAGCGCCCCTTTCGTCGCCTCCGGCGACGCCTTCCCCCGCTTTATAGGGGAAGGAATCGACTGCGAGTTGCGGGGCCGTTGCCCGTCACTGAACAACCTCCTATCACTGTTCGCATGTCCCAGGATCTCGCGCGTATCCGTGCGTTTGTGCAGGTTTTCGACTCGGGCGGGTTTTCGGCGGCGGCACGGCAGCATGGGCGGAGCAAGGCGCTGCTCAGCAAATATGTGACCGATCTCGAGGACTATCTTGGCGTCCGGCTGATGAATCGGACGACGCGGAAGCTCAGCCTGACCGAGGCCGGGGAGGCGTATTACCGCGAGGCGAGCCAGTTATTGCAGCAGCTCGACGATCTCGATGCGTCGATTCTCGACCAGACAGCGGCGCCACGCGGGCTGTTGCGGGTATCTGCGGCGCGCAATTTCGGCGAAATGATCCTGGCGCCGGCGATCTTCGCTTTTCTCGCCGATCACCCGGATGTGACACTGGACCTCCGACTTGAGGATCGCTTCGTCGACCTGGTGGACGAGGGGATCGACGTGGCGCTGCGGATCAGCGCGGCGCAGGATTCCTCGCTGATCGCCCGCAAGATTGCCGATATGCAGCACTCGGTAGTGGCGTCGCCGGTCTACCTTGCCGCCCGCGGCACGCCGAAGGTACCGGAGGATCTGCGGCAGCATTTCTGCATCGTCGACACCAATCTGGCCGGCCAGGCGAACTGGCGGTTCGTCGACAAAGGGCAGACGATTTCCGTGCATGTGAGCGGTCCGGTTCGGGTCAATTCGCCGCTTTCGGCGCGCGACGCAGCGCTGGCTGGCCTTGGGCTTGCCTTATTGCCGGGCTACCTCGCCGATCCGATGACCGGCTCGGGCAAACTGGTCAAGGTGCTGGACGGCTATATCCAAACCGGCTCAGCGTTGCAGGCGGTCTACCCGCACCGGCGGCATCTTGCCGGCAAGGTGCGGGCCCTGATCGACCATCTGGTGGCGTGGTTCGAAGCGCACCCGATGTGAATGAAATAGTGTTCCAGCCATGCTGGAGCAGGGGCAGGTTTGGAATGCGTCGCCTGATTGCCGCGCTCATCGGTCTCTTTGTACTGCTGCCGCTTCCGGCTTTTGCCCACCCCCATATTTTCATCGATGCCAAGGCCGCGCTGACCTTCAACGATGCCGGGCAGGTGGTGTCCATCCATAATACCTGGACGTTCGATGAGGCCTATTCGGCATGGTCGATCCAGGGACTCGATACCAACCATGACGGCAAGGTGACGCGCGAGGAGTTGCAGCCGCTCGCCGACGACAACATGGAGGGGCTGAGCGAGTACGAATATTATACCTTCGCCGGCGAGGGGAAGGATCCAAACCTTAAGTTCGGACACGGCCACGACGCGACGATAGACTATGCCAACGGCAAGACGACGCTCAATTTCGATGTGCCGCTGGCGCAGCCCTATGGCATCCGCAAGTCGCTCGAGCTGTCGATCGACGACCCCGAATATTACGTGGCAATCACCTTCGCCGACGCCAAGGAAGTGCAGCTCATCAATGCGCCGAAGAATTGCGCCGTCGCGATGGAGAACCCCAAGCAGATGCCGGACGAGCTGGCGGATGCGCTCTATGCGATTCCGCCCGACGTCACCAAGCTACCGCCCGAGCTCGAGCAGGCGCTGCGCGGCATGCAGGGGGCGATCCTCATCAACTGCCCGGGCGGCAGCCTGACAGGCAAGCCGGTGGCCGCGGTGACGGCGCCGGTGGCGACGCCGACCACGGCCGCGGCGGCTCCAGCTACCGCGCTCGATGCGGCCAATGCCGTGGCAGACGCGACACCGGACGATACCGCGACCGCCGGCACGGGATCGCCGGTCGACACTTTTGCGGCTGCCGCGCAGGCCTCGTCGCAGGACCGGCCGTCACAGCCGGCGCCGCCGGCCGGGTTTCTGACCGGCAATATTCCGTTCGGCTCCGCGCCGAACGAGCCGGGGCTCAATCTGCCGCGCACCGGGTTCCTCGGCTGGGTGGCGCAGGAGCAGAAGGACTTCTACCTGGCGCTGACGATGTCGCTGGCGGCTCTGAAGACCAACTGGACGGCGTTCTGGCTGCTCGGTGGGTTGAGCTTCCTCTACGGCATCTTCCACGCCGCGGGGCCGGGCCATGGCAAGGTGGTGATCTCATCCTATGTGCTGGCGAACGAGGCGCAGGCGAAGCGCGGCATCCTGCTGAGTTTCCTGTCGGCGATGATGCAGTCGCTGGTGGCGATCGGCTTCGTACTCATCGCGGCGAGTGTGCTCGGCATGACGGCGATGGCGATGAGCGATGCCGCCAACTGGATCGGTATTCTATCCTACGCGATGGTGTCGCTGCTCGGGCTGTGGCTGATCCTCCGCAAGATTTTCGGCTGGGGGCACAACCACAGCCATGACGATGAACCGGCGCCGGCGATCGATGCGCGACAGGCGCTGGCGCGGCGGCATCTGGGCGCGCCGGCGCATGCTTTGGCGGCGGGTGGCCCGTCGCTGACCTCGTTCAGCCTCGCGGGCGCGGGAGCAGATTCGTATGGGCGGCTGCCCGGCGACGCCCACTACGGGCACAGCCATGGCGACGACGCGCACGACCACGACCATGAGCACGGCCACGCCCATGTGGTGGTGCCGAGCCAGATCCGCGGCGGCTGGCGTGAGCAGTTGGGTGTGGTGCTGGCGGTCGGGCTCAGACCGTGCTCGGGCGCGCTGATCGTCTTGGCGTTTGCGCTGAGCCAGGGGCTGCTGTTTGCTGGCATCATCGCCGTGCTGCTGATGGGGCTCGGCACTGCGATCACGACGGGCACGCTGGCGCTGATCGCCGTCGGCTTCAAAGGCCTCGCCCGCGGCCTCGCCGGCACCGACAACAAAATCACCGGGGTGCTGGTCTGGTGGGCCGAGTTGCTGGCGGCCTTCGGTGTCTTCGCCTTCGGTATCGTGCTGTTGCTGGCGAGTATCTAGCGGCTACGCGGCGCGAACGTCGTCTTCACGCGTCGCGGCGCGATGGATTTCGCGGATCAGCCAGGCCTCGATCAGCCGCTGCTTGCTGGTGACGGTGTAGAAATCGAGTTCGCGCTCGAGATGGCTCGCGTAGATTTCGGCGTCCTCGTAGGTCTGCCGCAGGTTGGCGGGCAACGCATACCAGCGGCGAATCGCTTCGCGCTCGGCGTCCTGTTTCGAGATGGTCATGGCGGGCTCCAGACTGCCAATTCCATTCAGAATCGGAGCCCGTGGTTAACCGCCGGTTAACGCGACCCCCGCTTTGCCCATCAATCGCCGCCGTCGGCAGGCTGCTGGCCGTGGCTCTCGGGCGGAATATTGCCCCAAGGCGGGTCGCCATTGAGGTCGCGGATCAGCCAGGCGGCGATCACCATGCGGTTGTTGCCCATGGTGCGGAAATCCAGTTGTTCGGCCAGAGCTGCTGCGAAAACCTTAGCGTGAACAGTGGTTTGGCGCTCGTCTTCGGGAAGAGCATGCCAGCGGCGAAGGGATTCCTCCCGCGCCTCGTCCTTGGTCAATTCAGTCACATTACCCCGATCTAGCCCCATCGAAGAATCCGCGAGCGGCGGATCGGTTCCCCCATTGTTGTTGCAAACGATTCGCATCTAGTCTAATTGTTGCGAATGATTTGCAATCGCAGTTTTGCGCAGCTATGAAGAAGGCCCCGGAGTGACCTCGGACACGATGGACACCGTTCCCACCCGCCGGCCTGGCTGGCTGCGCGACAGCGCCACGCCGCCGCTGGTCGAAGTGTTTCGCACCATCGCGCTGCCGCAGGGCGCGCCGGCCTGGCGGCGATTCCTCACCTTCGTCGGTCCCGGCTATCTCGTCGCTGTCGGCTACATGGACCCAGGCAACTGGGCGACCTCGCTCGCCGGTGGCAGCCAGTTCGGCTACACGCTGCTGTTCGTCGCGCTGCTTTCGAACATCATGGCGATCGTGCTGCAGTCGCTGTGCGCGCGGCTCGCCATCGGCACCGGCAAGGATCTGGCGCAGGCCTGCCGCGATGCCTTCCCGCACTGGATCGCCTGGCCGCTCTGGGCGCTGGCGGAGATCGCCATCTGCGCCACCGACCTCGCCGAGGTGGTGGGCACGGCTATCGGGCTCAACCTCATCTTCGGCATTCCGCTCGAGTTCGGCATCCTCATCACGACGCTCGATGTTTTCCTGATCCTCTTCCTCCAGAACAAGGGGTTCCGCTGGATCGAAGCGTTCATCATCGGCATGCTCGGCGTCATCGCGATCTGCTTCCTGCTGCAGATCATCCTCGCCAATCCGGATTGGGGCGGGGTGCTTCGCGGCTTTGCGCCGACCACGGCGCTCGCGACCAACCCCAACATGCTCTATCTGGCGCTCGGCATCATCGGCGCGACGGTGATGCCCCATAACCTCTATCTGCATTCGGGGATCGTGCAGACACGCGCCTATGGCGGGAGCGTTGCCGAGAAGAAAGAGGCGCTGAAGTTCTCGACCATCGATTCGACGCTGGCGCTGACCTTCGCGCTCACCATCAACGCCTCGCTGCTGGTGCTGGCGGCCGCTGTGTTCTTCCCGCGCGGCGAGGTGGTGACCGATATCGGCCAAGCGTCGCATTTGTTGACGCCGATCCTCGGCTCGACGCTGGCGCCGATCCTCTTCGGCGTGGCGCTGATCTGCTGCGGGCTCAACTCGACGGTGACCGCGACGATGGCCGGCCAGATCGTCATGGAGGGCTTCATCCAGTTCCGCATTTCGGCCTGGGCGCGGCGGCTGATCACGCGCGGCGTGGCGATCGTGCCGGCGTTGATCACGATCTATTTCTTCGGCGCCGCGCAGGCCGGGAAGCTGCTGGTGTTCAGCCAGGTGATCCTGAGCTTCCAGTTGCCGTTCGCGGTGGTGCCGCTGGTGCTGTTCACGGCGAGCCGGGAGAAGCTCGGGGCGCTAGTGGCGCCGCGCTGGCTGACGGCGATCGCCGTGATCGTGGCGGCCGTCATCATCGGGCTCAACGTCAAGCTGATCTACGACTTCGCGACGGGCGCGCTTGTCTGAGACCTAGCGTTGCTTGGTGAACTTCAGCGGGACGCCGCCGGGCTGATCCATGACCATGGTGTAGCCGCCGTCGGCGAACTCCACCCGCACGGTCACCGCGTGATTGGCGGCCGGCGGCGGGATGGTGATCGGGTCCCATCGGGTAATGGTGTAAGTCAGCATCGAACTTTGCGGCTCGTATGACCAAGTGCCCGAATAGAGCGCGACGCCGCCCGGATTGACGATCATCCGTTCGGCATATTGGCCATCGGGCGAGAGCTGCACCTCGTAGCTGACATAAGGATCGTTGGCCCGGGCCATCAGGATCGACGTCCAATAGCCGACGGCGGGGTTATTCTGCGCCAGCGCGGTCAAGGTGCCGGCCAGCAGCGCCCCCAAGGCAATTGCAGTCTTCAGCAGATCTCGCATGACATCCCCCGAGGCCTTACGGGCGAACGATAGGGCGGCGGTCCTGGCATTGCCAAGTCGCTGGTTGGGGAGTTGCCGGGGCAGGCGCGACATTCGGACCGGCTTGCGCCGTGCGGTGCGGCGGATATGGTGCCGGCGCCTAGAACCGTTCCAAACTGCGCGAATTGAATGCCAGTCCAGAAGCCTGCCGACCACCCGAACATTCCGGCCGCCAAGATCGGCGTGCTGCTGC
>CAZNAE010000107.1:0-11514 GCA_964570695.1 uncultured Devosia sp.
GGGCCTGCTAGGCTTTGGCGGTTGATTCGGAGTTTTGGGGCGGCATGGCGAACGGCGTCGGCTGGGCGATGACGGGTGGGGCTTTGGGCCTCGTCCTGACGCTTTGCGCGCCGGCGGCGCTCATGGCGCAGTCGCCGCCTTCGTCCGAGCAGCCCTCTTCGGCGCAGGCCTCGGAGGCGCCCGCCGATCAGGCGCCGGTCGGCAGCGGCATCCCGAGCTGGATCAAAGAGAAGTCGGAGGACAGCCAGGCGGCGCTCGCCGATCTCGAATCCTCGCTGTCGATGAGCAAGGACAAGGCCGACAAGCTGAAGGCCGAAATCGACGCGATGAAAGGCGATCGCGACAAGCAGAACGCCGCGCTGATCGCCGCCAGCGAGCGGGTCAAATCGGCGGAGACCGACGTCAACGCGGTCGAGCAGAAGATTGGCGACCTGATCGTCGCCGAGCTCGATACCCGCGGTCGGCTCGACGGCGCCGACGCATCGATCTCCAACGTCTTGGCGGCGCTGGAGCGGATTTCCGCCAACCCGCCGCCGGCACTGATCGTCGATCCGTCCGACGCACTTGGCTCGGCCCGGAGCGCCATCCTGATCTCGGCCATCCTGCCGCAACTCAAGGCCAAGGCCGACCAGGTCACCGCCGATCTCGCGCATCTGTCCGACATCAAGACTGCCGCGCAGGCGCAGGAGGTCAGCCTCAAGGCCAATTTCGACGTGCTCGAGGAAGAGCAGTTGCGCATCGCAACGCTCATCCAGGCGCAGAAGCAGAACGAGCAAACGGCCACCGCCGCACTCGCCGACGAGCAGAAGCAGGCCTCCGACATGGCCGACAAGGCGGCCTCGCTCAAACAATTGATCGACGATCTCGATAAGCGCGCCCAAGCCGTCGCGACGGCCGCCGATGCCACCGCCACTGCCAATGCCGGGGGCAAGACGCCCAAGCTCGACGACAACACCGTACAGATGGCGCTCGCCAACCCGGAGCGGCAGGCGCCGGCGGTGCCGTTCGCGTCAGCCAAGGGCTTCCTCGACTTCCCGGTCTCGGGCGTCAACGTCATCAATTACGGCGACGGCGACGGCTTCGGCGGCATCAGCAAGGGTCTGTCGGTCGTGACCCGCGCGCAGGCGCCGGTGCTCGCTCCCGCCGACGGCTGGGTGCTCTATAAGGGCGACTACCTCAATTACGGCCAAATCATCATTCTTGATGCAGGCCAGGACTACACGATCCTTCTGGCCGGACTGGCCGCGGTCAACGTTCAAGCCGGACAGTTCGTCCGCATGGGCGACGCGGTGGGCACGATGGGATCACGGACAATTGGCCGGACAGTTGCCACCAGCGCTGGCGCGCAAAGGCCGACCCTTTATATTGAGATGCGAAATCAAAACGTGCCCATCGACCCGACCGGATGGTGGGCTTCCCCCGCAAACCCGACCCAGAGTGGATAGCTCCCTGATGCGTCTGACCCTTTCGCGCGCGACCCTGGTCGCGCTCCTGCTGCTGATGCCGGCAGCGCCCTACGCTCTGGCGCAGGATCAGTCGTCCTCGAGCGCGCCGTCTTCGGCCGAGCCCTCGTCGGCCGAACCCTCCGCTCCGGCCGATCCCTCTGCGCAGCCATCGAGCGAGCCCTCCACCGAACCCGCGGCTCCTGCCGACGACGCGAGCCTCGCCGCCAAGCCCGACGACAAACATCCGCGCACCGATGCCGAGATTTATCAGGACCTCAACTTCTTCGGCGACGTGTTCGACCGCATCCGCTCCGAATACGTCGATCCGCCGGATGAGCAGGCGCTGATCCGAGCCGCCATCAACGGCATGCTGACCTCGCTCGATCCGCATTCGAGCTACATGGACCCGGCCGAGTTCGACGCCACCCAGCAGGATACGTCCGGCCAGTTCGGCGGCCTCGGCATCGAGGTGACGATGGAGGAAGGCGTCATCAAGGTCGTCTCGCCCATCGACGACACCCCGGCCGCCAAGGCCGGCATCCTCGCCAACGACTACATCGTCGAGCTCGACGGCAAGTCTGTGCAGGGCATGACGCTCGACCAGGCGGTGGCGATGATGAAGGGCAAGATCGGCACCAAGATCAAGCTGACAGTGATCCGCGACGGTGTGAAAGACCCGATCTATTTTGACCTGGCGCGCGACACGATCGCCCAGCAGGTCGTCAAGTCGTCGATGGAAGGTGACGTCGCCGTGCTGCGCCTCACGCGCTTCACCGAGCAGGCCTATCCGGGCATCCAGAAGGCCATCAAGGACATCTACGACCAGCGCAAGGGCGAGGCTCCCAAGGGCATCATCCTCGATCTGCGCAACAACCCGGGCGGCCTCGTCGACCAGGCGGTCTACGTGTCCGACGCCTTCCTCAAGCAGGGCGCCATCGTGCTGACCCGCGGCCGAACCGACGCCGAAAGCAGCCGCTACGACGCCAAGCCCGACGACCTCGACGCCAAGCTCGCCAACGTGCCGCTGGTGGTGCTGATCAATGGCGGCTCGGCCTCGGCCGCCGAGATCGTCGCCGGCGCGCTGCAGGACCACAAGCGGGCAACGCTGATCGGCACCCGCTCGTTCGGAAAGGGCACCGTGCAGTCGATTATCCATCTCGGCGACAATGGCGGCATCCGCCTGACCACGGCGCGCTATTACACGCCGAACAACCGCTCGATCCAGGCCGCCGGCATCCAGCCCGACATCTTGATCACCGAGAACGTGCCGGCCGATCTCAAGGGCCGCGACGAAATCCTCGGCGAGGCGGGCCTTGCCGGACAGATCGGCGGCGGCAGCGAGCAGACCGCCACCACCGGCTCGTCGGTCTATGTGCCGCCCGACAAGAAGGACGACACGCAGCTGCAATACGCCATCCGGCTGATCGATGGCGGCGAGACCAACGCCGCCTATCCGCCCAAGGCGGATGACTGAGCCGACGGCGCAATGTGCTATCGCTCAAGCGATGCGGCGGGACGATTGATTCGCCCCGCCCGGGCTATCTAGGCAGACGATGGCGGACGACCTCAGCGCACCTCTGGGCCGCAGAAAGCCGAAGCGGGCAGCCTCACCGGCGCTCAAGCTGTCGTCCGGCGCTAAGCTGCCATTGGCGCGCATCGCCTTTGGATTGATTGCGCTGATCGGTGCCGGTGTCATCGCCCGCATCCTCTTCGTCAACGACCCGATGGGCGGCCGCCCGGTGGCCGAGATCAACGTCAACTCGCCGCATGACTCCAACGCCCTCGCCGCGAGCCTGGCGCCGGTCGATGCGAGCGCTCCTAGCACCGGCGCCAGCATGGCGACGATCACCGCGGGACCCGAGACGGCCGCCAGCGGCGCGCTGATCACCGCGGTGGGCAGCGATGTGCCCGACGGCACGCCCGATGCCACCGATCCGAGCGCTAACGCGCAGGGGTTATTCCCCGACCTCCTCGAAGAGTCCGAGCACGGCGCGATTCCGCGCGTCTCGGCCACCGGCCAGACGCCGTTCGACGCCTATTCGCGCCCCTCGGTGACGCCGGCCACCGCCGACGGCAAGCCGCTGATCGCGCTGATCGTCACCGGCCTTGGCCTCAACGACACCAGCACGAGCGCCGCCATCCAGTCGCTGCCCGATGCGGTGACGCTGGCCTTCGCGCCCTACGGCAAGGGGCTGGCCCGGGCGGTAAGCTCGGCGCGGGCGCAGGGGCACGAGATCCTGCTCGAGGTGCCGCTCGAGCCGTTCGACTATCCCGAGAGCGATCCCGGCCCCGATACGCTGCTGACCGGACAGGCGCCGCGCGACAACCTCAACAAGCTCTTCACCGTGATGGGCAAGTTCGGGGGCTATGTCGGGGTCATCAATCACATGGGCGCACGCTTCACCTCATCCACCGCCGACTTCAATCCGGTGATGGAAGAACTCGGCTCGCGCGGCCTTGGCTATATCGACGACGGCTCCTCGAACCGCTCGGCTGCCGGGCAACTGGCCGCCGCCAACGCCGTCGAATTCGGCCGCGCCGATCTCGCGCTGGATCAGGACCCGGCGCGCGGCCCGATCATGGACCAACTCAAGGCGCTCGAGGCCAAGGCGCTTGATAAGGGCAAGGCAATCGGCGTCATCTCGGGCCTGCCGATCTCGGTGCAGACCCTCGCCGAATGGGCCAAGACCGCGCAGGATCGCGGCTTCACTATCGTCCCCGTCAGCGCGCTGATGCAGAAGACCTCATGAGCAAGAAGAAGCTCGACCGCGAAGCCATGCCTTATCGCGACTGCGTCGGCATCGCGGTGTTCAACGATGACGGGCTGGTCTTCATCGGCCGCCGCAAGCCCGAGGAAGATCCCGAAGATACGACCGAGGAGGGCGCGCCCTGGCAGATGCCGCAGGGCGGCATCGACAAGGGCGAGGAGCCGATCGCGACCTCGCTGCGCGAACTCTATGAGGAAACCTCGATCCAGTCGGTCGAATGGATCGCCGAGGTGCCCGGCTGGATCTATTACGACCTGCCCGACGAGGCCCTCGGCATCGCCCTCAAGGGCAAATATCGCGGCCAGCGCCAGCGCTGGTTCGCCTACCGCTTCACCGGCGAGACGAGCGAGATCAACGTCACCGAGCCGGGTGACGGCTCGATGCCCGCCGAGTTCGACAAATGGCGCTGGGAGGAGCTGGAGAAGCTTCCCGACCTGATCGTGCCGTTCAAGCGCGATGCCTATCTCAAGATCGTCGAGGCCTTCCGCGACATCCCCGGTAAGCTCCGCGGCCGATGAAGACCATCGGCCTCATCGGCGGCATGAGCTGGGAGTCGACCGCGCATTATTATGCCATTCTAAATCGCGAGACGGCAAAGGCGCTGGGTGGACTGCACTCGGCACCAGTGATCGTCCACTCGGTGGATTTCGCGCCGATCGAGGCGATGCAGCGCCGGGACGACTGGGCCGGCGCCGGCCGCGAGCTGGCGCGTATCGCCGCCTCGCTCGAAGCGCAGGGAGCAGGCCTCGTCGGCCTTGCCACCAACACCATGCATATCTGCGCGCCCGAGATTGCGGCGGCGATCTCGGTGCCGTTCCTCCATATCGCCGCGCCGACCGCCGATGCACTGATCGTCGACGGCATCGGCAAGGTCGGCCTGCTCGGCACCCGCTTCACCATGGAGAAGCGGTTCTACATCGACGAGCTTGAGCGGCGCGGCCTCGAGGTGCTGGTGCCGGATGTCGGCATCACCAATCTCAACGGCATCATCTACGAGGAGTTGGTGCTGGGCATCGTCCGCGATGCATCGCGACAGGTCTATGTCGAGGCCATCGCCCGCCTCGCGGCACGCGGCTGCGAAGCGGTGATCCTCGGCTGCACCGAGATCGGCATGCTGATCGACGATTCCGTCAGTCCGCTGCCGACTTACGACACGACAGACCTGCACGCCAAGGCGTTGGTCGGAGCAGCCTTGGCTGCTTAGGCCGCGGCGCGGTCGTCGCCAGCATCGCTGTCGAGCGTGAACACGTCGACGATGCGGTCGAGTTCGCTGGCCTGCGTCTCGGTCTGCTCGATCGCCGCGTTGGTCTCTTCGACCAGTGCCGCGTTGTGCTGCGTCATCTCGTCGAGCTGTCGTACCGCGGAGGTCACTTCCTCAATGGCGGAGGCCTGCTCGCGGCTGGCGTCGGCGATGCCCTCGATCAGCGTGCTTGATTCCTTGGCGGCCTCGAGCATGGCGACGAGCTTCTGCGCCGCCTCGGCAACGAGCTTGCTGCCGCCGGTGACTTCGATACCCGATTGCTGGATCAGGCCCTTCACTTCCGACGACGCCTGCGCGGCGCTCTGGGCGAGACGCCGCACCTCGACTGCGACCACCGCAAAACCCTTGCCGGCTTCACCGGCGCGCGCCGCTTCGACCGAGGCGTTGAGCGCCAGAAGATTGGTCTGGAAGGCGATGTCGTCGATCAGCCCGATGATGTTGGAGATCTTGCCCGACGACGTGGTGATGCGCTCCATCGCCTCTGTCGCCTTGTTCATCACGATCCCGCCTTCGGTGGCCGTCTGGCTCACCGCACGGGCCTTGGCACTCGCCGACGCGGCGCGCTTGGCGTTGTCGTGCACGGTTGTCGCCATCTGCTCCATCGCCGCCGAGGTTTCCTCGATCGTCGCGGACTGCTTGGTGGTCCGCTGGCTGAGATCGTTGGCGCCCGACAGCATCTCGCCGGTCGCCGTCTTCAGCGTGCGCGAGGTGGCGCGGAGGCCCTGGACGATGTCGCTCAGCGTATCGCAGACGCCATTGGTGTCGTCGCGCAACTGCCCGAATGCCCCTTCGTAATGGCCCCTGACACGCAGGCTGAGATCGGTATGAGCCAGTGCCGACAGGACCTCGCCGGTTTCGCCCAGCCCACGATCGACGGTCTCGACCAGATTGTTGACGCTGCGTGCCAGACTGTTGAGCTCGGCCTCGGGGAACTCCGCTTTCACGCGGCGCGAGAAGTCGCCTTTGACCGCCGCATCCACCACTTCGCCAAACGAGCGCTGCAGATCCTGCATCATCTCGGCCCGCTCCTGGCGGCGACGCTCGCTGGCCTCGCGCTCTTCGTCGGACATTTCCATGACCTGCCGGGCATTGGCGCGGAACACCTCGACGGTTTGCGCCATCTCGCCCAGCTCGTCGCGTTTTTCGGCACCCTTGATCTCGACGCCCAAATCGCCGGCGGCCAGCGCCTTCATGCCGGCGGTCAACCGGCTGATCGGCCGGCTGATGCTGCGCGCGAATAGCCAGCCCAGCAGCGCCACCACCGCCAGCAGCCCGCCGCCGATGGCGATCATCATCGTGGTCAGGGCGCCGACCGGCGCGAAGATCTCGGCCCGATCCATGACTGCGACAACTGCCCAGCTCAGATTGCCGGTGACATCGGACGGCGCTGCGGCGGCGATAACATCCGCGCCGCGGAAATTGCTGGACGACGTATCGCCCGGGATGCCGGTCACCGCTGCCTTGATGGTGTCGTCGAAGATCGTCGGCTGCAGGACATCGCTGTCTTTGGTGAAGCTCGAATCCGAACGCGCCAGGCCGTCGAGGCCGACGATGATCGTGTCGCCGGTCTGGCCCAGGCCCTGCCGATAGCTGATGACTTTGCCGACGCGGGTCGCATCGAGCGCAATCGCGATGACGCCAACCTTGGTCTTGGTCTGGTCGAACACCGGTGCCGCGACGAACGCCAGCGGTGTGCCGCCGGCGGCCGCATAGGGCGAGAAATCGGCAAAGCCGAAATCCTTCGTCGAATTGCCGGCGAGCGCCTGTGCATACGCCGCCGCGAGCCCCGAATCGACGAACTTGCCACCGCCCCCCTTGGTGAAATTGCTGGCGAAATCGTCCCGCTTGTCGGTCGAGTAGACGACGTTGCCGAGGAGGTCGAACAGATAGAGGTCGCTATAGCCCTGCCCCTGGATCTGCTCGCGGAAGATCGGGTTGTAGTGCGAATGGTTGAAGCCGTAAGCCGCCGGCACGCCGCTTTGCACGCCGCCGGGCGTGTTGTCGACCGTGATGCGGGTCGCCGGATCGCCCTGCAGGAATGCCTTCTGCAGCGTCGTCGCGGCGTCCATCTTGAGCTGGACGTTGGTCATGCCCTGCCAGGCGGTGGCGAAATTGGCGACCGCCTGCCCGACATACTCTGTACCCGCCGTGCTGATGACGTCGTTTTCTACCGACTGCATATAGACGCTGAGCTGGTTGGCGCGCTCGAAGGCGATGGTGTCGAGCTGCTGCCGTGCCTGGGCTTCCAGCGCGTCGCTGGCAATGACGAAGGACGCAATGCCCACCCCCAGACCCACCACGATGGCGGAACCTACGAGTGCGAGCGGCAGCTTCTGCGAAATCCGCAGCGACGGCATGAATTTCATCCATTCCCCCCGATCAGACGGACCGGCTGGCGGTGCCGGACATTGCAGCAGACAAGACTAGATCAGTAGGGCTAACGATCGGTTACGTCCTTGTCCCGATCCGCGAGCAGAACTCCGAGCAGTGGCGTCGGCCAAGTTCCGCGTATCAAAAACCAAGGGCGCCCCTGGGGCGCCCTTGAAGCTTCGGACGGAGGCCTCGTTCAGAATTCGGCCCAGTCCTTGTCGATGGCTGCGTTGCCTTCGGTGAGATAGGATTTGGCCGCGTGCTTGACGCGTTCCTTGATGCCTCGCACGTCACGCGGCATCGGCTTGGGCGCCCGCTCGTTGACGTCCGATATCGTGAAGATATCGACGATCTTGTCGAGCTCCGCGGCCTGCGCTTCCGTCTGCTCGATCGCCGCATTGGTCTCTTCCACCAGCGCCGCGTTGTGCTGGGTCATTTCGTCGAGCGTGCGGACCGCGACGTTGACCTCTTCGATCGCTGCGGCCTGCTCGCGGCTTTCGCGGGCGATGCCCGAGAGCAGCTCCAGATTGGTCCGGGCGCCCGTCAGCATCGCCTCTAGCTTCTGCGCCGCTTCGGCCACGAGCTTCGAGCCGCCGGCGACTTCCGCGCCCGATTGCTCGATCAGCGCCTTGACCTCGGACGAGGCGCTCGCTGCTGATTGTGCCAAGCGGCGGACTTCGACCGCCACCACCGCAAAGCCCTTGCCCGCATCGCCCGCACGCGCCGCTTCGACAGAGGCGTTGAGGGCCAGCAGGTTGGTCTGGAAGGCGATGTCGTCGATGAGCCCGATGATGTTCGAGATCTTGCCGCTCGAGACGGTGATCCGCTCCATCGCCTCGGTCGCCGCGACCATCACCCGGCCACCGGCCTCGGCGGTGTTGGTAACGTCCTGCGCGTTGACGCTCGCTTCCTGCGCCCGATTGGCGTTCTCGGCCACTGTCGAGGCAAGCTGCTCCATGGTGGCCGACGTCTCCTCGATGGTCGCCGCCTGCTTGGTCGTCCGCTCGCTGAGGTCGTTGGCGCCGGCGAGGATTTCGCCGGTTGCGGTCTTCAGCGTCCGCGATGTGCCGCGCAACTGCGTCACCACCTGGGTCAGCTTATCGCCGACCGCGTTGGTGTCGTCCTTGAGCTGCGCCAGGGCGCCGGCAAACTGGCCGTTCATGCGCTTGGTGAGGTTCGCATCGGCGAGGGCCGACAGCACCGCGCCGGTTTCCGACACGCCGCGGTCCATCGTCTCGACCAGATTGTTGACGCTCTGCGCCAGCGTGTTGAGTTCGGCATCGGCGTAGCGGACGCTGACGCGCTTCTTGAAGTCGCCGAGAATTGCGGCGCCGACCACCTCGGAGAGATCAGCGTTGAGCGCACCGGTTTCCTGGACGCGCGCGGTGTTGGTCGCGGCCGCGGCGTCGGCCACTTTGCCGAGTTCAACGCGGCTCTTGAGCGCGTCTCGGAACACCTCGACGACCTCGCCCATTTCGGCGAGTTCGGTGATGAGCTGGCGCTTGCCGGCCTCGACCGTGAGGTCGCCGTCGGCCAACCGGGCGAGGCCCGAAGTTGTTGCCGCGAGCGGCGCCGCGACGAACCGGCGGGAGAGGATCGCCATCGCACCAGCGAGGATCAGGATGGCGATCAGCCCGCCATAGTTGGCGATGTCGGCCGAGCGCGCGACGTTGATCGACCGCGTCGTCAGTTGATCATTGTAGGTCTGGATCGAGTTGCTCGCGGCATCCATCTTGCCTTCGAGGGCTTTGAATTTCTCGTCGAAGCCGGGAAGCGCGGCCTTGGCGCCATCGACGTCGCCGGCGACGGCTTTATCGACAACCGTTCCGGCCGCCGCGATGTAGTCGTCGAGCGGCGCGTTGAGGCCGTTGAGGGCGGTACGGACTTCCGGCGGCAAATTGAGCGGCTTCTGCGCGTCGATCGCGGCCCTGAAGTCGCCGCTATATTCCTTGAGCTCGTCCTGGGCGCTCTTGACCATCGCGGCGTCGCTGTTGAGCGCCGCATACATGGCGCGGAACACCACGCCACGCAGCGTGTCGTGGTACATGTCCGCCGTCACCTGGTTGCGCATCGACGACATCAGCGTCGCCGAATCGGCGCTGCTTGCCTTGAAGTCCTGCGACACCCACAGGCTGCTGCCGGCGATGGCGAGACCAACCGCCAGGACAACCCCCGACAAGACCAGTGAAATTGTGCTGAACCGCATGGAGAACCCGCGTCCCCCCGTCGTCGCTTTGCCGGCTGCACCCGACATGACGCTGCTCATTTAGAAAGTTCTCCGACCCCTGAGACGCCCGCGCCGCGTCAATGGCGGGGTCGCACTCGAGCCGGGCTGGTGGGGGAAATGACCCCGCGACAGCTATGACGACCCCATTATGGCCGTCCGCCCAGGCAGTCGAGTGCATTCCCGAGAACAGGAATACCCGCTTAGCGTTAATCGGGGGTAAAGCAGCCGCGCCTAGTGGACGGTTTCGCGCGTCGCCGACGCATCGATCAGCAGGTTGCGCCAGGCGTCGAGTTCGTTCTGCAGGCGATCCTGCTCGGCCGCCGTCGTCGCCGCCTGCAGCGCGGTCATGCCGGAGGCGATCAGTGCCTCGATCTCAGTGCGGTTGAAGTCCGCCACCGGGCGGGCTTCCTCAGCGAGGATCGTGAGGCCGGTCGGCGCCACGTCGGCAAAGCCGCCGCGGACGTAGAAGACATGGGCGATATTGCTCATGTCGGTGACCGTGATGAAGCCAGGCTTCAGCGTCGACATCAGCGGGGCGTGTTCGCCCATGACGGTGAAATAGCCCTCGGTGCCCGGTACCGTCACCGACAGCGCCTGTTGCGAGAGGACGAGCTTTTCCGGAGAGACGATCTCGATCTTGACGCCGTCGGCCATGGTTCAGGTCCCTGAGACATTTAGACCCGCCAGCGGCGAGCCCGGAGTACTGTCGAAAGCTTAGGCCGCCTGAGCCAGCTTCTGCGCCTTCTTCACGGCATCATCGATGGTGCCGACCATGTAGAACGCCGCTTCAGGCAGGTGATCGTAGTCGCCGTTCACCAGACCTTTGAAGCCCTTGATGGTGTCTTCGAGCGCGACGAAGATGCCCGGCGTGCCCGTGAAGGCTTCGGCGACGAAGAACGGCTGGCTCATGAAGCGCTCGATCTTGCGGGCGCGCGCCACGGTGAGCTTGTCCTCTTCGCTGAGCTCGTCCATGCCCAAGATCGCGATGATGTCCTGCAGCGCCTTGTAGCGCTGGAGGATTTCCTGCACGCGGTTGGCGGTGTTGTAGTGCTCTTCACCGACGATCGCAGCACTCAGCATGCGCGAGGTCGAGTCGAGCGGGTCCACCGCCGGGTAGATGCCTTTTTCCGAGATGGCGCGGTTGAGCGTCGTCGTCGAATCGAGGTGGGCGAACGAAGTTGCCGGCGCCGGGTCGGTCAGGTCGTCGGCGGGCACGTAGATGGCCTGCACCGAGGTGATCGAACCCTTGTTGGTGGTGGTGATGCGCTCCTGCAGCGCACCCATGTCGGTCGCCAGCGTCGGCTGGTAGCCCACTGCCGACGGAATACGGCCGAGCAGCGCCGACATTTCGGCGCCCGCCTGGGTGAAGCGGAAGATGTTGTCGATGAAGAACAGCACGTCCTGACCCTGGTCGCGGAAATGCTCGGCGACGGTGAGGCCGGA
>CAZNAE010000108.1:0-11393 GCA_964570695.1 uncultured Devosia sp.
TGCGGGCGAAGCGGGCGTTCTCGCTGAGGAAGCCGTAGCCCGGATGCACGGCGTCGGCGCCGGTGATCTCGCAGGCGGCGAGGATCGAGGGGATGTTGAGGTAGGAGTCCTTGGCCGGGGGCGGGCCGATGCAGACGCTCTCGTCGGCCATCCGCACATGCATGGCGTTGCGATCGGCGGTCGAATAGACGGCGACGGTCGAAATGCCCATTTCCTTGCACGCGCGCAGCACGCGCAGTGCGATCTCGCCCCGGTTGGCGATGAGGACTTTTTGGAACATCAGTCGATGACCGCCAGCGGCTGGCCATATTCGACGGGTGCGGCGTCAGTGACGAGAATGCGCGACACCACGCCCGATTTGTGGGCCGGGATCTGATTCATCGTCTTCATCGCCTCGATGATGAGGATGGTCTGCCCCTCGGAGACCCGCGTACCGATAGCGACGAAGGCCGGCTTGTCGGGCTCGGGCGAGAGGTAAGCGGTGCCGACCATCGGCGAGGTCAGGGCGTTTGGATTGGAGGCGAGGTCGTCGGCGGCGGTCTTGGCGGCGGCGGAGCCCTGCGCGGCGGTCGGGGCGGGCGGGGCGGGCGCAGCCATCTGAGGCGCCGGGACCATCATCTGCTGCACGCCGCTCGATGCATAGGAGCGGGTGACGCGAACCCGCAGATCTTCACGCTCGATCTCGATCTCGGCGAGGTTCTGTTCGTTCAACAGCTCGGCGATCGCGCGGATCAGTTCCTGATCCGTGGCGGCGTCTTTCGTCATCGGTTTGCCTCCCTTGGGCAATTGTTCTTTTTTCGGGCCGGTCGTCACGCCGAGAGCCGCTCCGCAAGAGCCTCGAGCGCCAGCCTATACCCGGCCGCGCCGAGGCCGCAAATCACCCCGACCGCCACCGCAGAGACATAGGAAAAGTGGCGGAATTCCTCCCGGGCATGGATATTGCTCAGATGCACCTCGATGGTCGGGATGGCGACGGCGCTGAGGGCGTCGCGGATCGCCACCGAGGTGTGCGAATAGCCGGCCGGATTGATGACGATGCCGTCCACTTTGCCGTAGGCGGCCTGAATCCACTCGCAAAGCTCGCCCTCGCGGTTGGACTGCTTGCACTCGACGGTCAGCTTGAGGCGCTTGCCCTCGGCTTTGCACATCGCCTCGATGTCGGCGAGGGTCTGCGAGCCATAGGTCTTGGGCTCGCGGATGCCCAGCATGTTGAGATTGGGGCCGTTGAGGACGAGGATACGCTTGGGCATGATTTTGGCGTTGTGCCCGCCTCCGGCCGCGGGCGCAAGCGGGCCTAAGGAAATTGCACCAGAATCAGCCGGCCGGGGGGCTGACGGTGCCGGCGGCCGGGCATTCGGTGGAGCCGCAGGCGCGGAGGTTGGCGATCTTCTGCTTCAGCTGGTCGATGCCCATGGCGCCGGGGATCATTTCATCGCCGAGGATGTAGGTCGGCGTACCGTTGACGCCCAGTTCCTTGGCGAGGGTGTAGCTGTCCTGGATGGCGTCGGCCGGCTGCTTGCCGTTCATGTCAAGCATCAACTCGACGCGGTTGCCGCCGACCTGCTCGGCGACCTGTAGCGCCTGGTCGGCGCCGACCTCGCCGCGGGCGGCGAAGAGCTTCTGGTGGAAGTCCCAGTAGTTGATCTTGGGGTCCTCGCTGACCAGGACGGCGACCTTGGCGGCGTCGATAGAGCCGGAAGTCAGGATCGGGAACTGCTTGAGGATCACCTTGAGGTTGGGATCGTCCGCCATCAGTGAGGCCAGATCGGGCAGGGCACCGCGACAGTACGAGCAGTTGTAGTCGAACATCTCGACCAGTGTGACGTCGCCCTTGGGGTTACCGAGGACGACGTTGTCCTTGGCCTGGTAGATTTCGGCGGCATGGGCGTCGAGCAGGGCTTTCTGCGCCTTGCGGTCGGCGACCTGCTTGATCTCGGCCTGCCGGTCAGTCATCCGCTGCAGGATGGTGGGGTCGCTCATCAGGTAGTTCTCGATGAGCGTGTTGACCTTGGCGGTATCGAGCGAGGCCGTCTCAGCCGGCTTCTGCTTGAGCATGTCGGTGATGATGCCGCGCACCTGCGTGTCATCCAGCGTCGACTGCGGGCGGAGCAGCGAGACGCCAAGGCCGCCGGCCAGGATGCCGACGAGAATGACAAGCGCAAAGCTCAGACGCGACATGGCGGCTCCAGACCCGGACGAGGCGACGCTAGCATTGAGACGTTTGGCGCGCCGCAGATGTTGAAATCAATTTCTGTTGAGAGATCAAGCACGGAGCGCTACGCGAGGGCTTCATCCGGGTGGAAGGCGACGAAGTTATGACGGCGATCAGCGCAAGCGGCATCGAGCCGTTCCATGGGCTTGAGATCAACGCCCTGGCGCGGCAGCTCGAGGCCGATGGGCGTGACATCAGCTTTCTCGAGCAGGGCCAGCCTGCGGTCTCCCCGGCGCCGAAGGTGATGGAGGCGGTGCGGGCGGCGCTCGACGGACCGCAGCTTTACACACATTTTGCCGGCCAGCCGAAGCTGCGCGAAGCGCTGGCGCGATACTATGCCGAGCAGCACCGGGTGACAGTCGCGCCGGACTCCATCGTTGCGACAATGGGCTCGTCGTCGGCCTTCATCCTGGCGTTCGCCGGCGGCTTCGCCACGCCGCCGAAGATCGCGGTGACGCGGCCGGGCTATCCGGCTTACCTCAATACACTGCTCGGGCTCGGCTACGAGGCGGTGGAAATCCCGATCACAGCGGGCGAGGGGTGGCATTTGTCGGCGGCGGACATCGAGGCCGCGTATGCGCGGGAAAAGTTCGACGGGCTGCTGTTCGCGTCGCCGGCCAATCCGACCGGGGCGGCGGTGACGCGGGCTGAGCTCGGGGAGATCGTGGTGGCGTGCAAGCGGCTCGGGGTGCGGCTGATCTCGGACGAAATCTATCACGGGCTCGATTATCGCGGGCCATCGATCAGCGCACTGGAGTTCACCCGCGACGCGATCGTTATCAACAGCTTCAGCAAATATTACTGCATGACCGGCTGGCGCATCGGCTGGATGGTGCTGCCGGACGACGTGCTGCGGCGGACGCAAATCCTGCAGCAGAACATGTTCATCGCGGCGCCGACGCTGAGCCAGATCGCGGCAACGGCCGCCCTTGGCGAACGCGATTATTCCGAGGAACAGAAGGCGCACTACGCCGCCAACCGGCCGCTGCTGACCGAGGGGCTGCGCCGCCTCGGCATGCCGGTCGACGAGAGTGAAGGGGCGTTCTACGCCTATGCCGACGTGTCGCGCTTTTCCAATGACTCGCTGGCGTTCTGCCGGCAGATGCTGGAGGTCGCGGGCGTGGCCGCAACCCCCGGCGTCGATTTCGACCGTGTCAATGGCGGGCGCTTCGTGCGGTTCTCCTATGCGGGAAGCAAGGAGACGATGGAACGGGCGCTGGAGAAGCTGGCGAAGTTTTTGCCGCGTTAGCGCGGGTCGTCGGCGAGCGCGAACGGCCGGAGGCGGTGGCCGTCGGGATCCTCGGCAACGAAGGTGAAACCGAAATCCATCCTGGTCGGCTCCTGCACGATCTTGACACCGAGCTGGCTCCATTCGCGGTAAGTGGCGCGAACCGCGTCGTCGTTCTCTTCGGTGAAGGAGATTTCGATGCCACCTGCGGGCTTGGGGGCAGGTTCGATCTCGCCGCTGATCCAGAGGCCGATCTTGATGCCGTTCGGCAGGACGTAGAGGACGAAGGTGGGCGAGTTTTCGACCGGCTCGCAGCCGAGCAGTTTTGTGTAAAGCTTGGCGCTTTCAGCAGGATTGCGGACGGCGAGCAGCAGGTAATTGAGGGTGCGCATGGCGTTTCTCCATCGGTGATCTGATGGAGGAAAGATGCGCCGACCTGCTGTCAGTTTCTGGCAGTAGCAGGGATATCCATCTTCTCGCGCCACTCCTTGAGCAGGGCGTTGCGCCGGCGCGGCAGGCGGTCGCCAGTGGGCGCAGCGGTGGCAATCCGGTCGAGGCGAAAGTGACGGTAGTCGTTGCGCAATTCGCACCAGGCGCTCACCACCTTGTGCTGCTCGAAAAAGCCGATGAGGAACGGCCAAATGACGCGCTCGGTCTCGCGTCCGGCATCGTCGCGATAGCCGATACGAAGCTTGATTTCCTTGCGGATCGCATCGCGCAGCAGCGCCGCGTCGATCTGGGTCGGCGCGGGCGGACGGCGTGAACTGACGACGATGGTGGCGGCGGCGTCGATCTGCTGGCGGAGGTCCGGTGGCAGGACGGCGGCGATCTTGCTGAGGGCGTTGGATGCCGCGGCGCTCAACCGGCTATCGTAGATCTGCCGGCCCACCCAGCTGGCGCCGAGGACGAGCGCCTCGAGCTCGTCACTCGAAAACATCAGCGGCGGCAGCATGAAGCCGGGGCGGAGCACATAACCGAGCCCGGGTTCGCCCTCGATCTCGGCGCCCTGGCCCTGCAACGTCGCGATATCGCGGTAGAGCGTGCGGATCGAAATGCCGAGTTCACTCGCCAGCGCCCCGCCAGTCATCGGCGCCCGATGGCGGCGCAGGATTTGCAGCAGGTCGAGCAGGCGTTCGGTGCGGGACATTGGGGGATATTAGCGCAATTTGCAGCGCGCGTGTGCAGTCGGGAGTCCGGGACTGACTGCGGGTAACGAGCAAAACGAAAGGGCGGCCCGAGAGCCGCCCTTTGAATTTTAGCTGCCGAAGAAGCCGCGTTGCCACCAGCCAGCCTTTTTGGGCTTGGCGTCTTCGGTGGTCGCGCTGGTGGAGCTGACCACGATCTCGTCGGGCGGCAGCTCCTTGCGGGCGCGCCGCGGCGGCTCGGCGACGGCGACCGGCTCGTGCACCGGCTCGGCCGGGGTCAGGGCGATGGCTTCCGCCGAAGCGATGGCCTCGGCTTCGGTCGGCGGCGCGGCCTTGGGTTTGCGCGAACGGCTCTTCGGACGGGCCGGAGCCTCGGCCTCGGTGGCCTCGGCGGTCTCGGGGACGGCATCCTGCACTGTCGCGTCGGCATCGGCCGATTTGCGGCTGCGACGCGCGCGCTTGGGCTTTTCGGCGGGAGCTTCGTCGGGCGCAACAACGCTGATGTCCGGCGTGATGCCGGCATCGGCGGCGATGGCATCCTGTGCCAAGACGGCAGCAGCGACGCGCTCGGTACCTTCTGTGCTCATCGCGGCGACGCCCTCGACCGGAGCCTCGGCGCCGTTGCCGTTCTCTTCGCCCGGCTTGCGGTTGCGACGACCGCCGCGGCGGCCACGGCGGCGGCGACGGCGCGGTTCGCCGTTTTCGTCGCGCGGCCCATTGGCCTGCTGGCCATTGGTCTCAACCGGCTCGTCACCCTCGGCCTCGTCGCCTTCGGGCTCGTCGGCGTCGGGGGAGGGCGCGGCGGTCTGCGGCTGCGGGGCGCGGTCGAGCCGCGGCTCGCCGGCCGCGCGTTCGTCGCGGTTGCGGCCACCGCGACGGCGCCGCCTGCGGCCGGAACGGTCGCCATTTTCATCCGTGCGGGCCTGCGGGGCGGCCTCGCCGCTCTCGACCTGCGCGACTTCTTCCTCTTCGTCCTCGACCACATCGTCGAGCGCGGCGTCATCGGCATCGATCGCCTGGGTGTCGACGCGGATATGGGCGGCCGGCGGCGGCAGGTCGCCGGTGTTGATGCGCGGCTCGCCCTTTTCGATGACGTAATGCTGCGGGCCGACATGGTCGTCGGCGACGAGGTTGATCGACAGCGAATGCTTGAGCTCGAGCGTCGACAGGGTGCCGCGCTTCGAATTGAGGATGTAGAGCGCGACATCGACCGGCACGCGGACGTTGATCGACTGGCCCGGCTTCTTCATCACGTGGTCTTCGACGTTGCGCATGACCATCAGCGCGACGCTCTCGACCGAGCGGACGAGACCGGTGCCGTTGCAGGTCGGGCATTTGTGGGTCGAGCTTTCGACGACGCCGAAGCGGATGCGCTGGCGGCTCATCTCCATCAGGCCGAAATGGCTGATGCGGCCGACCTGGATGCGAGCGCGGTCGTTCTTCAGCGAATCCTTGAGCTTGCGCTCGACCGCTCGGTTCGAGCGGTTCTCGATCATGTCGATGAAGTCGATGACGATGAGGCCGGCAAGGTCGCGCAGGCGAAGCTGCCGGGACACTTCCTCGGCGGCCTCGAGGTTGGTCTGCAGCGCCGTGTCCTCGATATTGTGCTCCTTGGTGGAACGCCCCGAGTTGACGTCGATCGAGACCAGCGCTTCCGTCGGGTTGATCACCAGATAGCCGCCGGAAGGGAGGGTCACCTGCGGCGAGAACATCTGGTCGAGCTGGCCCTCGACGTTGAATTTCGAGAACAGCGGCTGATCGTCTTTGTACACCTGCACGTTCTTGGCGTGGCTCGGCATGATCATCCGCATGAAGTCCTTGGCTTCGCGGTAGGCGTCGTCGCCGGCGACCCAGAGCTCGTCGATGTCCTTGGAATAGAGGTCACGGATGGTGCGCTTGATCAGCGAGCCTTCCTCGTAGACGAGGCAGGGAGCGGTCGATTTGAGGGTGAGCGTGCGGACGCTCTCCCAGAGCCGCTGCAGATATTCGAAGTCGCGTTTGACCTCGGCCTTGGTGCGCGAGGCACCGGCGGTGCGGAGAATAATCCCCTGGCCCTGCGGCACTTCGAGGTCGCCGACGATGTCCTTCAGGCGCTTGCGGTCGGCAGCGTTGGTGATCTTGCGCGAGATGCCGCCGCCCCGGGCGGTGTTGGGCATCAGCACGGAATAGCGGCCGGCGAGCGAGAGGTAGGTGGTGAGAGCCGCGCCCTTGTTGCCGCGTTCTTCCTTGACGACCTGCACCAGCATCACCTGCCGACGCTTGATCACTTCCTGGATCTTGTACTGGTGGCGGCGCGGCGGGCGCTGACGGCGCTCCTGCACGTCTTCCATGGCATCGCTGCCGCCGACGCTCTCGACCGGCTCGGCGTTGGCCGGCGCCTGCTCGATATGGCTGGGCTCGTCGTCGTCGCTATCGGTCGACTGCGGGTCGGCTTCGGCGTCGGCTTCGGTCGGGGCAGAGGCGGTCTGCTCGGCGACGTCGGCGTGTTCGGCGTCATTGTGCTCGGCCTCGGCCGCTTCCTCGTCGCGCATCAGCGCTTCGCGGTCGGCCACTGGGATCTGGTAGTAGTCGGGATGGATTTCGCTGAAGGCGAGGAAGCCGTGGCGGTTGCCGCCATATTCGATGAAGGCGGCCTGCAGCGAAGGCTCTACGCGGGTGACCTTGGCGAGGTAGATGTTGCCGCGAAGCTGGCGCCGACTCTGGGACTCGAAATCGAATTCTTCGAGGCGGTTTCCGTTAGTGACGACGATCCGTGTTTCTTCCGGGTGGGTGCCATCCACCAGCATTCTTTTGGTAGCCATTAGAACTTACTCCAGGCCGTCGCGCGCCCACACTCCGGACCCGGCGAGCCGGGCTCCTCTGCGTGGCGCCAGGCGCGGCCAAAGGTTTGAGGGAGGTGCCGAAAGCGACACCGCTGTGGTTTCGGAGGCTGGCGACCGGCGGGCGAGCAATGACAAAAGCGCAACCGAAAAGCGGTGTTGCGTCAGGTTTTGTCGACCCAGTGGTCATCCGACCTCTTCCTATGTGGCCGCCGGAACCCGGCGGGCCGCTCGGCCCCGAGGGGACCGAAAACTTGTCGAGGCGGTCGAATGTGCCGCATCCGGGACTTCGGCGTACAGCCGCAACTCCCTCTGCCACCACACTTTCCGGGCGCGGCCAAGCCGCGGTCATCCCGTCAAAAGGCGACAGCCCGCCTCAGCTTCAGCGTGTATGACCCTTGCCGCCGATTGGCAACCGAAAACTCCCGCGATAACGAAACCATGAGGTTAAGCCGCTTTTGCCGGCGGTCTTTGGTCGTCTGCGCCGCAGAATCGCCTAAAGACTGGGGTCTACCTGCCTGAGCCGATATGGGGAGCGCTGCCTTCTTGTTCAATTCCGGGGTGTCCGCACGCGCCCGTTGCGCGGCGCGTGCCCTCATTGCCGCCCTCATCCTGCTGCTGACCGGTGCCGCCGCCTATGCGCAGGCGGCGCTGCCGGACGTGCTGGCTGCTCGCGTCAGCACGACGGCCGACCGGGCGCGATTGATCGTCGATCTCTCGGCGACGACCGAGTTCGCGACCGTCTCGCTGGCCGATCCGGAGCGGATCGCGGTCGATGTGAAATCGGCGAGTGTCAAGATCGACCAGCCCCAGCCTGTCGCGGGCAGCGGCATCGTCACGAGCTTCACCACGCAGATGGCGGAGGACGGCCGGGCGCGGATCGAACTGACACTGTCGAGGCCAGCGGTCGTGCAGCAGGCCTATGTGCTGGACCCCATCGACGATCAGCCGGCGCGGCTGGTGGTCGACCTGATCCCGACGACGGACCTCGACTTCAGCGCGCGGGCGGCCGCCGATCTCGCCAATTCCATCGCCAGCAGCGAGCGGCAGGCCGCGGTGCCGTCGAGCGAGGAAGCATCGGCTGTCGCGGAGCCGAGTGCCGAGCCCAGCGCGGAACCGGCGGCCCCGAGCAGCGCCCCGGTCGCCGAGGTGGCGCCGGCCGATGGCAGCCGGCCGCTGATCGTCCTCGATCCGGGGCATGGCGGCATCGACAATGGCGCGAGCACGCCCAACGGCATTCACGAGAAGGACATCACGCTCGCCTTCGCGCTGCAGCTGCGCGACCTGTTGGTCAAATCCGGGCATTTCGACGTGGCGCTGACGCGCGACGACGACAGCTATCTGACGCTCAACGAGCGGGTCGACCTGGCGCGCAAGAACAAGGCGGATTTGATGATCTCGCTTCACGCCGACACCTTCCAGCAGCCCGACATCCGCGGCGCCAGCATCTACACGCGCGATGAGAAGGCGACCGACGTGCTCGACGCCGTGCTGGCAGCCGGCGAGAACCGCGAGAGCATCGTCGCCGGCTATGTGCAGCCGGATGTGAAGCCGGCGGTTGTCTCGGTCCTCGTCGACCTGATGCGCCGGCAGGTGCGGCAGCAGGCGTATCTGGCGGCGGAGGACATCGTCAAAGCCATGGAGCCGACGGTGGCGCTCAGGCGCTTTCCGGTGCGGCAGGCGGATTTCTTCGTGCTGCAGGCACCAGACGTGCCCTCGATGCTGATCGAGCTTGGTTTCCTCAGCAATGCCAGCGACATCGCCAATCTCGAGGACGCCGACTGGCGCAACAAGATGGTCGACGCCATCGCCAAGGGGGTCGACGGCTATTTCGCCGATCTCAAGACCGGCCCATGAAACTTGCTTCGTCCGTCGAGCGTGACTTCGCGGCAACGATCCGCTATCGGCGGCTCACAACCCAGCGAGAGCGGACCTCCTGTCCATATTTCCGCCCTTCTCTGATATGATTCCAAAGCCTTCTCCGGCGCGCCTCCCGCGCCGCGCGGGCGATTCGCCGGGGTTTTGATGTTCCGAATTCTGGGCTGGCTGTTCGGCTTCGGCGTGTTTTGCGCGCTGGCGGGCCTAGCCGTGGGCGCGGTGTACCTGAACCAGGTCGCCGCCGGCCTGCCCGACTATACCGTACTCAAGGACTACCAGCCGCCGGTGACGACGCGCGTGCATGCGGCGGACGGCACGCTGCTCGCCGAATATGCGCGCGAGCGCCGGCTGTTCCAGCCGATCGAGACCATCCCGCCGCAACTGATCCACGCCTTCATCTCGGCCGAGGACAAGGACTTCTACAGCCACCACGGTATTTCGATCGACGGCGTGATCCGCGCCCTGCGCGATAACCTCCTGGCCCGCGCCAATGGCGACGATTCGATCCAGGGCGGCGGCTCGACCATCACCCAGCAGGTGGCCAAGAACTTCCTGCTCAACTCCGAGCAGACCTGGGACCGCAAGATCCAGGAAGCGATCCTCGCGATCCGCATCGACTCGACGTTCTCGAAGGACAAGATCCTCGAGCTCTACCTCAACGAAATTTTCCTCGGGCTGAACTCATACGGGGTGGCGGCCGCGGCGCTCAACTATTTCGACAAGGCGCTGTATCAGCTCGATTTGAGCCAGATGGCCTACATCGCCGGGCTGCCAAAGGGGCCGAACAACTATCAGCCGTTCAAGCATCCGCAGGCCGCCATCGACCGGCGCAACTACGTGCTCGATCAGATGCTGGCCAATGGCTACATCACGCAGCAGGAGCACGATGCGGCCGAGGCGGAAGCGCTGAGCGTCACGCCGCGTGCCTCGGGCAGCCAGGTCTATTCGGCCGAATATTTTACCGAGGAAGTGCGCCGGCAGCTGTCGACGCTTTACGGCGAGGACCAGCTCTATGGCGGCGGGCTGTCGGTGCGCACAACGCTCGACCCGAAACTGCAGGACTATGCCCGCAAGGCGCTGATGGATGGGCTCACGAGCTACGACCACGGAACGGGATTCCGCGGTCCGGTGGCGACCGTCGATATCACCAGTGGCGACTGGGGGCCGGCGGTCGCGGCGATCAAACCGCTAAGCGACGTGCCGGAATGGACGCTGGCGGTGATCCTCTCGATCAACGGCACCAGTGCGCAGATCGGGCTGCGTCCCGACAACGACGTCGAGGGCAACCTGCTGGCCGACCGCGCCACGGGCACGCTTGCTGCCGCCGACACCAAATGGGTGGGGAAGAAGTTCACGACGCTTAAGGCGGGCGATGTCGTCTATGTCTCGCCGGTCAGCGGCAAGGCGGGCAGCTACCAGATCGAGCAGGTGCCTGAGATCGAGGGCGCGATCATCGCCATGGACCCGCGCACCGGCCGCGTCCTCGCGATGGTCGGCGGCTTCTCCTATGCCGAATCCGAGTTCAACCGCGCGACGCAGGCGCTCAGGCAGCCAGGGTCGTCATTCAAGCCGATCGTTTATTCGGCGGCGCTCGACAATGGCTACACGCCAGCGTCGGTCGTGCTCGATGCGCCGATCGAGATCGTCAATTCCGACGGCTCGGTGTGGAAGCCTGACAATTTCGAGAAGGACTTCCGCGGCCCGCAGACGCTGCGACGCGGCATCGAGCTCAGCCGTAATGTCATGACGGTGCGGCTGGCGCAGGACATCGGCATGCCACTGATCGTCGATTACGCAAAAATGTTCGGCATCTACGACAATCTATCGCCGGTGCTGGCAATGGCGCTCGGGGCCGGCGAAACCACCGACATGAAGATGACGGCGGCCTATGCGACCATTGCCAATGGCGGCCGCAAGATTGTACCGACGCTGATCGACCGCATCCAGGATCGCTACGGCAAGACCATCTACAAGCACGACGACCGGGTCTGCGACGGGTGCGTGGCGACCTCGTGGACGCACCAGAACGAGCCGCTGATCATCGACAATCGCGAGCAGGTGCTCGACCCGATGACCGCCTACCAGATCACCTCGATGATGGAAGGCGTGGT
>CAZNAE010000109.1:0-11304 GCA_964570695.1 uncultured Devosia sp.
CCCAAGAACATCCTGATGATCGGGCCGACCGGCGTCGGCAAGACCGAGATTTCGCGCCGGCTGGCGAAGCTGGCCCAGGCGCCGTTCATCAAGGTTGAGGCGACCAAGTTCACCGAGGTCGGCTATGTCGGCCGTGACGTCGAGCAGATGATCCGCGACTTGGTCGAGAATGGCATTTCAGTGCTGCGCGACATCCGCCGCGAGGACGTCAAGCAGCAGGCGCATGACAAGGCCGAAGAGCGCGTGCTCGACGCTTTGGTCGGCGCCAGCGCCGGCACCGCGACGCGTGACTCGTTCCGCAAGAAGCTCCGCTCCGGCGAGCTCGACGACCGCGACATCGAGATCGAGCTTTCCAACAGCACCGGTCCGCAGGGCATGTTCGACATCCCCGGCCAGCCAGGCAGCGTTATCAACATCCAGGAGATGATCGGCAAGGCGATGGGCGGCGGCAAGAACGCCAAGCGCAAGGTCAAGGTCAAGGACAGCCATGCGCTGTTGATGGCCGACGAGGCCGACAAGCTGCTCGACCAGGACCAGCTGACGCGCGAAGCCGTCGAGCTCACCGAGAACCACGGCATCGTCTTCATCGACGAGATCGACAAGGTCGCCTCGGGTGGACACTATTCGGGCCCGAGCCGCGAAGGCGTGCAGCGCGACCTGCTGCCGCTGATCGAAGGCACGACCGTCTCGACGAAGTATGGGCCGGTCAAGACCGACCACATCCTCTTCATCGCCTCGGGCGCGTTCCACGTGTCGAAGCCCTCGGACTTGTTGCCGGAACTGCAGGGCCGCCTGCCGATCCGCGTCGAGCTCAAGGCGCTGACCAAGGCCGACCTCATCGGCATCCTCAGCGACACCGACGCCTCGCTGATCAAGCAGTACGTGGCGTTGATGGCGACCGAGGGGTTGACGCTGGAGTTCACCAAGGAGGGTATCGAGGCGATCGCCGACGCCGCCGTGAAGGTCAACTCGACCGTCGAGAACATCGGCGCCCGGCGCCTCCAGACGATCATGGAGCGCCTCGTCGAAACCCTGAGCTTCGATGCCCCCGACAAGAATGGCGAAACCATCCGCATCGACGCCGCCTATGTCGCCGACAAGGTCGGCAAGATGGCCGAAGACACCGACCTCAGCCGGTTCGTGCTGTAACGGTAGACTCGCGTTCTATACTGAAGGGCGGTGCGCGCAAGCGTGCCGCCCTTCGCTTTGCCGGCAGTCGGCTCCTTCCCCCGTTCACAGGGGAAGGTGTCGCCGGAGGCGACGGGGTTGCCGCCACATCCGCGGTGACTGAGCCAACCCCTCATCCGGCGCTGCGCGCCACCTTCTCCCTCAAGGAGAGAAGGTGCCCAGTTCACCCTCCGCCGTCAGATCGCTCTCAGCGAACGCGTACTCCATCAGGTCCCCCGGCGTGCACTCGAGCACGGCGCACAGTTTCGCCAGCGTCGAAAACCGCATGCCCTTGACCTTGCCCGAGCGCAGCAGGCTCAGCTGCGTCTCGGAGATGCCGATGTGTTCGGCCAGATCCTTGCCCTTCATCTTGCGGCGCGCCAGCATCACGTCGAGCGTCATGACGATGGGCATCAGACGATCGCTTCCAACTCGGCCTCGAGGTCCTGCGCCCGCAGCAGCAGGCGGCCGAGCACCATCAGGCAAAGGCCGATGGTGCCGATGACCAGCGGCTCGGGGCGGAAGTCGACGCGATAGCCGGCAACGCCGTTGCTCCAGTCGAGGATTGCCGGGGCGAGGAAGATCGCGACGCCGGCGCCCCAGACCACGCGGCTCCCCAGTTCGGCGAGGCCCGAGATGTTGCGGGCAGAGAAGAACTGCCCCTCGCTGATCCGGTCGAGGATGGCGCGAGCCGACAGCGCCGCGAACAAATAGAAGATCACCGGCACGACCGGCACCACGCGCTGGACCAGCAAAATGGGGGAGAAATTCCCGGTCAACGAGCCGACATCGATCGCGGTCACCGCCGAGGCGACGCACACGGCGACGGCGACGAGCGCCAGGATCGCTGCAAAATTCGCCATCCGGCGCATCTCGGCTTCGGATTTGGTTTGGGCGACGGGCTCATTCGGGCTAGTCATGTCACGGCCTCTATTCATGTTATTTAAGCGCTATATAAATAACATATCGCGCAATGTAATGACTTAATGCGAACGGCACCGATGACCCCGCGTACTATGCCGCCATAGCACCCGGCTGCCTCTATTTTGCGCGCTTGATCAGCTCGGCTTGGAGCGCCGTCAGATCCTCCGGCGACAGCCGCGAAATATCCCGCGCCAGCCGGTTGGCCAGCTCCGTCGCCTCCGGGGCGAGGCCGCCGGTGTCGATCGTCACCTTGGGATCGGAAATCTCGGCGAGGCGCTGCAGCTCTTCGGCCTCGTCCCAGATGACGTTGAAATAATGGATGATCCGCTGCAGCAGAATCCAGGTCGGCTTGCCGCGCTTGCCGTGCTCGAGCGCGCTGAGATAGGCGCTCGACACGCTGAGCGCTGCCGCCATCTGCTTCAGCGTCACGCCCCGCGCCTCGCGCAGTTCCCGCATTTTTGCGCCGAGCGGGGTCATGCGCGCTCCTGGCGCTTCAGCCGCACGTACCAGGCGCCCTCGCCGCCATGGCCCTGCGCCGACTGGTCCCAGCCGGCGACCAGCGGCTTGAGCTCCGGCGACTGCAGCCAGATCGGCAGCATGGTGCGGAGCACGCCGCGCTCGACGATCGTGGTCGGATCGCCGTTGACCTTCTTGAGCCCCTTGCCGGTGATGACGAGGATCGTGCGGTCGCCGCGCGCCGAGCGGGCGCGCACGTAGCGGATCAGCGACAGAAAGGCTTCGTCCTGCCGCATGCCGTGCAGATCGAGCGTGCCGTCGATCGCCACCTGACCGCGCCCGAGTTTTTGCCTGAGCCGCGGCTCGATCACGCCAACCGCCGTCCGGCCGGGCGTGTTATCTGGTTGGTATGGCGGCATAGCAATGATGGTGGGACGCTTTGGCGCTGGCATTTCGGCCGGTGGCAGCGGCAACGGCGCGCTGATGCGGGTGCGGCGGCGCGGCCTGAGCGGCAGCACGGTCTCGATCACGTCCTGCCACAGATGAAAATCGGGAATGGGCGGTTTCTGCGATCCGCCCCGGCTGCTCATGGCCGCTCCGGCCCTCAGGAGAGCTGGTTGGTTGCAACCAGCTTCCAGTTGGGATCACGCGATTTCGGGCTGCGGGCAAAGGTCCATTCGTCGGCGATCTGCTGCACCGCAACGGCGTCGCCTTCGATGATCGTGCCGTCCTTGTCCTTGATGGCCTGCACCACTTCGGCGTTGAATTTCACCGCCAGGCGCGCGTCGCGGCGGTCGATCTCGGCCTCGGAAATTTCGATCTTGGGGAGACCGACGAAGGTAAAGTCGATCGTCTTGGCAGCGGCTTCGCGGTCGGCGATGGCCTTCTCGAAGCCGTCATAGACGTCCTTTTCGAGCAGATTCTTCAGTGTCTTGCGGTCGCCGGTGGCAAACGCCGTGACGATCATCTCGTAGGCCTGCTTGGCGCCCTCGAGGAAGAGTTTTGGCGAGAAAGTCGGGTCAGCATCGGCGATCGCCTTGAGGCCGGTCGCCACATGGCCGTCGCCATGGCTCAGCTGGTCGATCTCGGCGCCGATCTTCAACGCCCGGCGGTCGGCATCGAGCACCGGCGCCTCGGAGGTCACCGGTCGGGGCAGGGCCGGCTTCTCGTCATTGGCGGGTTTCGGCACCGGCTTCTGCGCCTGTTGCTGCTGGGCGCGCTGCAGTGGCGAGCGCTCATTGCCGGTGCGGGTACCCAGCACCGAACGCAGCCGGAACAGCACAAAGATCGCGACCACGATGACGATGACCGTCGGAATATCGAAAAACTCATCCATGGTCTGGCACCTTCGTCTCGAGAATCGGAGGGCGCATCTGGTCGCGGGCGGCGCCTCGTCCCTATATAGGCAATGCGGTACCTCGAAACCAGTTCACGAATGGTGGAGCCGGCGCGGCAAAAGGGTTCTGGAGACGCCTCATGTTCGGCCGGCTGGTGTTCCTCACATTCCTCATCGTGCCGCTGATCGAGATCGCGCTGTTCATCGTCATCGGCCGGGCGATCGGGGTCGTGCCGACGTTGCTGGGGGTTCTGCTCACGGCGGTGATCGGTTCGCTGCTGATCCGCTGGCAGGGTGTGTCACTTCTGCGCGAGCTACAGACCAAGCTCAGTCGCGGCGAGCTGCCCGGCCGGCAGGTTGGCGACGCCATGTTCATCGGACTTGGCGGGCTGTTGCTGCTCCTGCCGGGCTATTTCACCGATTTCATTGGCCTGCTTCTGTTGCTGCCGTGGACTCGGGAGCTGATCTACAGGCAATTGGCGAAGCGCTTCCGGGTCGTGTCCGCCGCGGCCGCGCCGTTTCCGAGCGAGCCCGGCCGCATCGATCTCGATCAATCCAATTGGCGCGAGCGCTGAGCTTGTGACGCTTGGGTAAAACTGCTAGTCCCGCGCCGCCCCTGTGGACGATAAGGATCTGCCTCCCATGGTCGACGACAATACGGCGAATGCCAGCGCCAACCCGCCGAGCTTCAACCTCATCGGCCAATACATCCGCGACATGAGCTTTGAGAACCCCGGCGCGCCCGGCTCGATCATGCTCGGCGGCCCGAACCCGAATTTCTCCGTCGGCATCAATGTCGGCGTCAAGAAGCAGTCGGACGACATCTACGCGGTCGAGATCACGCTCAACGCCAAGGCCGAGCGCGAGAAGAACGTGCTGTTCAATGTCGAGCTGATCTATGGTGGCGTGTTCCGGATGAAGAACATCCCCGAAGCGCAGCTCGCGCCGCTGCTGTTGGTCGAATGCCCGCGGCTGATCTTCCCGTTCGCGCGCCAGGTCCTCGCCACCATCACCCAGCAGGGCGGCTTCCCGCCGCTGATGATGGAGCCCGTCGATTTCGCCAGCATCTACCAGCAGAATCTGAAGTCCCTGCAGGACGCCCAGGCAACCCCGACGCCGCAGGTTACGAACTAGGGTCGCACGTATCACCGGATAATTAGAAGGCCGCCTCCAGGCGGCCTTTTGTTTTTGCGGAGCCGGCAGCCTACGCCGCCTCGTCGTCCCGGTAATATCCCCACAACGCCGCTTCCCCCATGGTGCGGACCAGCGCCAGATGGGCCGCCAGCACTTCGGGGTTGAGCCGCGAGGGCAGCGGCACCGGCCGCTGCGGCGCGTTGTGGGCAACCAGCGGGGCACCGGGGATGGACACCCGCGTTTCCTCGACCAGCGCCAGCGCCACCTGGCGGCCGCCGATCAGCTCGAGGTAGACGTCGGCCAGGATCTCGCTGTCGAGCAACGCGCCGTGCAGTGTCCGGCGCGAATTGTCGATGCCGTAATGCTTGCAGAGCGCGTCGAGGCTGACGCGGGCGCCCGGGTGCTTGTCGCGGGCGAGGGTGACGGTATCGATGATCTCGTTGGTCAGGCCTGGCCGCCGCGCCTTATCGAGTTCGAAATTCAAGAACTGCACATCGAACGGCGCATTGTGGGCGATCAGCGTGGCGTCGCCGAAAAAGCCGATCATCTCGTCGATGATCTCGGGAAAGCGCGGCTTGTCGCGCAGGAATTCGTCGCTGAGGCCGTGGACGCGAAACGCATCCTCGGTCATCTGCCGCTCGGGGTTGATGTATTTATGGAAGTGCCGGCCGGTCGGGATGTGGTTGATGAGCTCGACCCCGCCGATCTCGACGACCCGGTCGCCCATCAGCGGGCTGAGGCCGGTGGTTTCGGTATCGAGCACGATCTCGCGGGTCATCAACTTCCTTTGGGCGTCTTCCGCAGCGCCTCGACCAGCGCCCTGACCGCCGCCTTGGTCTTCTCGAGCGGCCCTTCGGTATAGAGGATGTAGTCGGCGCGCTTCCGCTTTTCATCTTGCGGCATCTGCCGGGCAAGGATCGCGTCGAGCTTTTCCACACTCATGCCCGGCCGCGCCAGCGCCCGCTTCCGATAGGTCGCCGGCTCCGCCATGGTCACGGCGACGCGGTCGAGGCCGTAGTCGAAGCCGCCCTCGAACAGCAGCGGGATATCCACAACCGCCAGTGCCGCGCCTGTGGATTCCGTCTCGGCGAGGAATTTTGCGATCCGCGTCCGGACAAGCGGGTGCACCACTGCTTCCAGCACCTTCAGCTTTTCCGGATGACCGAGCAGCCGCTTACTGAGCTCGGCGCGGTCAATCGCGCCATTGTGGCTAACTCCGGGGAAAAGCTGCTCCACCAGCGGCACCGCTTCGCCGGCATAGAGCTCGTGCACGGCAGCGTCGGATGAAAAGACCGGCACACCCAGATCGGCAAATGCCTTCAGCACTGTCGACTTGCCAGTGGCGATCGAGCCGGTGAGGCCGATCTTCCACATCAGAGGGTCGCCTCCACCAGCGCTCTCAGTTCCGGCGTCACTTCGGGCTTGCGGCCGAACCACGCCTCGAAGCCGGGCACGGCCTGGTGCAGCAGCATGCCAAGGCCGTCGACGGTCTTGAGCCCCAGCGCCTTCGCCTCGGCGAGCAGCGGGGTAATCAGCGGCACGTAGACGAGGTCGGTGACCAGCGTGGTCTTGGGGAGCCTCGTCAGATCGAGATGCTCGAACCGCGTCTCCTTCATCCCCACCGAGGTGGTGTTGATCACCAGTCCCGCTGTGGGCGCGAGCCCGGCGAAATCGCCGAGCGAGCCGGCGAGGATTGGCCCTTCGAGGTCGATCGCGACATCTTCGGCCTTCTGCACGGTGCGGTTGAGCAGATGAATCCTCGGCACGCCGCGCGATTTGAGCGCCACGACGATCGCCCGGCACGCGCCACCGGCGCCAAGCACGATGACTTCCTTGAGCCCCCTGTCCCAGCCCGGCGCCGCTTGGTCGAGATTGCCCAAAAAGCCCATGTAGTCGGTGTTCGACCCACGTACGACGCCGTTGCCGGTGACCAGCGTGTTGACGGCGCCGATCGCTTCGGCCAGCGGATCGAGCTGGTCGCTCAGCGCGAACGCCATCTCCTTGTGGGGGATAGTCACGTTGCCTCCGGCGAAGACGCCGCTGCGGAGCTGGTCGAAGAAGTCCGGCAGTCTGTCGGGGGCGATGTCGATCGGCTCATAGCTGCCGTCGATCCCATAGGTCTTCAGCCAGTAATTGTGGATCAGCGGCGAGCGGGAATGGGCAATCGGGTGTCCGATGACGAAGGCGCGTTTCACGTGAATCCTTTTGGCGTTGGGTCGGCGTAAGTACGAAGCGCCGCCAGGAGCACAAGGAGGGGAAGGCCGAGGATGGTGAAATAATCGCCCGATATGGTTTCGAACAGCCGGATCGAGGGTCCTTCGAGCCGATAGCCGCCGACGGAGGATAAGGCCGCCTCGCCCTCGTCCGCCAGCACTGCATCGAGTTCGGCGTCAGCGAATTCCCGCATTGTGAGCTTCGCGGTCTCGACCCCGGACCAGAGCATGGTGCCGTTTCGCACCAAGGCGATCCCCGAATGGAGCGCGTGGGTCCTGCCCCGCAGTGTCCGCAACTGCATTCGCGCCTCGCTGAGGTCCACCGGCTTGTGAAACCGTGCGTCGCCGAGAGCGAGCACCTGGTCGGCGCCAATCACCAGATCGCCCGGCCGCTGTGCTGACACGACCAACGCCTTGGCCTCGGCCAAAGCCATCGCCACCACTTCGGGAGATTTCCCCAGGAGGGTGGCCTCAATCGCCCGCTCGTCGATTGCCGCTGGACTCGACTCGAATTCGAGCCCCGCCCCGGCCAGCAGGGCGTTTCGCGCAGGGCTTTTGGAGGCAAGAACCAGCATGACGCTGTCTTATTCACAGACTCATTGCTGGGTCCATCGCCAGATCGCCACTCGGAGAGGCCGAGCGACCCAAAACCAGGCTTGTGCCCCCTGACCCAGATCGGCATCCCCACCTTCGCCAAGACGAGGGTTAACGAGAAGTTAACGGCGGAATCGGGGATAACATGATTCCAGCGGACGCCGGTTTTCCCCAGCCCATCCACAGCGCGCCCGTGCGGCGATTTATGGTTAACGCTTCGTTAACGCCGCCAAGTCCGGACTTGTTGTTCACGCTCCCCGGGCGCCTCTCCCCAGCTTGCGGATGCGACTCTTCGCGCTGAGGGCAGAACGCGGCGCGGCTAGGCGGCCGCCATGAATTCCTGCAAAACACCGCCATGATAATGATGATAAAGAATCTAGACTCTTCTTCCTGGACCCGACTGTGAGCCCGGTGGCCAAACCGGTTCTGGAAACGGTTCGTGGCATCCGTCAGGCCCGGCCGCCGATCTGGATCATGCGGCAGGCCGGGCGCTATCTGCCCGAATATCGGGCGGTGCGGGAGACGGCTGGCAGCTTCCTCGATCTTTGCTATTCGCCCGAGCTCGCCACGGAAGTCACCCTGCAGCCGCTCCGCCGCTTCGATCTCGACGCCGCGATCCTCTTTTCCGACATCCTCGTCATCCCTGATGCCTTGGGCCAGAAAGTCCGCTTCGAGACGGGAGAAGGCCCGGTGCTCGAGCCGGTCACGCCAGACGGGCTGGGGAGGCTCAGGCCGGAGATTTTGCTCGATTACCTCGCCCCAGTCTTCGAAACCCTGCAACGGGTGAAGTCCACTCTTGCCCCAGACAAGACGCTGATCGGCTTCTGCGGCTCGCCCTGGACGGTTGCAACCTACATGATCGCCGGCCACGGCTCGACCGACCAGGCCGCCGCCCGCATCTTCGCGCTGCAGCATCCTGAGGCCTTCGGCAAACTCATCGACATCCTGGTCGAGGCGTCGATCGCCTATCTGGTGGCGCAGTTCCGGGCCGGCGCCGATGTGGTGCAATTGTTCGAGAGCTGGGCGCTCAATCTCGACGAGGACGCCTTCGCCGAGCGCGTCATCGAGCCGAACCGCCGGATCGTCGCCGGCGTCCGCGCCCAGATCCCAAATGCCCCGTTTATCGGCTTTCCGCGTGGCGCGGCCGCGATGATCCCGGCCTATGTTGCCGCGACCGGCGTCGACGCCGTCGGCCTCGACTACAGCATGCCGGTCGTCGCCGCCGATGCCGCCCTGCCGCGTTCGCTGCCGGTCCAGGGTAATCTCGATCCGCTCCGGGTCCTCGCCGGCGGGGCGCAGATGGAGGCGCGTGCCGAGGCGATCATCGCGGGCTTTGCCAATCGGCCGCATATCTTCAACCTTGGCCATGGCATAGTGCCGGAGACGCCGATCGCGCATGTCGAGCAGCTGGTCGCGCTGGTCAAAGGAGGCAGATGATGGATTGGCTGGGTTTTGCGACGAGTTGGGTCAAGGCGCTGCATGTGATCTCGGTGATCGCCTGGATCGCCGGCATGATGTATCTGCCGCGGCTCTTCGTCTATCACTCGGCCGCCGAAAAGGGCTCCGTGCAGTCCGAGACGTTCAAAATCATGGAGCGCCGGCTCTACCGCGGCATCATCACCCCGGCGATGATTGCCACCTGGGTGTTCGGCCTCACCATGGTCTTCACCCCCGGCATCATCGACTGGCACGAGGGCTGGGTCTGGGTGAAGGCGGTTTCCGTCATCGCTCTCAGCGGCATCCACGGCTTCTACGGCCGCCAGGTCCGCAACTTCGCCGCCGACCGCAACGAACGCCCGCAAGGCTTTTTCCGCGTCGTCAACGAGCTCCCGTTTGTTCTGGTGATCGTCATCGTCATCATGGTGATCGTCAGGCCGTTCTGAGCGGGCGGGGCCTCTGGCCTCCGCTGTTATTTGTACGGGCCGCAGATCTTAAGAACGAGCTCCACGGCCAACTTAGTGGTAGCGGCGTACTGATGAAGGGCCGGGATGAGCAGGTCTCGTTGTCGGGCAAGCTCGTCTATGGATGCCGCCAGCTCTGAATTGGAGGACGCGACAGAGGCGGGCAGGCCCTTGACGTATTTGTCTTGCCCCAGGGCCAAGTCCATCATGTCCCAAGTAGTAGACCAGGCGCTCATTTCTAAACGGGCGGCATCGCAATCGGCCTTGGATGGCGGAACTAGTGGAGACTGTTGACCGAACGACGTGTCCGTGGCCAGGCCCAGAGCAAATGGGAGAACCAGCAAGGTAAGCAGCTTAGGCAAAACGGTCCCCTTCCACTCCCGGTGTTTATCGAGGGCGGTCGTAGCATCGGGTCGGGGTGGTGAGTTTCGTGGGCGTCGGTAATGGTTTCCGTCGTCTCAAAGGAGCAGCCACCTGTTTCACGTGAATCGTCGCAGCCCCCATCCCTCCCCTTGAATACAACAGCGCTTCGGGCTATCTGATCGCCATCGCACCACCAGAGCTCGCGCCGCCCGGCGCAAAGAGCGGTGCACCCCCCTCAAAATTTCCAAATACTCTCCAGGGTCATTCGCCGCATGGAAAATCTGAAGCTCAGCGAGCTCAAGGCCAAATCCCCCGCTGAACTCCTCACCTTCGCCGAGCAGTATGAAGTCGAGAACGCCTCGACCATGCGCAAGCAGGAACTGATGTTCGCCATCTTGAAAGAGCTGGCGGCGCGTGAGGTCGACATCACCGGCGAAGGCGTGGTGGAGGTGTTGCCCGACGGCTTCGGCTTCCTCCGCTCTCCCGACGCCAATTATCTGCCCGGCCCGGACGATATCTACGTGTCCCCCAGCCAGATCCGCCGCTTTTCGCTGCGCACCGGCGATACGGTCGAGGGCGAGATCCGCTCTCCCAAGGAGGGCGAGCGCTACTTTGCGCTGCTCAAGGTCGCGACGATCAATTTCGAGGATCCCGAGCAGATCCGCCACAAGGTCAATTTCGACAACCTCACGCCGCTCTATCCCGACGAGCGGCTGCGCCTCGAGCTCCCCGATCCGACCAACAAGGACAAGTCGGCTCGCGTCATGGACCTGGTGGCGCCGATCGGCAAAGGCCAGCGCGCCCTGATCGTCGCACCGCCGCGCACCGGCAAGACCGTGCTGCTGCAGAACATCGCCCAGTCGATCGCCACCAACCATCCCGAGTGCTACCTCATCGTGCTGCTCATCGACGAGCGCCCCGAGGAAGTCACCGACATGCAGCGCTCGGTAAAGGGCGAGGTCATCTCCTCGACCTTCGACGAGCCGGCTTCCCGCCACGTGCAGGTCGCCGAAATGGTGATCGAAAAGGCCAAGCGGCTCGTCGAGCACAAGCGCGACGTGGTGATTCTGCTCGACTCGATCACCCGCCTCGGCCGTGCCTACAACACGGTCGTGCCGTCGTCCGGCAAGGTGCTCACCGGCGGTGTCGACGCCAACGCCCTGCAGCGCCCGAAGCGCTTCTTCGGCGCCGCGCGCAACATCGAAGACGGCGGCTC
>CAZNAE010000110.1:0-11255 GCA_964570695.1 uncultured Devosia sp.
GACGTGGATATAGTCGCGCACACAGGTGCCGTCCGGCGTCGGATAGTCGGTGCCGAAAATGTCCATCTTCTGGCGCTGCCCGAGCGCCGTCTGCGCCGCCACCTTGATAAGATGCGTCGCGAGCGGCGTCGACTGCCCCGAGCGCTTCTGCGGATCGGCGCCGGCGACGTTGAAGTAGCGCAGCACACCATATTTGATCGGATGCGCCGCCGCCACGTCGGCCAGCATCCACTCGGTCATCAGCTTCGATTTGCCGTAAGGCGACATCGGCGCCAGCGGCGTCGTCTCTTCGACCGGCGCCAGCCCGGTCATGCCGTAGACCGCCGCGGTCGACGAAAAGATGAAGCGCTCCACCCCGCCCTTCACCGCCGCTTCGAGCAAATTGCGCGAGGTCGCGGTGTTGTTGCGGTAGTATTTAAGCGGATCGACCACGGATTCCGGCACCACGATCGAACCGGCGAAATGGATGATCTCGGTAATGCCGCGGTCTTTGATCAGCTTCGTGACGAACTCGATGTCGCTGGCGTCGCCCTGCACCAAGCTTGCCCGGTGGTCGACGGCCCAGTCGAATCCGGTGGTCAGATTGTCGAGGACCACCGTCTCTTCACCGCTGTCGCCGAGCTTCAGCGCCATGTGGCTGCCGATATATCCTGCGCCACCTGTCACCAGCACCGTCATTCGCAATCTCCAATTAAGTCCCGGAATGCTAGGGTCACTCTATTGAGATAGCATTACGCCGAGTTTGGGAGCTCAGCCCGTGTCCAAGCGCGTTCGCACCGCCGTATTCCCGGTTGCCGGCCTCGGCACCCGCTTTCTGCCCGCCACCAAGGCGATGCCAAAGGAAATGTTGACGGTCGTCGACCGGCCGCTGATCCAGTACGCGGTGGACGAGGCACGGGAAGCCGGAATCGAGCATTTCGTCTTCGTCACCGGGCGCAACAAATCCGTCATCGAGGATCATTTCGACAAGCAGTTCGAGCTCGAGCACACGCTCGAGATGCGAGGCAAGTCCGCTGCCTTGGCGGAACTGCAGGCCGAGCTGCCGCAGGCCGGACAGACCAGCTTCACCCGCCAGCAGGAGCCGCTCGGCCTGGGCCACGCCGTCTGGTGCGCCCGCGAGCTGGTCGGCGACCAGCCCTTCGCGCTGCTGCTCCCCGACATGCTGTTCAAGGGTACCCCGGGCGTCCTCAAGCAGATGATGGAAGCCTACGAGGAAACCGGCGGCAACGTCATTGCCGTCGAGGAAGTGCCGATGGACGAAGTCTCGTCCTACGGCGTCGTCGCCCGCGGCAAGGGTCCGGACGAGGGCTTCGCCATCACCGCGATGGTCGAAAAGCCCAAGAAGAAGGACGCGCCGTCCAACCTCATCATCTCGGGCCGCTACATCCTCCAGCCCGAAATCTTCTCGCTGATCGCCGAGCAGCCGCGCGGCGCCGGCGGCGAGATCCAGATCACCGATGCCATGCAGACCCTGATGAAGCAGCAGGCCTTTACCGGCGTCAAATACAAGGGCAAGTCCTTCGACTGCGGCGGCAAGGTCGGGTTCCTCCTCGCCAACGTCGTCTTCGCCCTCGACCGCCCCGACATCGCCGGGCCGTTCCTCGCCGAGCTCAAGAAGCTCGAGCTGGGCTAGCGCTTGATCGTCAGTCCGACCGTCACCGTATGCGTGTCGACCGGTATCCCCGTCGCTGGATCGCTGTGCGCGAAGGCATAGTCGGCGCTCCACACCGAATGCCGCGATGAGCTGAAATCGAGCCCGGCGCCAACCGTATATCCGGTCGCGATATCGCCGCTGCCAAGCGTATCGACGCGCGTCCAGCCAGCGGTGCCGCGCAGCGTCAGCCACGGATTGACGGCGTATTTTGCCTCGCCGCTGAGCGTGTAGCCGACATCGGTATCGCCGGCGACCGTCGAGGACGACCCTATCGTCGTGTTGAACGAGCCGGTGAGGTTGAGCGTCTCGTCCGGGTTGTAGCTCACGCTTGCGTCGTACACCCAGCCCGCCGAATCGGTCACGGCCGGATCGTCGTAGTCGAGCCAGGCCCGGCCCGCCGACACCTCGGCCGAAAAGGTCGAGTCTTGGGTATAGCTGAAGCCGCCGCGCAGCGTCGTCGTCCGCCCATCGAGGAACACCGCCAGCGCCGGCGACGGCGCGTCGAACTTCTGGTAGCTCTCGGCCCCGTCGACAAACACCGAGAGCAGCGGCGACATCTCGTAGCCGAGCCGCAATTCGGCATTGCCGAGCCAGTAGCTCAGCGAGGTGTTGTCGATCACCGACGCGTCGTCGAGCGTCGTTGGCCCCTCGATGAACCGCTGCCCGTTGACCGTCGCAGTCGCGTCGAACAACCCCAGATTGCGCTTGACGCTGGCCAGCCCATTGCCGGTCAGTTCGAGCGGCGGTACCGCGGTATTGGCCGGCAGCGTCGTGTCGTCGGGCTGCAACTGGATCAGCGACAGGTCGGTCGAGCCGGTGAAATCGGTGTCCGGATCCAGCGCATAGGTCGTGCTCGCGCCGAGCCGCAATGCGTTGATCCGCACGTCGGTGAAGCTGTCCGTCGCGAACTCGCCGCTGGCATTCAGCGTCGTTTGGCCGCGTGCGCTGTCGAGATTGATCGACGCCGCCGGTGCAACGATCGCCTCGTAGCTGCCGACGCCGTTGTCGAGCTGGTATTGACCGCGCAGCCCGATGCTCCAATCGAAGGGCGGCCGCTCGTCATCGCTCGCCGCACCGGCCGCAAACGCCTGAGGTACAGCCGGAAACACCAGCGTTCCGAGCATCAGGAGCGCCGTCCGTGAACGATATCGGATGGGCGAAATGCGGCGCACAGGGCCTCCTCGCGCCGGGCAAACGGCATGAACAAACCCTTGCAGCTTATAGTTAACGAAGGCTTGAGGCGGCCGGAATACGGCAGCTTTCATGCCCGATTAACCATGGCATTTAAGTCGGATTTATCCACTCCGCGGCGAAGATGAGCCCGGTCAATTTCCGGCCCTCTCGACGCGTCAGGACTTCCTCCGTGGATATCGCGACTATCATCGGCATCGTCGGCGGCTTCGGCATGCTGTTCGGCGCCATCCTCATCGAGGGTTCGAACCCGATGAGCTTCCTCAATGTCCTCGCGACGGTGGTCGTGGTCGGCGGCGGCACCATGGCGGTGATGGGCCGTTATACGCTGGGCGGGTTCCTGCACGGCGTCGCCAACGCCTTCAAAGGAGCGTTGTTCTATAAGAAGATTTCGCCGATCAAGCTCATCGACCAAATTGCCGAGATCGCCGAGACGATGCGCCGGCAGGGCCCGATCGCACTCGAGCAGGTCGAGATCGACGACCCGTTCATGAAGCGCGGTGTCCGCATGATCGCCGATGGGTTCTCGGCTGAGGCCATCCGCGCCTCGCTCGAGCGCGAGCGCGACCTCGACTACGAGCGCATCCATCATGGCCACATGATCTTCAAGGCTTTCGGCGAAGCGGCCCCCGGCATGGGCATGGTCGGCACGCTGATCGGCCTCGTCTCGATGTTCGGCCACATGGACGATCCCAAAAAAATCGGCCCCGGCATGGCCATTGCGCTGCTCACGACGCTCTACGGCGCCGTGCTCGCCAACGTCTTCGCGCTGCCCATCGCCGACAAGCTCGCCAGCCGCGCCGAGGAAGAAGGCACCAACCGCAGCCTCATCATCGAGGCGCTGGTGATGATCCGCGAGGGCAAGAACCCGGCGACCATCAAGGACGAGCTGGCGAGCTACCTTCCGCTCCACACCCGCCACAAGCTGCTCGAGGAAGCCGCCTGATGGCTATGAAGAAAGGCCATGGCGGTGGTGGTCACGGCGGCGCCTGGGTCATCTCCTTCGCCGATCTGATGAGCCTGCTCATGGCGTTCTTCGTCATGCTGCTGAGCTTTTCCGTGCAGGACCAGGAAAAGCTCAACATGGCGGCTGGCTCGGTGCAGAACGCCTTCGGCATCCAGCCCTTCTCCGACATGACCGGCATGATCGAGCGTAAGGGCAACCCTAAGCGCGACTTCCTCAAGGACATGACACCGGGCGAGATGAAGGCCTCGACCGAGTTCGCCACGCAGTCCAATCCCGAACACGAGAGCCAGGGCCAGGAAGCCAACACCTTCGTCAAGGAAAAGACCGACATCGAGCGACAAGCGCAGTTCTCGCTCGCCGCCGCGAGCCTTAAGCAGGCCTGGCAGGATCTGCCCGATATCACCGCCGTCGCCGACCACATCCAGGTCGAGCAGACCGAGCAGGGTCTCGACATCGAGATTTCGGATCAGGACGGCCGCGCCATGTTCCCGGAGGGCTCGAAATATCCCTTCGAGATGACCCGCAAGGCCATTGCTGCGATGGCGCCGTCGCTCGAAAAGCTGCCCAACCGCATCCGCATCTCAGGCCATACCGCCGCCGGCGGCACCTACGACAATCCGCGCTACGGCCCGTGGGAGCTAAGCTTCGACCGCGCCAACGTCGCCCGCCAGATCCTCGAGGAGTTCGGCGTCTCCGACGACCGGATCGAATCCGTTGTCGGCCGCGCCGACGCCGACCCGTTCTTCCCCAACGACCCCTACCTCAGTGCCAACCAGCGCATCTCAATCCTGTTGATCTACGAGAAGCCGCCGGTGCCCGTAGATCTGAAGCCCTAGGGCACGGCTCCGCCCCAGCTGGCTGGGTCGATGTCTTCAATCGTCTCGGTAAATGTCCAGCGGTGGCCGAAGAAATCCTCCACCGAACACTGACGTTCACCGTACGGATAGGTCGTGGGTTCATGTATGGTCCGCGCGCCATGCGCACATGCCCGGGCGAATTGGGCATCGACATCCGCTACGCGCACCATGACGCGATGATCGGAGCGCTGCACCGTTGCCGCACCCCGGTCCGTCACAACGACGTTGCCACCCGCATGGCTTAGCTGCACCCGGTGCGTGCCAATGCTAAGTCGCACCGAGAATCCGAAGGCATCGCAGAGCCACTGCGCCGCGACCGCCGCGTCTTCATAGGCGAGTTCTGGAATGATGCTCGCTTCGGGAACGGACCGGTTGGGCGCGAACGCCATCAAACCGCCTCGACCTTCAACACCGCGCCCTCATGTCCGACAATCCGCACCTTCTGACCCGCCGCAAGGTCCGGGCCGGCGATCCGCCAGATCGAATCGCCCAGCACCAGCCGGCCAAACCCGTCCTTGATCGGCTCGTCGATTACGCCCTCATGGCCGATGAACCGCTCGGCCCGCTGGTTGAGCAGCGGGCGGTCTGTCCCCTTGCGGTTGCGCGTCACCATGGTCCAGCCGACGACGATGATCAGCGCCAGGACGCCGAAGATCGTCACCTGCCAGGAGGTCGCGAGCCCCGGAATGAAGGCGGCGACGCCGGTGACCAGCCCGGCCGCCCCAAGCCAAAGGAAATAGCCGCCCGGCGCCACCAGCTCAAGCGCCAGCAGCACGAGGCCCGTGACGAACCAAGCCCACGGCCCGTAGGTCGCGAAAAGATTGAGCAGAACCATTGGAATGCTCCTCTAACTGAATATGTGGATTAGGTGTTGGTCGACGGCGGCCGGCCGCTGCCCTGCGTGGGCCGCGTTGCCGGTTTCTCGGCGCCGAATGTCTCGCGCGCGATCTCGGCGATGCCACCCAGCGCGCCGATGACGTTGGCGGCCTCGAGCGGGATCATCAAAATCTTCTGGTTCGGCGACTTGGCGATCGATTCGAGCGCCTTGATATAGTTGTTGGCGACGAAATAGTTGATCGCCTGCACGCTGCCGGCGGCGATCGCCTCGCTCACCACCTGTGTCGCCTTGGCTTCCGCCGCTGCCGAACGCTCGCGCGCCTCGGCGTCGCGGAAGGCGGCCTCGCGCCGGCCCTCGGCCTCGAGCACCTGCGACTGCTTCTGCCCCTCGGCCGTGAGGATCGCGCTTTGCCGGCGGCCTTCCGCCTCAAGCACTGTGGCGCGCTTTTCGCGCTCGGCCTTCATCTGCCGGCCCATCGACTCGACGAGGTCCTTGGGCGGATCGATGTCCTTGATCTCGATGCGGGTGATCTTGAGACCCCAGGGGCTCACCGCCGCATCGACGACGCGCAGCAGCTTCTGGTTGATCTCGTCGCGGTTCGACAGCAACTGGTCGAGGTCCATCGAGCCCATCACCGTACGGATGTTGGTGAGGGTGAGATTGAGCACCGCGTTCTGGAGATTGGCGACTTCATAGGCCGCCGCCGCCGCGTCGAGGATCTGGTAGAACGTGATCCCGTTCACCGTCACAGTGGCGTTGTCGCGGGTGATGACCTCCTGGTGCGGGATTTCCAGCACCTGCTCCATCATGTTGATCTTGCGCCCAATGCCGTCGACGAACGGCACGATCAGGTTGAGGCCGGGCTTCAGCGTCCGGATGTAACGACCGAACCGTTCCACCGTATAGTTGTAGCCCTGTGGCACGGTCTTGGCGGCAGCGAACAGCACCAGCACCGCCAGCACACCCAGCACGATCAACGTAATACTCAGGCCATCGAGTGCGAAATTCATCGAAATCTCCCCTCGCGGCACCGGGTTGAAGGTTCGGCACCGTACTGATCAAGTAGATATGTGCCCGCTTGATCGAGCGCAATGGACCGGGAACGAATGCCCCGAGAGTTCCGTTGAATCGCCAAGTTTATGTCCGCCGAGGGGTCCCAAAATGGCAGCGACGCGTCCGATCTGGAAGGGTCAGCTCCGACTGAGCCTGGTCTCGATCAATGTCGAGATGTTTCCGGCGCACAAATCCAACGCCACGGCGTCGTTCAACCAAATCCATGCGCCGAGTGGAAAGCGCGTCCACTACCAGAAGGTGGTCGACGGCATCGGGCCGGTTGCTGCCGATGACATCAAGAAGGGCTACGAATACGAAAAGGGCGAATATGTCCTCCTCGACGACGACGAGCTCGATGCGGTCAAGCTTGAGACCAAAAAGACCCTCGATCTGATCCAGTTCGTCGACGAAGCGGAAATCCCGCCGCTCTATTTCGACGCCGCCTATTTCCTCTCCCCCGCCGATGAGCTCGCCGAGGATGCCTTCCGCGTCGTCCGCGATGCGCTCCGCAAATCCAAGAAGGTCGGCCTCGGCCAGTTGGCGCTGCGCGGCAAGGAATACCTCGTCGCCATTAAACCCTGCGGCAAGGGCATGCTGCTCGAGACGCTGCACTACGAGGACGAGATCAAGAAGTCCGATTCGTTCTTCTCCGAAATCCCTGCCAAATCCGCGGACCCTGACCTGCTCGACGTTGCCACGGCGCTGATCGACAAGAAGACCACCAAGTTCGATCCAAAATTGTTCAAGGATCACTACCAGGCGGCATTGCGCGAACTCATCGCCCGCAAGCTCAAGGCCAAGGGCCGCAAGATCGAAGTGACCGACGAGCCGCGCCACAAGGAGCCCAGCAACGTCATCGACCTCATGGCCGCGCTCAAAAGGAGCCTCGCCAGCAGCGGCGGCTCCACGGCCAAGCCCACGGCGAAGAAGCCGGCTGCCAAGAAGCCTTCGGCGAAGGCGGCTCCCCGCAAGAAGGCGAGCTAGATGGCAGCCAAGCCAGCAGAACCCCTCGCTACCTATAACGCCAAGCGCGACTTCACAAAAACCGCCGAGCCCGCCGGCAAGCCCAGCCGCAAGAAGGCTAAGGCCCTCAGTTTCGTCGTCCAGAAGCACGACGCGACGCGGCTGCACTACGACTTCCGGCTCGAGCTCGATGGCGTGCTGCTGAGTTGGGCCGTCACCAAGGGGCCGTCCACCAACCCCGCCGACAAGCGCCTCGCCGTGCATGTCGAGGATCACCCGCTCGACTATGGCGGGTTCGAGGGCACCATCCCCGAAGGTCAGTATGGCGGCGGCACGGTGATGCTGTGGGACGAGGGCACCTGGGAGCCGATCGGCGACCCACATGAGGGCCTGCAGAAAGGCGACCTGAAATTCCTGTTGCATGGCAAGCGCATGAGGGGCGAGTGGGTGCTGGTCCACATGAAGGGCCGCGACGCCAAAAAGCGCGACGGCACGACGCGCGAGAACTGGCTGCTGATCAAGCACCACGACCAATACGCCACCACGACCGACGGCCTCACCGAGAAATTCACCACCAGCGTCGAGACCGGCCGCGACCTCGGCGGTATCGCCAAGGGCAACAAGCCGCGCCGCAAGGCCGCCCTCGCCGAGCCCCCGACCAAAGTCTGGTCAGGCGGCAAAGCACAGATCCTACCCGATTTCCGCGAGCCGCAGTTGGCCACTTTGGTCGATGAAATCCCAGCCGGCAGCGACTGGCTGTTCGAGATGAAATACGACGGCTACCGCTGCGTCGCGGCCGTCGCCGGCGACCAGGTCCGGCTCTACACCCGCAACGCCAACGACTGGACCACGCAGTTCCATCCGTTGGTAGAACCGCTTTCCAGATTGACCAAAGGGTCGGCCCTGCTCGATGGCGAGATCGTCGCCTTCAAGGACGGGCGCACGGATTTCTCAACCCTCAAGGACGCCCTCTCCTCCGGCGCGCCACTCACTTATTTCGTTTTCGATCTACTGGAACAGGATGGCAAGGACCTCACCCGCCTGTCCCAGCTTGAGCGCAAAGCACGGCTCGAAAAGCTGATCGGCAAGACCCGCCCCGACGCCCTCGTCCAGGTCTCGCCGCATATCGTCGGCAATGGCGAGAAAGTCTTCAAGGCGATGTGCGAGGCCGGCCACGAGGGCGTCGTCGCCAAGCTCGCGAGTGCCCCCTATCGCGGCGAGCGGACCAAAAGCTGGCTCAAGATCAAATGCATCCAGCGTCAGGAATTCGTCATCGGCGGCTGGCGCCCGAGCGACAAGAAAGCAACCTTCGCCTCCCTGCTGCTTGGCACTTGGGAGAACGGCAAGCTGATCTATCGCGGCCGCGTCGGCACCGGCTTCGACGTCGCCGAAGCCGGGAAGCTGCAGGCGGCGATGGACAAGCGCGCTCGCAAAACCTCCCCCTTCGAGAACGCCCCCCGCGACATCTCACGGCGGGCCAGATGGGTCGATCCCGAACTTGTCGGCGAAGTCGCCTTCACCGAGCTCACGCCCGACGGCCACCTGCGCCACCCTTCCTTCCTGGGCCTGCGGGAGGATAAGAAGGCGAAACAGGTCAAGCTGGAGCAGCCCGTGGACACCCCGCCCGCCAAAGCCAAGGCGAAGCCGAAAGCCGCAAAGCAGCCGGCCGAGATGAAATTGACCGACGAGATGGGTATCGCCGCCGCCAAGACCGCCGGCATCGCCCTCACCCATCCCGAGCGGCCCGAATATCCCGAGGGCATCACCAAGGCCCAGATGATCGCCTATTACGCAGCCGTCGCCGAGCGCATGCTGCCGCATATCGTCAAGCGCCCGCTCTCGCTGGTACGGAGTCCGCACGGCGGCATCGCCCACACCTTCTTCCAGAAACACGACAGCGGCGGCTTCCCGCCGGCCTTGAAGAAAATCCCGATCCCCGAGACTACCGCCAGGATCGAGGATTATCTCTACATCGATGTGCTCGCCGGCATCATCGCCGGCGTCCAGATGAACACCCTCGAGTTCCACATCTGGGGCAGCCACATCGACAAGCTCGAACAGCCCGACCGCATCATCTTCGACATCGATCCGGATGAAGGCCTGGGCTTTGCCGAAGTTCGCCGCGCCGCCGCCGACATCCGCACGGAGCTCGGCAAATGGGGCCTCGACAGCTTCCCGATGGTCACCGGCGGCAAGGGCGTCCATGTCATCGCGCCGCTGCAGCCGGTGACCGAATGGCCGGACGTCAAGCTGTTCTGCAAGACCTTCGCCGACAAGCTGGCGCAAAACGAGCCCGACCGCTTCACCTCCAACATCCGCAAAGCCGCGCGCAAGGGCCGGATGTTCGTCGACTACCTCCGCAACGAGCGCGGCGCCACCGCCATCACGCCGTTCTCGACCCGCGCCCGCGCCGGAGCCCCCTGCGCCGTGCCCGTGAGCTGGGACGACCTGGAAACCCTCGACCGCGCCAACGGCTTCTCTTTGGGCGAAGCTGCCGCCCGCGCCGCCGCGCCCGACCCGTGGAAGGACTATTTCGCCCTGACCCAGTCCATCACCAAGGCGATGGTGAGTTCGGTGGCCGGTGACAAGATGAAGAAGTAGCGGGCTGACATATCATCAAACCAAGTCCTCCCACGGTGTCATCCCCGCTCGCGAAGGCGGGGATCCACGTCTCACCTTACCCCAGCGGAGGGGTGGGTCCCCGCCTTCGCGGGGATGACACTGTGGATTTTGGCTAGAGTTCGGACCGGACGCCAGTCCAATACACACGTGCCCTATACCCACCCCTTGAGCTCATTCCGCACCACCGCTTCGAGCATGTCCATCCCCGCATCGCTGTCGTTGAGGCACGGGATATAGCCAAAATGCTCGCCGCCGGCGTGCTCGAACTGTTCGCGGCCGGTGATCGCGATCTCCTCCAGCGTCTCGATGCAGTCGACCGAGAAGGCCGGCGCCACCACGGCAACTTTCTGCTTCTCTTGGCCGAGCGCCATCAGCGTATCGGCGGTCGCCGGCTCCAGCCATTTGGTCGGCCCGAACCTGCTCTGGAACGTCACTTTAATCTTGTCTTCATCCCAGCGCAGATGCTCGCGCACCAGCCGCGTGGTCTTGAGGCACTGGCAATAATAGGGATCGCCGCGCTCAAGATAGGTCTGCGGCATGCCGTGATACGACATCAGCACCACATCCGGCTCGAAATCCAGCTTCTGCACGCCGTCGGCGATACTGTTGGCCAGCGCCGTCACATACTCCGGCGTCTCGAAATAGGGCGGCAACGTGCGCACCGACGGCTCCCAGCGCATCGTCTCGAGCGCCTCGAACGCCTTGTCGTTGGCGGTCGCCGTGGTCGTCGCTGAATATTGCGGATAGAGCGGCGCCAGCAGGATCTTGCGGCATCCGGCCGCCTGCATGGCCGCGAGCCGCGACGGCGTCGACGGATTGCCGTAGCGCATAGCAAAGTCGACCACGACGCCCTCGCCGAGCCGCGCCTGCAGCGCGGCGCTCTGCCGCCTGGTGATCACCCTGAGCGGACTGTCGTTCTCCACCTTGTCCCAGATCTTGGCGTAGTTGGCGCCACTCTTTTGCGGCCGCACGCTCAGGATCACGCCCTGCAGGATCGGCTGCCAGATCAGCGGATTGGTCTCGATCACCCGGCGATCTGACAAAAATTCGCTGAGATAACGCCGCACCGGCCAGTAGCTCGTGCCGTCCGGCGTACCGAGGTTGAGCAGC
>CAZNAE010000111.1:0-11097 GCA_964570695.1 uncultured Devosia sp.
GGGACTCGATCCCGGACTCGGCCAAGGACAAGGACGGCTACTGGTACGGCGACTATTACGGCGTCCTGTCGTTCATCGTGAACGACGACCTGGTCAAGAATGCGCCCAAGACCTGGGCCGATCTGCAGAAGCCGGAATACGCCAACCAAGTCGCCCTCTCGGGTGATCCGCGTGTCGCCAACCAGGCCATCCAGTCGGTCTATGCCGCCGGTCTCGCCAGTGGCGGCACTGCCGGTGCGGACGCCGGCACCAAAGGCCTCGCCTTCTTCGCCGCGCTCAACAAGGCGGGCAATTTCGTGCCGGTGATCGGCAAGGCCGCCCCGGTTGCTCAGGGCACGACGCCGATCGTCGCGACCTGGGACTATAACGCTCTCGCCTGGAAGGACGGCTTTGCCGGCAATCCGAAGGCCGAAGTCGTCGTGCCGTCGGACGGCGTTGTTGCAGGCGTCTACATCCAGGCGATTTCGGCTTACGCGCCTCACCTGAATGCCGCCAAGCTCTGGGAGGAGTATCTCTACTCCGACGAGGGACAAATCGGCTGGCTCGCGGGCTATTGCCATCCGATCCGCTTCAACGACCTCGCGAGCAAGAACGCCGTCCCGGCCGACCTGCTCGCCAAGCTCCCCGACCCGGCCCTCTACGCCAAGGCCGTGTTCCCGACCCTCGATGAGCAGGCTGCCGCCAAGGACGCCATCACCAAGGGCTGGGATTCGACCGTTGGAGCCAACGTCCAGTAACGATGTCCAACACTTCGGACACAGTTGTTGCAACAGCTACTGCCCCGGCTTCGGCCGGGGCAGCCATGTCACGCGGTCCGTTCGCAGCCTTTTCGGGCGTGCGTTGGGGCGACTTCCTTGGTGTCGCGCCGTTCCTGATCTTCGCCGTGCTGTTCCTGATCGTACCGACGCTCTACCTCGTCGTCGGCGCGTTCATCGGCCAGGATGGCAGCCTCACCTTCCAGAACATCATCGACCTCGGCACGCCGCAGATCGTGAGTTCGTTCTGGATCTCGATCCGCGTCTCGGCAGCATCCGCTGTCCTCGGGTCGGCCTTCGGCCTCCTGATTGCCCTGGCCATCATTCGCGGACGGCTACCCTCGGGTATCCGTTCGACCGTCATGACCTTTTCGGGTGTTGCGTCCAATTTCGCCGGCATCCCGCTCGCCTTCGCGTTCCTGTCGACGCTCGGCCGGCTCGGCCTCATCACGGTGTTGTTCAAGACCTATCTGGGCTTCGACATCTATCGCGCCGGCTTCAACATCCTGAGCTTCTGGGGTCTCACCCTCACCTACTGCTACTTCCAGATCCCGCTGATGATCCTGATCATCGCGCCGGCCGTGGACGGGTTGCGCAAGGAATGGAACGAGGCTGCGGCGACGCTGGGCGCAAGCAACTGGCAGTTCTGGCGCTTCATCGGCCTGCCGATCCTCTGGCCCAATCTGCTCGGCACGCTGTCGCTGCTGTTCGCCAATGCTTTCGGTGCCATCGCTACCGCTTACGCCCTCACAGGGTCGTCGCTCAACATCGTGCCGATCGTGCTCTACGCGCAGATCCGCGGTGACGTGCTCAACAACCCTGGTCTCGGCGCCGCGTTGGCGCTCGGCATGATCGTCATCACCGCCGTCGCCAACGTCGTCTATCTGGTGATCCGCACCCGGGCCGAACGGTGGCTCAAATGAAGCGCGGCAAGCTCTGGGCCTGGATCGTCTTCCTGCTGGGCGCGCTGTACTTCCTGGTCCCGCTGCTCGCGACCTTCCAGTTTTCGCTCAGCATCCGCCGCGACGCCCTGTCGTTCGACGCATACGCCAACGTGCTGCAGTCGCCGACCTTCCAGCAGACCTTCCTGTTCTCAGTGGCGATCGGCGTCGCGGCGATCATCGTCGGGCTGCTGATCGTCGTCCCCGCCGCCTATTTCGTGCGCCTGCGCGCGCCGCAATTGCGGCCAATCATCGAGTTCGTGACGCTGCTGCCGCTGATCATTCCGCCGATCATTCTGGTGTTCGGCTACATCCGCATGTACGGCACATCGAACCCGTTGTTCTTCCTCAGGCTGACGGGAACCGATGTCGGCACCAATATCCTGCTGACGCTGGCCTATGTCGGCCTCGCGCTGCCCTACATGTATCGCGCCGTCGACACGGGCCTGCGGACCATCGACGTGCAAACGCTGACCGAGGCGGCGAATATCCTCGGCGCCGGCACGGGAACGATCCTGATGCGGGTGATCTTTCCCAACATCATCGTCGCGGTGCTGTCGGGCGCCTTCCTGACGCTCGCTATCGTCATCGGCGAGTTTACCATCGCCAGCCTGCTCAACCGCCCGGCATTCGGCGTCTACATGCAGAATGTCGGCGCCAACCGCGCCTTCGAACCGGCGGCCCTCGCCGTCATCTCCTTCATCATCACCTGGGTCGCGATGGGCATGATCCAACTGCTCGCCCGCTTCGCCCCCCGCACCGCCGCGCGCACGGACTGAACCATGGCCGACGAATTCCTCCGCATCGAAAACCTGGTGAAGTCCTTCGCGGGCAACACCGTGGTGAAAAGTGTCAACCTCGCCTTCGACAAGGGCGAGTTCGTCACGCTGCTGGGGCCGTCAGGCTGCGGCAAGACGACGATCCTCCGCATGGTCGCGGGCTTCGAAAAGCCGACCTCGGGTACCATCCTCGTCGAAGGCAAGGACATCTCGCCGCTGCCGCCCAACCAGCGCAAGATCGGAATGGTGTTCCAGGCCTACGCGCTGTTTCCCAACATGAATGTCGAGGACAATGTCGGCTTCGGGTTGAAGATCGCGGGCATGGCTCGCGAGGAGCGCATGACCCGCGTCGAGGAAATGCTGAAGCTGATTGGCTTGTCGGGCTACGGCAAGCGCTTTCCGTTCGAGATGTCCGGCGGCCAGCAGCAGCGTGTCGCCCTCGCCCGCGCGCTGGCGCCGAAGCCGCGCATGCTGTTGCTCGACGAACCGCTGTCGGCGCTCGACGCCAAGATCCGCGTCTCGCTGCGCCAGGAGATCCGCTCGATCCAGCGCGACCTCGGCATCACCACGATGTTCGTGACGCATGACCAGGAAGAGGCGCTATCGATTTCCGACCGCATCGTGGTGCTCAGCGCCGGCAATGTCGAACAGTTCGGCACCCCGTTCGAAATCTACAACAAGCCGGCGACGCGCTTTGCCGCGACCTTCGTCGGCACGCTCAACACGCTCAAGGCCAAGGTCGCCGATCCGGCTAAAAAGACCGTGGCGATCGACGGGCAGATCGCGACGATCCCCGCTTTGCCGGCCAACACCTCGGCCGGGCAGGAAGTCGCGCTGACCATGCGCCCCGAGGCCGTGTCGCTCGCTAATGGGCATTCCCGCGACATCGTGCTCGACGGGACTGTCTCGGCGGTGAGCTTCCTCGGCTCGGTGATCCGCCTCAAGGTCAACCTTGGCCAGGACAACGCGATCGAGCTCGACACCTTCAACGACCAGCATACGCCGCCGCCCAAGCACGACGACAAGGTACAGATCACACTGGCCGGCAGCGACGTGCTCGTCCTCGGCGAGTAATGCTCAACGTCCTCTTCATCACCGCCGACCAGTGGCGGGGTGAATGCCTCGGGGTCGCCGGCCACAAGGTGGTGAAGACGCCGAACCTCGACGCGCTGGCCGCCGAAGGAACGGTGTTCCTCAATCACTTTTCCAACGCGGCACCCTGTTCGCCGGCGCGGGCGTGCCTCTATACCGGCCTCTACCAGATGAACAATCGCGTCGTGCGCAACGGCACGCCGCTGAGCGCCCGGTTCGACAATGTCGCGCTGGCGGCGCGGCGCGTCGGTTATGCGCCAACGCTGTTCGGCTACACCGACCAGTCGGCCGACCCGACCGTCGTACCGGCCGGCGACCCTCGCCTCCTGACCTATGAGGGGGTGCTGCCCGGCTTCGATGTGCGCGTGCGATTGCCTGAGGACGAAAAGCCGTGGCTGAGTTGGCTGCGGAAGCAGGGCCTAAAGTTCTCGGATCGCGAGACCGCGCATCTGCCGGTACGGGACATCGGGCGCGTGTCGAACGCACCACCAGCCTACGATAAAGACCAGACGCAGACGGCCTTCCTCGTGGACGAGTTCAGCCGTTGGCTCGGCGAGCAGGACCGGCCATGGTTCGCGCATCTGTCGTTCCTGCGCCCGCATCCGCCGTTCATCGTGCCGGAGCCGTACAACACGATGTACGACCCGGCAGAAGTCGGAGGCTTTCGGCGAGCCGGCGACCTCGCGGCCGAGGCGGCGGTGCATCCGCTGGTCGATTTCGCGCTGAAGGTCACGCCACTTGCGAGCTTCGTCCCGGGCGCGAGCGAACTTGTCGCCGATTTGCACGAAGCCGAATTCCGGCAGATCAAGGCGACCTATTTCGGCATGATCTCGGAGGTCGATGCGCAGCTCGGCCGGGTGTTCGCGGCAGTGAAGGCTGCCGGCGCGTGGAACCAGACGCTGATCGTCTTCACCTCCGACCACGCCGAGATGCTGGGCGACCATTTCGCGCTCGGCAAAGGCGGCTATCACGACCAGAGCCAGCACGTCCCGTTGATCATCCGCGATCCGGTGATGCGGGCCCGGGGCAATGTCGTCGAGGAGTTCACCGAGGCGGTCGACATCTATCCGACGCTGCTCGAGGCGATGGGCGGCGATCCGGGCCACATCGGCGACGGCCGATCGCTGGCGCCGTTCCTGAGCTATGACGAGCCGGCGGGCGGCTGGCGCGATGCCGTGCACTGGGAGTTCGACTTCCGCGACATCTCCGGGCAATTGGCGGAGCGTGCCTTCGGCCTTGACTCGACATCGCTCAATTTGGCGGTGGTCCGCACATCGAAGTGGAAGTACGTGCATTTCGCCGCGCTGCCGCCGCTGCTCTTCGACCTCGATGCCGATCCCGACAATCTGCACAATCTGGCGAGGGATCCGGCCCACGCGGCAGTGCGGACCGAGATGGCGGAACGGCTCCTGAGCTGGCGGGCGAAGCATCTCGACCAGACGCTGGCGCTCAAGGAGTTGACCCCAAACGGTGTGGTCAGCGTCAATGCCGTCCGCTAAAGTTTGGCGATGGAAAATCCCTTCGTCACCACCGATTGGCTCGCGGCGCACCTGGCGCAGCCCAACATCGTCGTCATCGACGCGAGCTGGTTCCTGCCCGCTGCCAATCGCAAACCGCACGAGGAATATCTGGCGGGCCACATTCCGGGCGCCGTGTTCTTCGACATCGACGGCATCGCCGACAAGACCACCGACCTGCCCCACATGCTGCTGCCGGCCGACCAGTTCGCCCTCCAGGTCAGTGCCCTTGGCGTCGGCGATCGCATGACCATCGTCATCTACGACGAAGCGGGGCTGTTCTCGGCGCCGCGCGTCTGGTGGGAGTTCCTCACCATGGGCGCGCCGGACATCCGCATTCTCGAGGGCGGTGGTCCAAAATGGCGTGCCGAGGGCCGCGCGCTCGAATCAGGTCCGTCGCGCCGCAAACCGGCGACGTTCACTGCGCACTTTCACCCCGAGCTGGTGCGGTCGCTCGACGAGATGAAAGCGGCGCTGGCAGCGGGACGGCAGGTGGCCGACGCGAGACCGGCCGGACGGTTCGCTGGGCGCGATCCGGAGCCGCGCCCCGGGCTTGTGTCGGGTCACATGCCGGGCGCCAAGAACCTTCCGGCGGGCGATCTCGTCGCCAATGGCCGGCTGAAGCCGGTCAGCGAACTGAGGCCGATGTTCGAGAAGGCGGGCGTCGACCTGAGCCAGCCGGTCGTCACAAGCTGCGGTTCCGGCGTCACCGCCTCGACCCTGATGCTGGCGCTCAGGATGGCAGGCGCTGCGCATGTCGCGGTCTATGATGGCGCCTGGGCCGAGTGGGGCGGCCGCAAGGATACCGCCGTCGTCAGGGACGCCTGAGGCTCGCATGGGCGTCGATACGCTGCGGCTCCGGCCTGCGCTGCGCGACGATGCCGAGGCTATCCGGGACCTTGTGCGGCTGGCCTATGCCAAATGGGTCCCGTTGATCGGGCGCGAGCCGATGCCGATGCAGACCGATTACTCGCTAGCGGTGGCCGAGCACGATTTCGATCTGCTCTGCGACGGCGTCGCGCTCGTCGGTGTGCTCGAGACCATCCACAAGCCAGACCATCTGTGGATCGAGAATGTCGCCGTGCATCCAGATCGGCAGGGCCATGGCCTCGGTCGCAGGCTTCTCAAATGGGCCGAACGGCGGGCGGAGGTTGCCGGCACCGGGGAGCTACGGCTGGTGACCAACGAAGCCTTCGTGGCGAATTTGAAACTCTACAAGAAGCTCGGCTACACGGTCGATCGGACTGAGCCGTTCAAAAATGGAACGGCGGTCTATATGAGCAAGCAGATCTGAGAAGTGACAGGCCGGGGTGCGAGGCCTAGCCTCTGGTTCCGCGGGCTGTCAGCCCACGTTCTCATTGTGGAGGAACAGGAGCCGGACGCCTCTGCGGCTCGATCTCTACGCGACGTATCGCGAGGAACTGAAGCCGATGCCCCGGGCTGCTCGACGTCCTGCCAGCGCTCGGCACGCCGTTCTGCGTCGCGTCGTCCAGCCAGGTCGAGCGCATTCGCCTGAGTCTCGAGATCACTGCCCTGCTCGAGCAGTTTCACCCGGTGATCTTCTCGGCCACGATGGTCGAGAACGGCAGGCCGGCGCCGGATCTGTCCTCAAGACCGCAGCCGCGACCGCCGCCGGCCTTTATGGCACGCTCAACGCAGCCGCTATGGCGATGCAGCAGGGGGGCACCTCACGGCGACCGAACCCAAAAGTCCGGGCGCAGTTTGATCGCGACTATCGCATGTTTCTCGCGATACGGGAGCAGCAGCAGGCGGTCGACGCGCTCAGCCGTGATTGATCATAATGTGCCGGACAGCGGTGTAGTCCTCGAGCGCATAGACCGACATGTCCTTGCCGTAGCCGGACTGCTTCAGGCCGCCATGCGGCATCTCGTTGACCAGCATGAAATGCGTGTTGATCCAGGTGCAGCCGTACTGCAGGCGCGCCGCCGTCTGCATCGCTTTGCTGACGTCTTTCGTCCACACTGATGAAGCGAGGCCGTAGTCGCTGTCGTTGGCCCAGGCGATGGCATCCTCGGGCTCGGTGAAACGGGTGATCGACACCACCGGACCGAACACCTCGCGGCGGACGATCTCGTCGGTCTGGAGCGCACCGGCGACGACGGTTGGCTCGTAGAAGAACCCGCCCTCGCCGCTCGTATGGCCACCCGTAGTGATCTTGATATGCGGTAGTTCCGACGCTCGCTCGACGAAGCTTGCGACGCGGTCGCGCTGGCGCGCACTGATCAGCGGGCCGATCTCGTTGGTGCTGTCGTCCTTCTGGTTGAAGCGGATCGACGAGACGGCCGAGCTGAGGTCCGCGACGAGACTGTCGTGGATCTTTGGGCCGGCATAGATACGGCACGCGGCGGTGCAGTCCTGCCCGGCATTGTAGTAGCCGAAGGCGCGGAGGCCGTTGACCACGGCCGCGAGATCGGCGTCGTCATAGACAATGACCGGCGCCTTGCCGCCCAACTCGAGATGCGTGCGCTTCACCGATTTGGCGGCGGCCTGCAGCACCTTCTTGCCGGTGGCAACGTCGCCGGTGATCGAGATCATGTTGATCTTCGGATGATTGATCAGCGCATTGCCGACGCTGTCGCCGCGGCCGAGGATGACGTTGACGACGCCCTCGGGCAGGATGTCGGCTAGGACCTTGGCGAGCTTCAGCGCCGTCAGCGGCGTCTGCTCGGAGGGCTTGAACACCACCGTGTTGCCGCCCGCGATGGCCGGCGCAAGCTTCCACGCCATCATCATCAGTGGATAATTCCACGGCGCGATGGAGCCGACGATGCCAATCGGATCGCGACGGACGAAGGAGGTGTGGCCAGGCAAATATTCGCCCGCGATGGTGCCCGCCATATTGCGGACGGCGCCGGCGAAGAAGCGCCAGCAATCGACGATCGCCGGGATTTCGTCGTTGAGGACGGCGTTGATCGGCTTACCGCAGTTGAGCGCCTCGAGCGCGGCGAAACCAGCCGCATCGGCTTCGATGGCGGCGGCGATCCTCAGGAGATAGGCGGAGCGCTGACCCGGCGTGGTGCGCGACCAGGTCTTGAACGCCCGCTCGGCAGCGGCAACCGCGGCGTCGATCTGCGCGGCCGATGCCTCTGGGACGCCGGCGATGAGCTTGCCCGTCTTGGGATTGAGGACCTGCTCCTCGGTCTCGGTGCCCGCTTCGAAGCGCGAGCCGATCAGCATCTTTGTGTCCATCACACTCTCCTCAACTATTTGCCCATGCCCGAGACCTGGTCGCCGTCGCGCGTCAGATAATAGGCGGCGAGGATTGGCAGGAAGGTCACGAGCACGACGACCATGGCGACAACATTGGTGACCGGGCGCTGGCGCGGCCGGATCAACTCCTCGAGCATCCAGAGCGGCAGCGTCTGCTGCTGGCCGGCGGTGAAGGTGGTGACGATTACCTCGTCAAAACTTAGCGCGAAGGCGAGCATGCCGCCCGCCAGGAGCGCCGTGCCGATGCTCGGCAGGATGATGTGGCGGAAGGTCTGGAAGCCGTCGGCGCCCAGATCCATCGAGGCCTCGATCAGCGAGCCGGAAGTCCGGCGGAAACGCGCCACCGCATTGTTGTAGACGACGACGATACAGAACGTCGCGTGACCGAGGACGATCGTCCAGAAACTGAACGGGATATCGAGCAGACTGAACGCGGCCCGCAGCGAGATGCCGGTGATGATGCCCGGCAGCGCAATCGGCAGGATGACCAAGAGCGTGATGACCTCGCGGCCGAAGAATTTTGCGCCCGAGACAGCGGCGGCGCAGAGCGTGCCGAGAACCAAGGCGACCAAAGTCGAGATCGCCGCGACCTGTAGCGACAGCGTCAGCGCTTGCCACACGTCGGGCCGGCCGGCGGCGACCGCGAACCATTTGAGCGTCAGGCCGGGCGGCGGCCAGACGAAGCTCTTTTCCTCGGTGGTGAAGGCGTAGACGAAGATCAGCAACAGCGGCAGCAGCAGGAAGGCCAGCCCGAGGGCAGCGGCGAGCCTTAGCCCGAATGATGCCCTTGGCCGGCCGTCAGAGCGCATCGAACGCCCCCAGCCTGCGTGCGCCCCAGAGGTAGAGGCCCATGATGACGATCGGGACGACCGTGAAGGCGGCCGCCAGCGGGATATTTCCGGCCGTGCCCTGCTGCGTATAGACGACCTGGCCGATGAACAGCCGACCGTTGCCGACGATCTGCGGGATGATGAAATCACCAAGCGTCAGCGAGAAGGTGAAGATCGAGCCGGCAACGATGCCGGGGAGTGCCAATGGGAAGATCACATGCCGGAAGGTCGCGAGCGGCGGCGCGCCAAGGTCGGCTGCGGCGTCGGTCAGGTTCACCGGTACGCGTTCGACTGCCGCCTGGATCGGCAGGATCATGTAGGGCAGCCAGATGTAGAGGAAGACGAGGAAGGTGCCGATGAACGAAAAGCTCAGCGAGTTGCCGCCGATTACCGGGATGGTGAGGATGGCATCGAGCAGCGGCGTGAGGTGGAGCTCAGCGAACACCCAGTTGAGGATGCCCTCCTTGGCGAGGATCAGCTTCCACGCGTAGACCTTGACCAGATAGCTCGACCAGAGGGGCAGCGTCACCGCGAGGTAGAACACCGCTTTCCAGCCGCCGCGGAGATACCGCGCCGCGAGGTAGCCGATCGGGAACGCCACGATGGCAGAGGCCAGCGTGACGACGGCAGCCATCACCACCGTACGGATGATGACGTCGGCGTTTTGCGGCTTGAACAGCTCGGCGTAGGTGGCCAGCGTGAACTGGTGAACGATAAGGCCGGAAAAGTCGTCGATGTGAAAGAAGCTTTGCAGCAGCAGCGCCATTAGCGAGCCGAGGTAGACGATACCGAGCCAGAGGCCGGCGGGCAGCAGCAACAGCAGGATCAGCAGCTTCGGCCGCCGCCAGAATAGGTCGCTGAGCCTCCCGAAGGCGCCTTGCCGGCCGGGTAAAATGGCCGTCTCGAGGCTCATGCCTCGCTCTCCATCATGTGGATGGCGTCCTTAGCGAAGCCGAGCGTGACGCGAGCACCCTCGGCGGGGACGGACTCGGTCGATGGGACGGCAGCGTGGAGTCGCGTTCCATTAAGGTCGATCAGCAGCCGGACGACTGGACCGAGATAGCTCTTCGATACGATGGTGCCGGTCATCCGCGAGGCGCCGGACCCCGCGGCGACGACGTGGATCGCCTCTGGTCGGAGGCTGGCCCAACGCTTCTCGCCCATGATCCAGTAAACGAACTCCGGTGTCAGGACGTTGGAGGAGCCGACGAAATCGGCGACGAAACGCGATTGCGGGCGCTTGTAGATTTCTTCGGGCGTGCCGATCTGCTGCACCTTGCCGTCGTTGAACACGGCGACCCGGTCGGCCATCGACAGGGCCTCGCCCTGATCGTGCGTGACGAAGATGAAAGTGATGCCGAGGGTGCGCTGCAGGAGCTTCAACTCCTCCTGCATGCTCTCGCGCAGCTTCAGGTCGAGAGCGCCGAGCGGCTCATCGAGCAGCAGGACCTTCGGCTTGTTGACGATCGAGCGGGCCAGCGCGACCCGCTGTCGCTGTCCGCCCGAAAGCTGTCCCGGCCGCCGCTGGCCATAGCCGCCGAGCTTGACCATCTCAAGCGCAGCTCCTGCCTGCTTCAGCCGCTCGATCTTGGGCATCTTTCGGATCATCAGCGGGAAGGCGACGTTCTCGATGACGTTCATGTGCGGGAACAGCGCGTAGTCCTGGAACACCGTATTGACGTTGCGCCGATAGGGCGGCACGCCCTCCGCCGTCTCGCCGAAGATTTCGATGTGTCCCGATGTCGGCTGCTCGAACCCGGCGATCAGCCGCAGGCAGGTGGTCTTGCCCGAGCCCGACGGCCCGAGCATGGCAAAGAACTCGCCCGGCGCGACCTCAAGATCGACCTCGTCCATGGCGCGCACCGCGCCGAAATGGCGGGAGACTTTTTGCAGCGAAACCGCGGAAACCATCGTGCCCCTATCCGCCCGAAAGTGAGGGCGGGTATTACCCC
>CAZNAE010000112.1:0-6867 GCA_964570695.1 uncultured Devosia sp.
GGCGACATCGAGGGCCTGCCGTTCTTCGAGGCGATCCGCCAGCTCGGCAACGATCTGCCGCGGCACCACGCGGTGTACGTCCATCTGACGCTGATGCCGTATATTCCGTCGGCGGGCGAGCTCAAGACCAAGCCGACCCAGCATTCGGTGGCCGAGCTCCGCTCGATCGGCATCATGCCGGATGTGCTGCTGGTGCGCTGCGACCGGCCGATCCCGTCTGGTGAGCGGCGGAAGCTGGCGCTGTTCTGCAACGTGCGTGAAACGGCGGTGATCCAGGGCCTCGACGTCGCCTCGATCTACGATGTGCCGCTGGCCTATCACCATGAGGGCCTCGACCGCGAAGTGCTTGCGGCGTTCGGCATCACCGACGCCAGGGAGCCCGACCTCCGCCAGTGGGAGGACGTCAGCCAGCGCCTCCACAACCCCGAGGGCGAGGTCAACATCGCCATCGTGGGCAAATATACCGGCCTCAAGGACGCCTATAAGTCGCTGAGCGAAGCCTTGGTGCATGGCGGCATCGCCAATCGGGTCAAGGTCAACCTCAACTGGATCGACAGCGAAATCTTCGAGCGCGAGGACCCGGCGCCCTATCTCGAGCACATCCACGGCATCCTCGTGCCCGGCGGCTTTGGCGAGCGCGGCTCGGGCGGAAAAATCCAGGCGGCACGGTTCGCCCGGCTGAAGGACGTGCCGTATTTCGGCATCTGCTTCGGCATGCAGATGGCCTGCATCGAGGCGGCGCGCAACACGGCGGGGATCGCCGCCGCCAACTCCACCGAATTCGGCCCGACCAAGGAGCCGATCGTCGGCATCATGACCGAGTGGACCAAGGGCAACGAGAAAGAGACGCGCCAGGCCGAGGGCGACCTCGGGGGCACCATGCGGCTCGGCGCCTATCCGGCACAGCTCACCCGCGGCTCGCGCATCGCCGACATCTACGGCACGACGCGGATCACCGAACGGCACCGGCACCGCTACGAGGTCAACATGGCCTACCGCAAGGTGCTGGAAAAGAACGGGCTGCTGTTCTCGGGCGTTTCGCCCGACGGCACGCTGCCCGAGATCGTCGAACGCACCGACCACCCCTGGTTCATCGGCGTGCAGTTCCACCCCGAACTGAAGTCAAAGCCGTTCGAGCCGCACCCGCTGTTCGCGAGCTTTGTGGCAGCGGCGATGGAGCAGAGCAGGCTGGTGTAGCGGGGAGCCATGAGCATCCGCGTTAGGGCTTTTGCCCAGACCGACGCGAAGGCGGTCAGCACTTTGTTCGCGGCTTATATGCGCGAGGCGTATGGCCAGCCGAATGTCATGACGCCAGAGGCCCTCCGACGCGACGTCGGCCGGTTTTTCGACCTTATGCTCGCCCTCGATGCCCAAGGTCGGCCAGTTGGGTTTGCTGCGTGGCGCGGCACGTACGACCTGCACAATGCTGTGTCCGGCGGGGAGATTCCAGACCTCTATGTCGATCGGAGCCATCGTGGCCGATTGGCCGCGATCCGGTTGGTAGCGGCAGTGGGGCGCGCCGTCCTCTCCAAGGGTGGCGCGTTCATTCGTGCCGAAGTGCTATCCGGTGTGCCAAGCCGGCTGGCACGTCGCGTAACGATCGGCTTTCCCTCGGAAACGGTCTACCTGCCAGGGCGCGGGCTCCGTGAATTGGTGGCGCTCGCTGATGCCAGCCCGCGGGACGTGATCCGTGGTCTGCCGACCGCGGAGGCCAGCCGCGATCCCTGACAGCCGGGCCGCTACGCCACACCCCGCGTGTGGTCGTTCACCTCGATCCAATACCCGTCCGGATCCTGCACATAGATCTGCCTGAACCCGTCCGGCCGGCCGGTGACGTTATTCGGTTTGCCCGGCCAGTCCCAGAACGGGATTCCACGGTTGCGGAGGTCGGCGACGAAGCCGTCGAAATCCTCGACGTGGACGGCGAAATGCGTTGGCTTTTCGAGGTGGGTTTTGCCGAGCTCGCCCTGGGTGATGTGGAGCGCGGTGACGCCGCCGATGCCGTACCAGCGGATATGGGGCTGCGTGGTGCCGTTGTGGATCGGGGTGAAGCCGAGCACGCCGGTGTAGAACGCCTCGCTGGCGTCGAGATTGCGGACGAGCAGCGAGACATGGTCGAGCGACATCTTGTGCGGCATGGATTTCCCCGGAACGGGCAGACCCTCGCACGGAAGCCGCGGGCCGGGAAGCGGCCGGATGGCGCGCCGTCAGTGGCCGGGAAGCGGCTGGAATCCGCCGCCATGGCTGCTGCCGGCGCCGTTGACGCCGGTGAGGGCGTCGCCATTGCCGGAAGGGCCGATGCCAAGATTGCCGGTCACCGGGCCTGGGATCTTGTAGGCGCCGGCCGGCCCAGTGGGAGTGCCCGTGCCCGGATCGGGCGTACCAGGGTTCGCCGAGGCGACGATTGTCCGGCCACCGATGCTGCCGTCGGGGAGGGGGCCGAAGAGATCGATGACGCAGAGCCGGCCATTCTCGACGCAATCGATCGTCCAGAGGTGGGCTTCGCACATCCAGCTTCCGGGTGCGGTCGTGAGCTTGGCGCTCTCGCTGCGGCAGAGCTTGGCCAGTTGGGCTTTGCTGAACGGGCCAACCGGGTGGCTGGCGGCGAGCACCGCCATGGAGCTTAGCGCCAGAACGCCGAGGGTCAGAGAGAGTTTGAGGAATGTGCGGGCCATGACGATCTCCATCGCTTCGATGGACGGAGAAGAGCGCTCGGCCGCTGAATTGCGGATGAACTGACCGTTTAGGCGCGCTTGACCGCGCGGGGCGCTGCGCTCAATGATCGTTAATGGCCGATGTTCTCTCCCTCAGCAAAGCCCGCAAGGCGAAAGCCCGCGCCGACGCCGAAGCGACCGCCGCGCAGAACCGCGCAAAATTCGGGCGGAACAAGGCCGAGAAGGCCAGAGATGCGGCCGAGAAAACCATCGCCGACAAGATCGTCGACGCCCACAAACGCGAGTCCTGAATGCCCTCCCTTTCCGATTTCACCGCCTCCCGCCTGCTCGGCGGTCCCGAACCGCTTGCCGATTTCGCCGGCAAGGTAGCCCTTGTCGTCAATGTCGCGAGCCATTGCGGCAATACCCCACAATATGAGGGCTTGGAGGCACTCTATCGCGAGTTCGGCGACAAGGGTTTTGTGGTGCTCGGCTTCCCCTGCAACCAGTTTTCCGGGCAGGAGCCGGGGACGGCGGCCGAAATCGCCGAGTTCTGCTCGCTGACCTATGACGTGACCTTCCCGATGTTCGGCAAGGTCGAGGTCAATGGACCGGGTGCCGATCCGCTGTTCAAATGGCTGAAACACGAAACGCCGGGCTCGGACGACCGCGACGTCGAGTGGAATTTCGCAAAGTTCCTCGTCGGTCGCGATGGCCGGCCGGTGAAGCGGTTCGGCGACAAATTTCCGCCCGACGCGATCGGCAATGACATCGAGGATCTGCTTTAATCCCTCGCTCTGCCGCGACACCTCGGCGCGTTGCATGTGACCGGCTAAGGGCGCCTGATGCGGGGCATATTTCCTCCGCCTCAAGAGTCCTAAATGCCCACATTGTCAGAATTTTCCGCCACCCGGCTGCTGGGGGGCTTGGAGCCGCTTTCGCTGTACGCGGGCAAGGTCGTGCTGGTGGTCAATGTCGCGAGCCATTGCGGATTTACGCCGCAATACACCGGGCTCGAGCAGCTCTGGCAGGACTACCGTGATCGCGGTGTGGTGGTCTTGGGTTTCCCCTGCAATCAGTTCGGCAGCCAGGAATCCGGCAGCGCCGAGGAGATCGCGGCGTTCTGCTCGGACAGCTACGGCGTGACCTTCCCGATGTTCGAAAAGATCGAGGTCAACGGCAAAGGCGCCGACCCGCTGTTCCGTTGGCTGAAGAAGGCCGCGCCGGGCCTGCTCGGGCTCAACGACGTGAAGTGGAATTTCACGAAATTCCTGATCGGACGGGATGGCAACGCGGTGCGGCGTTTCGGACCCGACGTCAATCCGAACGCCATTGGCAAGGACATAGAGGCGCTGCTTCAGGCCGCCACGGTCTGACACCAAACAAAAAGCGCGCCGGTCGCCCGACGCGCTTTGATGTTCAGACGGTCCGGCTTCAGGCGTTCGAAGCGAACACCAGTACTGGCTTGTCCATCCAGAAATCGGCGAAGTGCGCCTTCATGTCGGCGATCTTGGGCTCGTCGAAATAGGCAAGGTAACCGGGGTTCACCTTCATCGTGTAGGCGTTGTCCTGGTGATAGTCCTCGGCCTGGTAGAAGTTGGTGTACGGCGTCACTTCTGTGACGATCTTGGCGGGGTAGATCTTCGCCGCATCGAGCTGCTCGATATAGGCCTTGGCGACCTTGGCCTGGTCGTCGTTCATCACGAACAGCGCCGAACGGTAGCTGGTGCCGGCGTCGTTGCCCTGCAGGTTCAGCGTCGTCGGGTCGGTGATCACTGAGAAGAAGATCTGCAGCAGCTTGCCGTAGCTCACCTGCTTGGGGTCGAACACGACCTTCACCGATTCCGCGTGGCCGGTCTGCTCGGTGCCGACCTGCTCGTAGGTCGGATTGGCGACCGTGCCGCCCGAATAGCCGGCGATGGCGCTCTGCACGCCTTTGACATGCTGGAAGACGCCCTGGACGCCCCAGAAGCAGCCGCCGGCGAACACCGCGGTCTCAGTGGCGGCAGCCGCCGGCTCGTCGACCGTGGGGGCAGGCGCATTGACCGGCAACAGCCCCTCGGCGCTGACGGAGGCGTTCCAGAGCCCGAGGCCGACCATCGGCACGAGGATGGCGATGCCAAGGACCTTGGCGATGTTGCTGAGTGTAAAGGCCGGAAGTTTCATCTGGTCTCTCCCCTTGGCGCATTTGGCGCCCGAATTTGGCGTGCCCCTTATGTCGCGCGCCACGGCGCAAAATCCAGAGCCCTTGCAGGCTTGTGATCGGCGTAACGGGCTTCGTGAGAAACCGTGAGCGGCGGAAACAGCCGGTTTGCAGTGAATTTTCCGCGCCTTTCTGTGGAACGATGGGCTAGCTTCGGCGCGGTTTTTGAGGAGGCCGAGATGGCGCGGGTCATCATCATCGGCGGCAGCGGGCATGTCGGCACCTATCTCGTGCCGCGGCTGGTCGAGGCCGGCCACCACGTCGTCAACGCGACGCGCGGCGAGCGGCAGCCCTACACGCCGCATGCCGCCTGGGCCGAGGTCGAACTGGCCTTCATGAACCGCGACGCGGAAGAGGCGGCGGGGACGCTCGGCGCCCGGATCGCGGCGCTGAAGCCGGATATCCTCATCGACATGATCGCCTTTACCTTCTCGGGCACGCAGCAACTGGTCGAGGCGCTCCGCGGCAAGGTCGAGCATTTCCTGACCTGCGGCACGATCTGGGTCTATGGCCATAACACCAGCGTGCCGGCGACGGAGGAGCAGCCGCTCAATCCGGTCGGCGCCTACGGCACCCAGAAGGCGCAGCAGGAGATCTGGCTACTGGCCGAGGCGAGCCGCACCGGCTTCCCGGCAACGGTGTTCCGGCCGGGGCATATCGTCGGGCCGGGCTGGGCGCCGCTCAACCCAGCCGGGCATTTCAATCCTGAGGTGTTCGCCAAAATCGCCCGCGGCGACGCCCTAACCCTGCCCAATTTCGGCATGGAGACGGTGCACCACGTCCATGCCGACGACGTCGCGCAGATCGTCATGGGGGCGCTCGCCAACCACGGGGCCGCGGTCGGCGAAGCGTTCAACGCCGTGTCGGCGCAGGCGATCAACCTCAAGGGCTATGCCGAGGCGATGTACCGCTGGTTTGGGCACGAGCCAAAGCTAAGCTTCGAGGGCTACGAGAGCTGGAAGCTGAAGCAGACGCCGGAGGAGGCACAGGCGACCTGGGAGCACGTCTTCCGCAGCCCCAGCCATTCGACCGAAAAGGCCCGCCGGCTGCTCGGTTACCAACCGCGCTATTCGTCGCTCGAAGCGGTGTACGAGGCCGTCGGTTGGCTGATCGCACAGGGTAAAGTGCCGCCGCGGCGCCGATGAACGGCGGATAACAGGGCTCCTCAGGACCGGTTAAACGGCACGCTCCTAGAACTGGCGCTATCAAAACCCCAACACCGGGGTCCAGGAAACAGGAGCTTCCCATGCGTAAGTTCATTTTCACGACCGCCGCCGTCCTCATCGCAACGGCGACCTTCACCTCGGCGTCGTTCGCGGCTTCGCCGTTCTTCTGCAAGATCTACGCCCAGCAGGCCGTCTGGGCCGAAGGCGAAAACCTCGCCGACTCGTGCGGCTTCGGCGGCGCCCGCTGGAGCTTCGACTTTGCCGGGCACTTCGCCTGGTGCCTCGGCGTCACCAAGAACATGGCCAATTCCGAGCGTCTGGCCCGCAAGTGGCAGCTCCTGAGCTGCTAAGCGCCTGACCGAGCCCGGTCCCGAAGCGGCCCTTCCGGTGTCAGTCCCGGGAGGGTCGCTTCGTTTTCGGCGTCCGCAAAATTTCTCCCGGCCCCTTCCGATTGTCACATCGCTTGTCTAGAAGTCCGGCAATCGATTGCAGTGAGGGTTTTGCGCATGTCTTCCATCATCGACGTCACCGGCCGCCAGGTCTTCGACAGCCGCGGCAACCCCACCGTCGAGGTGGATGTGGTGCTCGACGACGGCAGCTTCGGCCGCGCCATCGTGCCGTCGGGCGCCTCGACCGGCGCGCATGAAGCAGTGGAACTGCGCGATGGCGGCAAGCCCTTTCTCGGCAAGGGCGTCACGAAGGCGGTCGATTTCGTCAACACCGAGATTTATTCCGAGATCGAGGGCCTCGACGCGCTCGACCAGATTTCGGTCGACCGGGCGATGATTGAGCTCGACGGCACGCCGAACAAGTCGCGGCTCGGCGCCAACGCCATCCTCGGCGT
>CAZNAE010000112.1:6967-11036 GCA_964570695.1 uncultured Devosia sp.
GACGGCCACAACACCAATGTCGGCGACGAGGGCGGCTTTGCGCCGAACCTCAAATCGGCTGAGGCGGCGCTCGACTACATCGTCAAATCGATCAAGGCGGCCGGCTACGAGGCCGGCAAGGATGTCTGCCTCGGGCTCGACTGTGCCGCGACCGAGTATTTCAAGGGCGGTAAATACGAGATGGAAGGGGAGGGCAAGTCGCTGTCGTCGGCCGAGAACGTGAAGTTCCTCGCGGGGCTGGCCGACAAGTTCCCGATCATCACCATCGAAGACGGCATGGCCGAGGACGACTGGGACGGCTGGAAAGCGCTGACCGAAGCGCTGGGCGGCAAGATTCAGCTCGTCGGCGACGATCTGTTCGTCACCAACACCGAGCGGCTGCGCTCCGGCATCAAGATGGGCGTCGCCAACTCGATCCTGGTCAAGGTCAACCAGATCGGCACCCTCAGCGAGACGCTCGACGCCGTCGATATGGCGCATCGCGCCGCCTACACTTCGGTGATGTCCCACCGCTCGGGCGAAACCGAGGACTCGACCATTGCCGACCTCGCCGTCGCCTGCAATTGCGGGCAGATCAAGACCGGGTCGCTGAGCCGGTCGGATCGGATCGCCAAATACAACCAGTTGATCCGGATCGAGGAGATGCTGGGCTCGTCCGGGCGGTATGCTGGGCGTGGGGCGTTCCGGGCGCTGAGCTGAAGCATTAATCCTGCTTCAACCGTAAGCTCCTAAAGTGGCCTCGCAGTCTCGCGAGGCCATCCGTTTCATGTCCACACGCCTTCGCCGCCCCTCCGTCTGGCGCCAGCTCATCGTCACCGCGGCGCTCGTCGCGTTTCAGGGATATCTCGGCTACAGCGCCATCGGCGGCAGTTTTGGCATCGAGGGCCGGAAGCAGTTGATGGCCGACATCGGCGACCTCAAGGTGCAGTCGGGCGCGCTGTCGGCGGAGATGGACTCGTACCGCCACAAGGTGTCGCTGTTTGACTCCAAGCAGCTCGACCCGGACATTTTGACGGAGAAGGCGCGGGCGCTTCTCTCGATGGCGCAGGTGGGGGATATGGTGGTGATGGTGGACCCGGCGACTGGTCAACCGACTACCGGTTTACTCAACCCATCAACCGGAAACGAGGCAATGCCAAAAATCGAAAGCGGCATAGACTGATAGCGCCGTCTCTTCGTGTATTTCTCGCATTGCGCGTGACGAAACTCTTGCGCTAGTCTTCCCGGCGATGGCGTAATGCCATTCTCCTTTGCGGTACCCCGGAGACATCAATGGCGCGCAAGCCCCCTGCGAAAGCGGAAAAATCCGCTTCCCTCTCCAATGTTCCCGAGTTCTCCAAGGACGACGAACTCAAGGCCTACCACGACATGCTGCTGATCCGGCGCTTCGAGGAGAAGGCCGGCCAGATGTATGGCATGGGACTGATCGGCGGCTTCTGCCACCTCTATATCGGCCAGGAAGCGGTGGTGACCGGCATCACCATGGCGAGCAAGACAGGCGAGGACGCCCAGATCACCGGCTACCGCGACCACGGCCACATGCTGGTGATGGGGATCGATCCGAAACGCGTCATGGCGGAGCTGACCGGGCGGGAGGGCGGCCTGAGCAAAGGCAAGGGCGGCTCGATGCACATGTTCTCCAACGATCACCGGTTCTACGGCGGCAATGGCATCGTCGGGGCGCAGGTCTCGCTCGGCACCGGGCTGGCGTTTGCCGCAAAATATCGCGGAGAGAAATCGGTCAGCCTCACCTATTTCGGCGACGGTGCTGCCAACCAGGGCCAGGTCTATGAGAGCTTCAATATGGCCAAGCTCTGGAACCTGCCGGTGGTCTACATCGTCGAGAACAACCGCTACGCCATGGGTACCTCGGTTGAGCGCGCCTCGGCGCAACATGATTTTTCCAAGCGCGGCATCGGTTTTGGCATCCAGGGCGAGCAGGTCGACGGCATGGACGTGCGGCTGGTGCACGACGCCGCCAAGCGCGCCATCGAACATGCCCGCGAGGGCGGCGGCCCCTACATCCTCGAGATGATGACCTATCGCTATCGCGGCCACTCGATGTCCGACCCGGCGAAGTATCGCAGCAAGGACGAAGTGACGACGATGCGCGCCGAGCGCGACCCAATCGAGCAGGTGAAGAACCGCATTCTGGAAAAGCGCTATGGCACAGAAGAATCGCTCAAAGCCATCGAAACTGAAGTGCGAGCGGTGATCACCGAGGCGGCGGATTTCGCCACGGCAGATGCGGAGCCGGCGCCGTCCGAGCTCTGGACCGACATTTACGCCGACGCCTGAGGGAAGCGAGACATGCCCAACATCCTGATGCCCGCGCTCTCGCCGACGATGGAGGAGGGCAAGCTCTCCAAATGGCTGGTCAAGGAAGGCCAGTCGGTCAAGTCCGGCGACGTGCTGGCCGAGATCGAGACCGACAAGGCGACGATGGAAGTGGAGTCGATTGATACCGGCGTGGTGTCGAAGCTCTTGGTGCGGGAGGGTACCGAGGGCGTGAAGGTGAATACGCCGATCGCGGTGGTGCTGGGGGAGGGGGAAGCGGCGCCGTCTGAGACTGCGGCGAAGGCCCCGCCGTCTGCCCCCAGGGCCGAACCGTCGATGAAGGCAGCCGAAGCTCCGGCGCCGGTCGAGTCAAAGGCTCCTGCAGTCCCCGCCGTCGCCGCGCCGAAATTTGAGGCGGCTGCCGATCCCGACCTCCCGGCTGGTGTCGAGATGGTCGAGATGACCGTACGGCAGGCGCTGAACGAGGCGATGGCCGAGGAGATGCGTCGCGACAAGGACGTCTTCGTCATGGGTGAGGAGGTCGCCGAGTACCAGGGCGCCTACAAGGTGACGCAGGGCCTGCTGCAGGAATTCGGGGCGCTACGCGTTGTCGACACCCCGATCACCGAGCACGGGTTTGCCGGCATCGGCGTCGGCGCGGCGTTCGCTGGCCTCAGGCCGATCGTCGAGTTCATGACCTGGAACTTTGCGATGCAGGCGATCGACCAGGTGATCAATTCGGCGGCCAAGCAGCTTTACATGTCGGGCGGGCAGGTGCATGCGCCGATCGTCTTCCGCGGCCCCAACGGCGCCGCGTCGCGCGTCGGCGCGCAACACAGCCAGGATTATTCGGCGTGGTACAGCCATGTGCCTGGACTCTATGTCGTGGCGCCGTTCAGCGCCGCCGACGCCAAGGGCCTGCTGAAGGCCGCGATTCGCTCGAATAACCCGATCGTCTTCCTCGAGAACGAGATTCTTTACGGCTCGACCGGGCTCGTGCCGAAGCTCGACGACTATGTGCTGCCGATCGGCAAGGCGCGCATCGCGCGGCCGGGCAAGGACGTCACCCTCGTCTCCTTCTCGATGGGCATGCGCTACGCCACCCAGGCGACCGAGAAGCTGGTCGCCGCCGGCGTCGACGTCGAGCTGATCGACCTCCGTACGCTCAGGCCCATGGACAGCGCCACGGTGATCGAGAGCGTCAAGAAGACCGGCCGCATCGTCACGGTGGAGGAGGGCTGGCCGCAGGGCGGCATCGGCGCCGAGCTCTGCGCCCGGGTCGTCGCCGAGGCCTTCGACTATCTCGACGCGCCGCCGACGCGCGTCACCGGCAAGGACGTGCCGATGCCCTATGCCGCGAACCTCGAAAAGCTGGCGCTGCCCAATGTCGACGAAGTCGTCGCGGCGGTGAACGCCGTGACGTACAGGAGTTGATCATGGCCCAGCAGGACGAACTCGACCGCAAGTTTCTGGACGCCGCCTATGAAGAGGCGCAGCAGGGGCTGCGCGAGGGCGGCATTCCGATCGGCTCGGTGCTGGTGCGCAACGGCGAAATCATCGGGCGCGGCCACAATCGGCGGGTGCAGAAGGGCGACCCCATCCTGCACGGCGAGATGGATGCGATCCAGAACGCCGGCCGGCAGAAGACCTATCGCGACGTCACCTGCTACACCACGCTCAGCCCCTGCATGATGTGCACTGGAACGATCATCCAGTTCGGCATCTCGCGGGTAGTCGTGGCCGAGAGCAAGAACTTCAAGGGGTTCCAGGACGTGATGTCGCTCGCCGGGGT
>CAZNAE010000113.1:0-10704 GCA_964570695.1 uncultured Devosia sp.
CACCGATCTCGCGGCTCATCCGGTCCATCGCCTGCTCGAACAGCTGGCGCTCGGAGTAGGACTGTTCCGGCTGATCGTCCGACCGGTAGAGGTCGCGCACGACTTCCGAGATGGCGATCAGGTCGCCAGAATTGATCTTGGCTTCGTATTCCTGGGCGCGGCGCGACCACATCGTCCGCTTCACCCGGGCGCGGCCGGTGACGGTGTCGAGCGACTTCTTGACGACGTCGTCTTCGCTCAGCTTGCGCATGCCGACGGATTTGATCTTGGCGGTCGGGACGCGAAGAGTCAGCTTGTCCTGCTCGAAGGAGATCACGAACAACTCGAGCTTCAGCCCGGCCACTTCCTGCTCATCGATCGAGGTGATCATGCCCACGCCATGCGCCGGGTACACGATGAACTCGCCGGTCTTGAATCCGAGGCGCTGCATAGACTTCTTGGCTACCATAAAATACTCCTTTGACGCCGCCATCGGACTGGTTCTTTGCGGAAGACCGTCCTTGTTACTTTTACGCAGTAAAGCTCCACCAGCGTCCGGGCCCGCTAGACCGTCCGTTGGGTCACGTCAAAGATCGTGTCAAAAAAAGAGTGCCTTGCGGCACGGGGCTGGGTACTGCATCGCGATTTCAGGACCATAGCACAATTTTCCGGCAAAATCAAAGTTGCCGAATCAATCGGGTTAACGGCCAGGCGTCCGGATGGGGCGATTGTTTGGGACATGCCTGATAAATGGGCATGATTGTCCGGTTTTTACAGGGCAGACCCGGATTATGGGTTCAGTCGCCCTCGCCGGGGGCTTCCGAGAAGTACTTCTCGAACTTGCCGTCAACGCCATCGAATTCCTTCGCATCGTCCGGAGGCGGCTTCTTCTCGGTCAAGTTTGGCCAAGCTGAAGCGTATTTCGCGTTGATTTCCAGCCACTTGTCGAGCCCGGGCTCGGTATCCGGCTTAATCGCCTCCGCCGGACACTCAGGCTCGCAGACGCCGCAGTCGATGCATTCGTCCGGATGGATGACGAGCATGTTCTCGCCCTCATAGAAGCAGTCGACGGGGCAAACCTCGACGCAATCCATGTATTTGCACTTGATGCAATTATCCGTGACGATGTAGGTCATTTGCGGCGGGGAGGTCCTGAACAGGCCGGAGTGCAAGGGACTCGCAGGGCGCTGGCGCCACTGCGGGTCGGCTGGTTGCTAGACCTTTTTGGGGGCAGTCGCAAGAAGTCCACGGGGCACTCAATTGCGGCGAATTCGCCGGATGCGGAAGGCGATTTCAGTCCTCGTCGAGAAACTTCTCGGTATCGCGCCGTTCCTTCTTGGTCGGTCGGCCGGAGCCCGGGTCGCGCCGCGCGACCGGTTCGGGTTTCGCCTCGCGCGGAACGATCGGCGATAGGTCTTCGTAGAGCGTCGCGGCCTCAGGCGCCGGACCGCGCCGTGTGCCGGGATCGAGGATCTTCCACACCAGCAGTCGGGTGTGGACAGTCATGGTCAGCACGTCACCGGCGCCGACCTGATGGTCCGTGTGGACGGTGCGTTCGGAGTTGAGCCGGACGGCGCCGCTCTCGATCAGCTTCTGCGCCAGCGTCCGCGACTTCACGGCGCGCGAGAAGAACAGCCATTTGTCGAGGCGCTGTTTCGCCAAGCTTTATTCGGGCTTGGGGTTGCGCAATGCGGCCAGCGCGGCCCAGGGCGAATCCGGATCGAGCGCGACCTTGCGCTCTTCGCGCGGCCGATGCTCCTTCCAGTCCTCGCGCGGCTTGCCGTCGCGCTTGCCGTTGAATTTCGGCTTGCCGCCCTCGAAGGGTTTGCGATCGTCACCGAACGTCTTCGGTCGCTTGGTGTCGAAGCGCGGCCGGCCCTGTGGCTTGTCGCTGGCGCCATCGACGTGGACCGGTGTCGGCGGCGGAGTCGCGCCGTTGGGATGCGGCGCGGCGTTGTCGCGCTTGAACTGTCGGCGCGGCGGACGCGCGCCTTCGGTTTGGGCCTCGCCTGGTGCACCATCGGCCCGCGGCGGACGCTTGTGCTGGTGGCGCGGATTGTCAGGACGGCGGCCGCCGGGAAACCAGACTTCGTCGAATTCAGGCTCGGTAGGAGTGGCGGTTGCGTCGGGTGCGGATGCACCGAGATCAGCGGTTGCGGTCTCGACCGCTGTGGCTTCGGCCGCAGCCTCAGCCACTGGGGCTTCTGGCGTGACGCCTTCGACGGCATCCACTGCGGCTCCGTTGACCACCGCATCGGCGGCATCGGCCGCGGGGACCTCGACTGGCACCGGCGCAACCTTCGGCGTGCGCCGCACGCGATAGCCGAGCGAGGTCAGGATCGAGGCAAAGTCTTCGCCCGCCGTGCCGAGCAGCGAGGTCATCTCCACCGTGACCCGGAAACCGTTGCCCTCGGCGGCGCCGTTCGGCAGCTCACCCTGATGGGTCTTGGCATCGAGCGCGATCAGCGGCCGGATGATGTCGGCAAGCCGCTCGAGGATATCGACGCGCACGGCCCGCTTGCCAGCGACCTTGAAGCCCGCGACCTCATAGAGCTTTGCAGAAATCTCCGGATCCATCTGGAACGACGTTCTTCCAGACAGCACGGTGTGCGGCAGTTCCGACACCCCGGGCTGGCGGATGCCGCCATTCTTCAGCGCGTAGAGCACCAGCGCCAGTTCGCGCGGCGCCGGCTTCAGCGCCAGCGGCACATAGATGTGGTAGGCACCGAACTTGATGCCGAGCTTGCGGAGCTTGGCGCGCACATCCTGGTCGAGCCCCTTGACCTCATCGCTGACCGCGGCGCGGGGCAACAAGCCGAGACTTTCGTAGAGCCGGAAAGCAAGGCCGCGGGCCGGCCCCTCGAGGTCGGGCGGTGCCTCGAGCGCCAGCACCGGCTCGAGCACGGTGTTGATATGGTGGCGCAGCCAGAGGTTGAGCCGGTCCTGCACGCGGTCGAGATCGGGACCGGTGAGGCTTTCGTCGGCGAGCACGATCAGCCGCGGCGCATAAAGGCTGTCGCCCTCGGCCAGCGTCGCGACGGTTTCGCCGCGCCAGCGCAATTGCCCGTCGGTCGAGAGCACGATCTCTTCGTTCGGTGCCCCTGCCAGCCGGTCGGCGCGCTTGGCGATCTCCGGGGCGATCGCTTGCGCCGCGGCCGAAGCGAGCGCCTTGGCATCGGTGTCGCCATCCGACCGCGCCAGGGTAAAGCGGAAGCCCTGGATCGAGCCGATCAAATGACCTTCGAGACTGATCTCGCCGCGGTCGTTGATTTCAGGGGTAGCCATGGATCTGTCTCTCAAGTGACGCATCAGCACGCTGGTGCGCCGGTCCACGAAACGCTGAGTGAGCCGCTCGTGCAGCGCATCGCTCAGCCGGTCTTCGATGTCACGGGTCTTTTCGCGCCAATGCGCCGGGTCTTCAAGCCAGTTTTTCCGGTTGGCGACGAAGGTCCAGGTGCGGATTTGGCGAATCCGGTTGCTGAGCGTGTCGATGTCACCGACAGTATTGTCGCAGAAGCGCACTTGCTCGGCAATCCAGTCGGTCGCCACCGCGCCGTGACGGCGCAGGTCTGTATAGATGCGAGTGATGATCTCGCCATGCTGCGCCGGCGAGATGTCGCGATAGTCGGGCAGGCCGCAGCATTGCCACAGCAGTTCCACCGCGGCGCGGCCAATGGCGAGATCGCCCGCCTCGTTGCGCGACAGGAACTCCAGCGCCTGCTGGTCAGTGGCCACGGGGACTCGGGTCAGCCCGCGCGTCTCCGGCGCAACGTCGAGGCTGGCGCGCAGCGCTTCGAGTGAGCTGAAGTCGAGATCGGAATTGCGCCACTGGATGACGCGCACCGGCTCGAAATCGTGGCTCTCGAGCGCCACCACCAAGTCCGTCTCGAACGGATCGGCGTTGCCGGTGACGCCGAACGTACCGTTGTGCATGTGCCGTCCGGCACGGCCGGCGATCTGGCCGAACTCCGCCGGCGTTAGCGGCCGGTTCTGGTGGCCGTCGAATTTGTGGTCGTCGGCGAAGGCGACGTGATGCACGTCGAGGTTGAGTCCCATGCCGATGGCGTCGGTGGCGACGAGAAAGTCGACATCGCCGTTCTGGTACATGTCGACCTGCGCGTTGCGGGTGCGGGGCGAGAGAGCGCCCATCACCACCGCCGCGCCGCCGCGTTCGCGCCGGATCAGTTCGGCGATGGCGTACACTTCGCGCGCCGAGAACGCCACGATGGCGCTGCGCGGCGGCTGGCGCGAAATCTTCTTGGAGCCCGCATAGGTCAGCGTCGAAAAGCGCGGCCGGTGGATGATCTCCGCGTGGGGCAGCAACGCCTTGATGATCGGCGCCATGGTGGCGGCGCCAAGCAGCAGTGTCTCTGAGAGCCCGCGCGCCTTGAGGATGCGTTCGGTGAACACATGGCCGCGGTCGAAGTCGGTCGCGACCTGGATCTCGTCGACGGCAATGCATTCGACCGGCACATCGAGCGGCATCGCCTCGACCGTGCACACCCAGTATTTCGCCTTGGGCGGAACGATGCGCTCTTCGCCGGTGACGAGCGCCACGAAATCCTGGCCAACGCGCGCAGCGACGCGGCCATAGACCTCGCGCGCGAGCAGCCGAAGCGGCAGGCCGATCATCCCCGAGCGATGCGCCAGCATCCGCTCGATGGCGAAGAACGTCTTGCCCGTATTGGTGGGCCCGAGGATGGCCTTGAGGGAGGAGGCGTCGGTCATCTTCGGCCTATGTAGGGGAGGATTGGACGGGACGCGAGCCCTTCGGCGAAGCGCGTCGAAAGGGCCGCAGCGAGCCCGCGTTAACGACCGATACGAAACGGGAACAAAGCCGGGTCGAATCGGCGGCGACTCGGCAATGCTGCTTTGTTCCCTACTGCATCTGGTGGCCGCGCCACCCCGATTCTAGCTAGGCGATGTCAGGCTGGCGTCAAGGCACACGCAGCTGGCCTTAAACCGTTCACACTCATTGAGAATTGGTTGATTTTCGCAGTTTCGCCAGCCGAATCGGTCAAAGCTGAAGAGGGTGTGAAGACGAGGCCTCTGAAGAATTCTTTGCCCGTCACACAACGCCCCCCACCGCGCGGGGCTCTTCTGCGGGCATTTTATCGAAAAACCGATTGACCGTGCCATGCCGGCACAACCAAAATCTTCATGCCGGGTTAACCATAATTGTGGCGACAGGCGAAACTAGGGGCCCTTCGGCAGCCTCCGCCTCCCGGCAATCATCGAAGATGTTCATGCTGATACAACAGCCCGGCTGGACGATCAGTCGGCGATGTTCAGCGAGCCGTCCAGCGGCAGGCAGCGCACCTCAAGGCAGCGCTGCAAAAAATGATCACTCGAGGGCCGTCAGGACCATCGACAGATCGCCCATCGAGGTGGTGAGCAGCACCCGGTACGGGATGAAGTAACCGCTGTCGTGCAGCGGCGCGTACCAGATCAGGATGCGGTCGTCCTGGGCCAGCGAGTTGGTGAGCTCGGACGTCGTGTAATGGCCGGAGATCGGCTTGTAGTTGACGTGGCAGAGCACCACCGGCCCCTGGTAGCCGGTGCGCAGCGACGTCGCGACGTCGTCCTTGGCGTATTTGAAATCGAGGTCGAAGCGTTCGATGCCGGTGAAGATCTGTGCGTGATAATCGCAGAGCGATTTGTCGAGCTTCCCCCCGCGCAGCACGAAGGCCGCGATCATGTCGTTGACGCCGGTGAGCTGCTTCCGCTCGATCGGCACCCGGTCGATGTTGTTGATGATCGGCGGATCGATGACGAATGCGGTGACATTGCCGGCCGCATACTGCACCTTGACGGTAAAGTCGGCGCCGTTGGCGTGCGTCAGCAGGTTGAAGCCCGTCGAGCGCAGGCCGTCGCTCGTCACCGCGCCTGTCGACTCCGCCTTGGCGATGCCGCTCGCGACCAGTTGCGCGAGTCCGGTGATATTGGCGTCGAGCGCGATGTCGTAGGTACTGCCGCTGTCGGTGAGCTTGATCTTGGCCGTCGCAATGATCGTGCCGCCAAGATTGATCACGTAGGTCGCGGTGGCGGCCGTGTCGGCAAAGGCCGGACCGAACCCGCCAAGAACCATCACGGCAGCGGCTGAGAGCGCGGGCAGCAGGCGGGACATCTCACCCTCGGGCTCGAGCGGCCCCTGAGGGGGCGAATCGCGACGTTAAGTCAAGTTGCCCGGCTCCCCTCCGGCTGGCAAGTCGCACGGATCGCTTCGCTTGACGGGAAAGCCCGGTTTCTCTATGGAAGCGCCACAATCAACGTAAGACCAGCGCTCGACGCGGGATTCTCCCTGCCGCCGGGCCGTTTTGACAGGATTTCGACATGGCGCGCCGCTGCGAACTGACCGGCAAGGGTGTGATGAGTGGCAACAATGTGAGCCACGCCGTCAACCGGACCCGCCGCCGCTTCCTCCCCAACCTGCTCAACGTGTCGCTGATTTCCGACGCGCTCGGCCGTACGGTCAAGCTGCGCATTTCGGCCCACGCGCTCCGCTCGGTCGAGCACCGCGGCGGCCTCGATGCGTTCCTGGTCAAGGCCTCCGACGACGAACTGTCGCCGAACGCCCTGGCGCTGAAAAAGGAAGTCCGCGCCGCCCTCGCGGCCTGAACTCTCCGCGACTGACAGTTTGCGCCGCGCGATCCGCAAGGGCCGCGCGGTTTGCTTTTGCGGGTCAGCCTGCCTTGCGCGGCCGCCCGCCCTTGGCGCCATTGGCGCGCGCCGCCGCCGCTTTGGCCGGCGACGTCGCCCGGCCGGCGAGTTGCGCCATGTATTTGCGCGTGCCGAAGATGCCGGCGAGCAGGCCGGGCACCGTGAAGCCCGCGTCGATTGATTCCCAATGCAGCGCGAAGCCGTTGCCCATTAGGGTAATATCGGCGAGTTGCTCGTCGGTTGCATCCGTCAGGCCTTGCCCCATCCGCGCCGGAAACATGAAAATACTTCCGTTCGTCAGCTCAACGATGATGCGCCCCGACTTGGGATCATAACGGGCAGATTTTGCTCGCGGCTCGGTCAGATCGGCAATACGTCCCCGTTCGAGCGCGGCGTCGATTTCCTCGTCGGTGATCTCAGCCATGAATTTCACTCCAGATTTTCAGCAGCTTCTCCTGATTGTCGAGAACCAAGCGAAGCGCCTTGCGGATGTCAGACCTCTTCATGCTGCTGGCATTCATGAGCGGGGGGCCATTGCTGCCATCGCCCAATGCGATCCGCGCCCGACCACCACCGCCATAGACGTGCACGTGCGGCGGCTCGTGATCGGCCAGATATATGGCGAACTGAAAGCCCTGAGCCCGCAGTACCGTGATCATGATCCGACATAACCCATCGCGTTGGGTTATTCAATCCGGCAGCGTGAACTCCAGCAGCAGGCTGCGTTCCCAGTCGTTGAAATTGTTGTCGCTGACCAGCGTGATCCGCGTCTCGCCTGACGGCGTCCGGTGGACTGCTAGGCCCTCCATGTTGTCGAGGTCGCCGCCGACGCCTTCGAACAGCACCTCGCCCTGCATCTCGGCGCTGGGTTTCACGTCCGCGGCCTTGATGCGGACCAGCCGGGCGGCAAACGAGATCAGCGACACGCCGCGCTCCAGCACCAGCACGTCGCCATTGGGCAGGAAGGCGCAGTCGGTCGGGTCGGTACCGCCGCCGGACCGGTAGCTCAGTGGCCCCCTGTCGGATTTGCCGAGCAGCCAGGCGGAATGCGCGCCGTCGCCGGTGATGACGCCTTCGGTCAGCAGCAGGGTCGAGCCGGCGATCGGCGAAGTGGGCGGCGCGACGCACACCGCCTCGAGCGATTCATTGGTTCGCGTCTTGGTCAGCCAATCCGGGATGGTGACGTCGGAGGCGCGGCCGGTCGGCACACCGTTCTCCAGCTTGAAGTCGGCGACGCGCGTCAAATTCTCGAAGCCGACGCGGGCGATCGCCGTCTTGTCCGGCCGCTCGATGATCGCCAGCGCCTCGGCATCGCGGGCGAAGGCCCGCGGCAAATCGGCGCCCTTGGAATTCTGGATCGGATTGATGCTGACGCCGACCAGCGACAGCGGCGCGCCGGCCGCGTCATAGATCAGCTGGCCGGAGACGAAATTGCCGCGATCCGAGACCATCACCAACCGGCCGTCGCCGCCCGTGAAGCCGATGGCGCTGAGCCCGCCGAAGGTGTCGGCGGCACTGTGCAGCTCGAGGCCGCCTTGGAACACCAAGTCCTGGACCGGCTGGCCAATTGCGGCGTTGTCGAAATGCGTGAGTTGCACCGCAGTGACGGTCGCATTATCGGCAAGCGCGGGAGCGGACAGCAGCAGCGCGGCGAGGATCGGCGCCAGCCGCCCCGTCATCCGGACCGGGCCCTGCGATATTCGCCGGGCGGTTCTTCGTCGAACAGCGATGCGAGCTCATCGGTCAACGCCCCCGCCAGCTCCTCGGCATCGAGCAGCGTTACGGCGCGGCGATAGTAGCGCGTCACGTCGTGACCAATGCCAACCGCCACCAGCTGGATCGGCGTTCTGGTCTCGATGTCCTCGATCACCTGCCGCAAATGCGCCTCGAGATAATTGCCGGCGTTGACGCTCTGCGTCGAGTCGTCGACCGGCGCGCCGTCGGAAATCACCATCAGGATGCGGCGGTTTTCGGGCCGGTTCATCAGGCGCTTCCGGGCCCAGTCGAGCGCCTCGCCGTCGATGTTTTCCTTGAGCAGCCCCTCGCGCATCATCAGCCCGAGATTGCGCCGTGCATGGCGCCAGGGCTCGTCGGCGGCCTTGTAGATGATGTGGCGGATGTCGTTGACGCGGCCCGGATTGGCCGGCCGGCCGGCCTCGAGCCAAGCCTCGCGGCTCTTGCCGCCCTTCCAGGCGCGGGTGGTGAAGCCCAAAATCTCGACCTTGACGCCGCAACGCTCCAGCGTCCGCGCCAGGATGTCGCCGCAGATCGCCGCGATGGTGATCGGACGTCCACGCATCGAGCCGGAATTGTCGATGAGCAGCGTCACCACGGTGTCGCGAAAATCGGTGTCGCGCTCGACCTTGAAGCTCAGTGCCTGCAGCGGGTCGGTGACGACGCGGGTGAGCCGCGCGGTGTCGAGCAGCCCCTCCTCGAGGTCGAATTCCCACGACCGCGACTGTTGTGCCATCAGCCGGCGCTGCAGCTTGTTGGCAAGCCGCGCGACGGCGCCGGCAAGGTTCTCGAGTTGCTTGTCGAGCAGGGCGCGGAGCTGGTCGAGCTCCTCGGGCGGGCAGAGCTCGGCCGCCTTGACGATCTCGTCGAATTTCTGGGTGAAGATCTTGTAGTTGAACTGGTTGGCGAATTCCTTGGCGTTGGCGCCGGGTGGCGGCAGGGGCGCCTCGTCGCCGGCCTCGCCGGGCGTGTCCTCGTCGCTTTCGGTGAAATCGGTGTCCGAGCCCTCGTTCTCGCCGGTTTCGTCGCTGTCGCCCGGGGTCTGGTCCTCCTGCGCCTCCGAATCCTCGCTCTCGCCTTCGCCCTGCTCGGGGGTCTTGTCGTCGTCCTCGCCCTTTTCGGGGTCGGCATCGTCCTTGCCGTCTTCGTCGTCGCCGTCACTGTCGTCGAGTTCGTCCTCGGGCACGAGGTTGAGGTCGCGCAAAAGGTGCTTGGCGGCGCGGGCGAAGAGGTCCTGGTTCTCGTATTGCTGCAAGAGGCTCGTCAGCGACATGCCGGCCTTCTGCTCGATCTCTTTCTTCCAGAGGTCGACGATGGCATGCCCGGACGGTGGGATAGCGACGCCCGCGAGCTTTTCGCGCAGGATCAGCCCGAGCGCCTCGGCGAGTGGAGCGTCGTCCTTGTTGGACACTTCAGCGAGGTTCGAGCGGAACAGCCGGTCGTCCAGCATCTCGTGGATATTGCCGTTCATCCCGGGCATGCGGATGCAGCCCAGCGCCTCGACACGGGCCTGCTCGAGCGCGTCGAACGCAGCGCGGGCTTCGGGCTCCGCCGGTGCGCGTTTCCGGTGCACGTCGGGATCGTGGCTCGCGAGCCGCATCGCCATGGCATCGCCCTGGCCACGGGCGATGGCGATATCGCGCCGCGACGGCAGCCGCGGCAGATTGGCGAGCCGCGCCTTGTCGGCGGTCAGCAGCGGCCGGTCGGCCGAGAAGCTGACCTCGAGCTCGGGCTTGCCGGCGACCGCGCGCACCGCCGCGCCCATGGCGGTCTTGAAGACCGCCGTGGTGTCGGGCTTGTTCGGCTTGCTGCGCGGAGGGTTCGCCATCTACTCTGTGCCACGCCCTCGTGGTTCGACAGGCTCACCATGAGGGCTACTGATTATTGAGGACCTCATCCTGAGCGTGTCGAAGGACGAGGTCCGGGCTCCTTACGCCGTGACCGCCAGATTCGCGGCACTCTCCGGCAGATCCTCGCCGAACACGCGCTGGTAGAATTCGGCCACCACCGGGCGTTCGAGCTCGTCGCATTTGTTGAGGAAGGTCAGCCGGAAGGCAAAGCCGAGGTCGCCGAAGATTTCGGCATTCTCGGCCCAGGTGATCACCGTGCGCGGGCTCATCACTGTCGACAAATCGCCGTTGATGAAGGCCGAGCGCGTCAGATCGGCGAGCCGCACCATGTTGCCGACGGTCTTCTTGCCCTTTTCGGTGCGATAACTCTTCGCCTTGGCGAGCACGATGCCGACTTCCTTGTCGTGCGGCAGATAGTTGAGCGTCGTGACGATCGACCAGCGGTCCATCTGGCCCTGGTTGATCTGCTGCGTGCCGTGAT
>CAZNAE010000114.1:0-10663 GCA_964570695.1 uncultured Devosia sp.
GGCAGGTGTTGAGGTGGCACTTGCGCATCATGACGCAGCCGGCCGCGATCAGCGGCGCCGTGGCCATGCCAAATTCGTCGGCGCCGAGCAGGGCGCCGATCACGACGTCGCGGCCGGTACGGATGCCACCGTCGACCTGCACGGCGATACGGCCGCGCAGCTTGTTGGCGACCAGCGTCTGGTGGGTCTCGGCGAGGCCGATTTCCCACGGGCTGCCGGCGTGCTTCAGCGAGGTCAGCGGCGCCGCGCCGGTGCCGCCTTCATAGCCCGAGATGGTGACGTGGTCGGCGCGCGCCTTGCTGACGCCGGCGGCAACGGTGCCGACACCGACTTCGGAGACGAGCTTCACCGACACCTGGCCGGTCGGATTGACGTTCTTCAAATCGAAGATCAGCTGGGCAAGATCCTCGATCGAATAGATGTCGTGGTGGGGCGGCGGCGAGATGAGGCCGACGCCCGGCGTCGAGTTGCGGACCTTAGCGATGATGGCATCGACCTTGTGGCCGGGGAGCTGGCCGCCTTCACCGGGCTTGGCCCCCTGCGCCATCTTGATCTGCATCATGTCGGAGTTGACGAGGTACTCCGCGGTGACGCCGAAGCGGCCCGAGGCGATCTGCTTGATCGCCGAGCGCATGGAATCACCGTTGGGCAGCGGCTTGAAGCGATCGACTTCCTCGCCGCCCTCGCCGGTGTTGGACTTGCCGCCGATGCGGTTCATGGCGATGGCGAGCGTGGTGTGCGCTTCGCGGCTGATCGAGCCATAGGACATGGCGCCGGTCGAGAAGCGCCTGACGATTTCGGCGGCAGGCTCGACTTCCTCCAGCGGGACGGAAGAGCGGCCATCTTCGGCGGCGGTCTTCAGCTTGAACAGCGAGCGGATGGTGACGTAGCGGTCCTCGACCTCGTTCACGAGCTTCGAGAATTCGCGGTACTTGTCACGCGAGTTGCCACGCGCCGCGTGCTGCAGGTTGGAGACGGTCTCGGAGCGCCAGACATGCGCCTCGCCGCGGAAGCGGAAGGCGTAGTCGCCGCCAACCTCGAGCGAGTCCTCGAGCACCGGGGAGTCGCCGAACGCGTCATTGTGACGGCGAACGGACTCGGCGGCGATCTCGGCGAGGCCCGCGCCTTCGATGGTGGTGGCGGTGCCGGTGAAGTAGGTCTTGACGAAATCGGAGGTCAGCCCGACCGCGTCGAAGATCTGCGCGCCGCAATAGGATTGATAGGTAGAGATGCCCATCTTGGCGGTGACCTTGAGGATGCCCTTACCGATCGCCTTGATGTAGCGGTAGACGATCTCGTGCTCGTCCACCTCTTCGGGCAGATCGGGCTTCATGGCGAGCAGCGTCTCGAAAGCCAGATAGGGGTTGATCGCCTCGGCACCATAGCCGGCCAGCGCGCAGAAATGATGGATTTCGCGCGCGTCGCCGGTTTCGACCACGAGGCCGACCGAGGTGCGGAGGCCCTTGCGGATGAGGTGGTGGTGCACACCCGCCGTCGCCAGCAGCGAGGGGATGGGGATGCGGTCCGGCCCGACCATGCGATCGGAGAGGATGATGATGTTGTCGCCCGCATGCACGGCGATCTCGGCATCCGAGAACAGCTCGTCGAGCGCCGCCTTCATGCCTTCGGCGCCTTCCGATGCCGGATAGGTGATGTCGAGCGTCTTGGAACGGAACGGATTGTCCTCCATCGCCCCGATGGCGCGGATCTTTTCGAGATCGGCGTTGGTCAGGATCGGCTGGCGGACTTCGAGGCGCTTGCGTGAGCCATGCCCCTCGAGGTCGAGCAGGTTCGGCCGCGGACCGATGAAGCTCACGAGGCTCATCACCAGCTCTTCGCGGATCGAGTCGATCGGCGGGTTGGTGACCTGCGCGAAGTTCTGCTTGAAGTAGGTGTAGAGAAGCTTGCTCTTATCCGACATCGCCGAGATCGGCGTGTCGGTGCCCATCGAGCCCACGGCCTCCTGGCCGGTGGTGGCCATCGGGGTGAGCAGCAGCTTCAGGTCTTCCTGCGTGTAGCCGAAAGCCTGCTGGCGGTCGAGTAGCGGAACGTTGTTCTGCGGCGCCTGCGACGGCACGTCGGGCAGGTCCTCGAGCACGATCTGGGTGCGGGCAAGCCACTGCCGGTAGGGTTGTGCATTGGCGAGCTCGGCCTTGATCTCCTCGTCGGAGACGATGGCGCCCTTCTTGAGGTCGATCAGCAGCATCTTGCCCGGCTGCAGGCGCCACTTGGTGATGATCTTTTCCGGCGGGATGGGGAGCGTGCCCATCTCGGAGGCCATGATCACTTCGTCGTCGGAGGTGACGATGTAGCGTGCCGGGCGAAGCCCGTTGCGGTCGAGCGTCGCGCCGATATAGACGCCGTCCGAGAACGCCATGGCGGCGGGGCCGTCCCAAGGCTCCATCAGCGCAGCGTGGTACTCGTAGAAGGCGCGGCGGTCCTCATCCATCAGCGGATTGCCGGCCCACGCCTCTGGGATCAGCATCATCGCCGCATGCGGCAGCGAGTAGCCACCACGGGTCAGGAACTCGAGCGCATTGTCGAAGCAGGCGGTGTCGGACTGGCCCGGATAGGAGATCGGCCAGAGCTTCTGGATGTCGGCACCGAAGAGATCGGAGCTGACCGACGCCTGGCGCGCTGCCATCCAGTTGACGTTACCGCGCACGGTGTTGATTTCGCCGTTGTGGCAGACGAAGCGATACGGGTGCGCCAGCCGCCAGCTCGGGAAGGTGTTGGTCGAGAAGCGCTGGTGCACCAGCGCCAGCGCAGAGGAGAATTCCGGGTCGCTGAGGTCGGCGTAATAGGCGCGGAGCTGGGCGGCGAGGAACATGCCCTTGTAGATCAGGGTGCGGCAGCTCATCGAGACGACGTAGAAATCGTTCGGCTTGCCTTCATAGGCCGAGTAGATCTTGCCCGAGCAGACCTTGCGGATGATGTAGAGCTTGCGCTCGAAGGTCTCGTCGTCGGCGACGCGGCTGCCGCGGCCGATCACCACCTGCCGGTGGCACGGCTCAGTGGCAGCGATTTCGGGCGCCTTGCTGAGTGAGGAATTGTCGAAGGGCACGTCGCGCCAGCCGAGCACGGTCTGGCCCTCGTCCTCGATGACCTTCTCGACCACCTTCTCCATCTTGATGCGGAGCTCGCGGTCCTGTGGCATGAACAGGAAGCCGACCGCATAGGCGCCAGGAGCGGGCAGGGTGATGCCTTGCTTGGCCATTTCGCGCACGAAGAAGGCGTGCGGAATCTGCACCATGATACCGGCACCGTCGCCCATCAGGGGATCGGCGCCCACGGCGCCGCGATGCTCGAGGTTCTCGAGGATATCGAGACCGTTAGCGACGATCTTGTGGCTGGGCTGGTTCTTGAGGTTCACGATGAAGCCGACGCCGCAGGCATCGCTCTCGCGACTGGGGTCGAACAGGCCGAAGGCCTCCGGACGGATATTTTTGCGAATGGCAAGGTCCGTGGCGGGAAGTGATCCGTTCCGTGCTTGAGCCATTTGCAATGTCCTTAGTTCGAGGGTTCGTCGTGATTCCGGCGAGCCGGGCTTCCAGTTCCTTTCGACGCACCTTGCGCCTGGGTCGTACACAGTACGGCTCAGACCGCTCGGCGCAATCCTTATTCGGGGGAGCGGCTCTGCATCCAAATGGCCGCTCGTTCGGGCTTTTCGCCCCGCCTCCCGTTTCCGCTTTCGTCAAGCGGGCCAGCCGGTCCGGCGTGTGAACATATCCGGGGAGACCGGTAGCCCACTTTTAAGACAGCAAAGCTGTCCTATCCGGACTACATTTGCATAAGTCCAAACTGCGGGCAAGCGGCAGATGCGACTTTTTTGCGGCAGTGGTGCGGATGCACAAAAGCTGGGCAGATCGCAGCAGTTCGCGGCCCCCGGAACAAGCCGCAGAAACAAAAAGGGAGGCGCCCGGCCTCCCAATTTCACTCGACGACTTGCGATAATCAGAAGTGGAACAGTACCCCAAGCTGGATCGACTGGTCGACATAGGTAGCGCCGTTTAGTGTCGGGGCCGTGCTCGGCGTCGCAGCGAGCGAGCCGTTGGCGACGTCCTTCAAACGGTAGCCCAGGTCGAGCGACACATTGTCGGCGACCTTGAATTTCACGCCCGCACCGAACTGGCCGGCCAGGGACAGCGAACTCGTTTGATAAGAAAACGACCCCGGGGCTGCAAACGTGACGTTCGGCATGATGTCGGCGAGACCGAGACCTGCGCCGACATACGGAGTGAACGCGGACCCCGTGTCGACATCGTACCAGATGTTGCCAAGCAGGTAGGCGGTTCCCACGCTGCCGCTTACCCCGATGCTTGTGGTCGTGCCGCTTATCGTCGCCGTAGCGGTGCTGCCGGTTGGATGGCTGGAATAGCTGAACTCGACTTCGCCACGCAGGTTAGGCAGGAATTCGGCGCCTACAGTGGCGCCGATATTGTATCCGCCGCCTAATGGTATGGAGAGAGTCCCCGCCGCCGGTGTGGTGATGGAGCCGCTCAGCGTCGTGCCCAGGGCGTAACCGCCGAACACGCTGGCATAACCTCCCGACATCGCGATCAAGGGGAAGCCGCCGGCAAATGCCGGACTGGCCGCCGCGAGCACCACTGACATGGCGAGAAGTGCAATTGTTGAAATTTTCATTTGGTGACGCCCCCAAAACTACGTCAGCCGTGACTCTGATACTTGGGGGCGTCAATAACGGACCGGCTTCCGCGAGTTATTTCGCCGGTCTTGTTGTAAACGGGATACTCCCCCGCCTACTCGAGGTGGCTCTTGAGGAACCACAAATCCTTGTCGAGGTCGCGGGAGAAGGAAGTGAAAATGTCGGTTGTACCAGCATCTCCTGCCTCGTCCGCGGTGTCGATCGCCTCTCGTACCGATTTGCTGAGCGCAGCGAAGCGCTCGACGAGGGCATTGAGGTGGTCGGAAGCCTTGTGGATGTCAGTCGGGTAAGCGGTGAGCTTGGTGGCGCCCTCGACCTTCTGCGTCGTGCCGAGCGCGATACCATCGAGCTGGGCGACGCGCTCAGCGACCGTATCGGCATTGTTGTCGAGCCGCAGGCGCACTTGGTCGAGCAATTCGTGCACGGCGATGAAAGTCGGACCCTTGAGGTTCCAGTGCGCCTGCTTGACGGCAAGCGACAGGTCGATGGAATCGGCGAGCCGCGCATTGCACAGGTCGATCATCGCCGTCTTGGTATTGGACTTGAGGCCGATATCGGGGGATTTCATGGGAGGTCCTCGTTGACGCTTGAGCTAAGGCGGAAATTCCTGGCGCAGCATAGAGGTTCCGTCTTGCATGAAAAAGGCGTGGGTCCGGTGGAACCCACGCCTTCAATTCCAATCGCCTGGTCCCGTCAGAGCGCTGCCTGTTGGAGCAGGCCGTTCGTGACCGGAATTAGTTGACCGAGGCGTTCTCGATGGTCTTGGGCGCGGCGCCGGTGATGGCGATCGTCCGGGCCTTCTTCGACTCGGGGAGATGCCGCTTCAGCTCGACGTGGAGCAGGCCGTTCTCGAGCGAGGCGGCGCTGACTTCGACGTACTCGGCGAGCTGGAATCGAAGCTCGAAGGCACGCTCGGCAATGCCGCGGTGGAGGAATTCGCGGGTCTTGTCCTCGGTAAGGGGGGCTTTGGCGCCCTTGACCACGAGGCTGTTCTCTTTGCTCTCGAGCACGAGGTCGCCATCGGCGAAACCGGCTACGGCGATCGAGATGCGGTAGGCGTCATCGCCGAGCTTCTCGATGTTGTAGGGCGGGTAAGTCTTGGCCTCCTGGCCGACGAGACCGTCGAGGCGGTTGAAGATCCGGTCGAAGCCGACGGTCGAGCGGTAGAAGGGGGAAAAATCATAGGTCTGCATGTCACATTCTCCGTGTGAGCAACGTGGATTTGGCGGGTGTCCCACACGCATCCCCATATTTGGCGAACGCGTATTCCCGGGTGGCCCGGTTCCCGGCGGTTGCCGGCGAACAGCCTAGAGATAGGTGGGGGTTTGGGAGCTTCAAGGCCCATGTTCCAGGACCTGAACCGAAACTGAACGGCGGTCTCAGGGTGGCTTCAGGAGACCGCCTATAGAACCAGCACTGTGCTCGCTGTCTGCTGCAACGGCACAAACCGATTGAACGCCATCACCCGCCCCCCGCATGGCGATCAATCCAGAGGAAAGCCAGTGTCTCACCCGAGACGCTGGCTTTTCCGCATCTGGGGGATGCTTTAGACCCGCTGCATGAACGCCATTGTCGATCCCGACGGCCCCAAGCTGGCCGTGCTGCCGTCCAACCCCGTGCCGGAGGGGGCCAAGGCGGGCTATTTCACCACGCCCGACAAGATCCGGCTGCGCTACGCGACGTTCCCCAAGACCGCCGGCGCCGCGAAGGGCACGGTCTGCCTCGTCCAGGGGCGCACCGAGTTCATCGAGAAATATTTCGAGACTGTCACCGATTTCCAGAAGCGCGGCTTTGCGGTCGCGACCTTCGACTGGCGCGGGCAGGGTGGCTCGGACCGGTTGATCCGCAACCGGCGGCTCGGCTACGTGCGCAGTTTCGAGGACTACTGGACGGACCTCCGCGCCTTTCACGCCAACGTGCTGCTCCCCGACTGTCCGAGCCCATTTTATCTTGTCGGACATTCGATGGGCGGGCTGGTGTCGCTGATCGCCAGCACACGCGATAGAATGATGTTCGACCGGGTGTTCCTTTCGGCACCGATGGTCGGGCTCGATCGCCAGCCGCTGAGTTTTGCCGGCATGGCGGCGCTCGGCGATACGCTGTCGCTGCTCGGTCTCGGCCAGGCGCCGGTCGGCCGCACCGCCGACCAGCCGCCGAGCGAGGCGTCGTTCGGCGGCAACCCGCTGACCTCGGACTTCGTGCGCTACATGCGCACGGTCGACATTTGGCGCGAGCATCCCGAACTGATCGTCGGCAAGCCGACCTTCCGCTGGGGCGCGGCGGCGATGCACGCCATGGCGGATGCGGCGAGCGACCGCTTCCCACTTTCGGTGAGGGTGCCGGTGCTGATGCTGGCAGCGGCGCGCGACGAAGTGGTCTCGACCAACTGGACCGAACAGCTCGGCCTTCGCATGCGCACCGGCCGGCACGCTGTCATCGCCGCAGCCCGGCACGAGCTGTTCATGGAAAACGACGCCATCCGCGGGCAAGTGTTCGCGGCGTTCGATGCCTTTATTACGGAACAGAGTCCGTAGAAATGGCTGCGTCGCGTATTGGCCAAGTCGCGCAAGTGTCCATGTCGGGGAGGGCCAGCGGCGGACTGCGGCCGGAGTGGTTTGTCGGGTATCGCGAGGGCCGGCTCGCCAAGCCGCTCGGCCTCACCCAATTTGGCGTCAACGTGGTTGATCTCGATCCGGGTGCTGCCTCGGCGCTGCGCCACTGGCACGAGGCCGAGGACGAATTCGTCTACGTCCTCTCAGGTGACGTGGTGTTGGTTGACGACAACGGTGATCAACCTCTGGCTGCCGGCTCGTTTGCGGCGTTCCCCGCGGGCGAGCCGAACGCCCACCACTTCATCAATCGCTCCGGCGCACCGGTGAGGCTGCTCGTCGTCGGTTCGAGAAAGCCTGGCGAAGAGACAATTCATTACCCGGACGATCCGCCGGGGACCATCCGCAAGTAGCTACCCTCGCAGCACCTTCAGCGCCGCTGCGTGCAACTCCGGCGTTGCCGCTGCGACGCAATTGCCGCCAGCCTCTGCGGGGCCGCCGTCCCAGGTCGTCACCACGCCGCCGGCGTTTTCGATGATCGGGATCAGCGGGGCGATGTCGACGTTCTTGAGCACCGACTCGCAGGCGATGTCGATGTGTCCGGCCGCGACGAGGCAATAGCCGTAGCAATCAAGGCCCCAGCGGCATTGCAGGGTAGCGGCGCGGAGACGCTGGAACTGCGCCATGGTGCCGCCCTGTTCGAAGATGTCGGGTGAGGTCGCGGTCATCTTGGCGTGCCTGAGTTCGGTGACGGCTGAGGTGCGGAGCTGCTTGGTCTCGCCATTGCGGCGATAGAACGCCGATCCAGGCAGGCCGACATAGGTCTCGCCGGTGAAGGGCTGCGCCATCAGGCCGGCGACGGCCCGGCCTTTGTGCAGGAGGCCGATCAGCGTGCCCCAAACCGGCACGCCCGAAATGTACGCTCGCGTACCGTCGATCGGATCGACGATCCAGTCAAAGGCACCCTGCGAGTCCTTGGCGTCCCATTCCTCCCCGATGATGCCGTGATCGGGGAAGCGCGCGCTGAGCACGGTGCGGATGGCGATCTCGGCGTCCTTGTCGGCGGCGGTCACCGGATCAAAGCCGGTCGCCCATTTGTTTTCGACCGCCAGCGCCGTACGGAAGCCAGCCAGCGTCCGTTCGGCTGCCGCATCCGCCGCTTCGAGCAAGGTCTTTACCACGAGCGCGGCATTGAGGCCGCCGAGGCGCTGATCGGTCATTGCCGGGGTCCGGAAACAAGATTGTTGTTCTGATGCAAAGCCATAGCAGCAAACACCGTCGCACAAACGTCATTTTTGCCGGTAAGCGGGTGATTCATTTGTGCAACAGACAGCGGTACGCGCCTGTGGAAGACGTCTGACGATCTTGTGACCCGACGCAAATCGGTTCACCCGTCAATGTGCATGATGGATGGGCGGTTTGCCCTTCTGCCGCTCCCTTAGGCAGACGCAGGCCGTCATCGTTTCCTCCCTTGACTGGGGCCGCTTCGGAGCGGCCCCTCTCTTTCGTGGAGGTTACTCCGCGGCTTTTGCCGGCAGATGCTGCGGGCCGGTGAGATTGCCCAGGTCGAAGCCGATCAGCGCCAGAGTCAATCGGTCGACGAGCTGGCGGATGGCGCCAAAGCCCTCGTTCTTTTCCAGCGTCACCTCGTTCATGTAGAGGTGGCGGCTGATCTCGATCTGCAGCGCATGGATGTGATGCTGCGGCCGGCCGTAGGTGCGAGCGATGAAACCGCCCGCATAGGGCCGGTTGCGGGCGACGCGGAGCCCTGCGCCGGCAAACACCATTTCGGCAAGATCGACGACGCCGGCGGCGCAGGTGGTGCCGTAGCGGTCGCCGAGCACGATGTCGGGCGCCAACCGGTCGCCGGTGCGGGCGATGCGCGGCATCGAATGGCAGTCGATCAGGACCGCAGTGCCGAACGCAGTGAGCGCGTCGCCGAGCAGGCGCTGCAGGGCGGCATGGTAGGGCAGGTAGATGCCGTCGATCCGCATCTTTGCGTCGTCGAGCGTCAGCCGTTCGCGATAGATCGGCTTGTTCTCTGCGACGACGCGGGCAAGCGTCCCGAGGCCGGCGGTGACGCGCGGCGAGGTGGTGTTGAAGCGATCCGACAGCGGCTCATCGAACATCTGCGGATCGAGTTCCCACGGCTCGCGGTTGACGTCGAGATAGGCCCGCGGGAAATGCGCGCGCAGCAACGGCGTGCCGAGATGCGGGGCGCGAGCGAACAGCTCGTCGACATAGGCGTCTTCCGACTGGCGGATCGACAGCTCGTCGAGCCGGGTCATGGCGAGGAATCGGTCGGGGTAGTCGCGGCCGGAATGGGCGGAGTTGAAGACGATGGGCGCGGTCAGCCGCCGAGGCCGAACGGTCTCGAAAGCCGGTCTATCCCAATAATCGGACCGCAAGGCATGTCCCCGAGGAGTCTGTTGCACTTATCCTGCATCTGGGTCCCGGCTTTGTCCAGAAGTGCGGGTTTCACGTTCGCGGGCGTTGCCATTCAAGAAAACTCAACTAAACATGTCTATCAGCCCAGGACGGGCACACACACGAGGCGGCGGGCGATGAAGCGGATTCTTCTGGCGGAAGACGACAACGACATGCGCCAGTTCTTGACCCGCGCGCTCAAGAACGCCGGCTACGAGGTAGTGTCGTTCGACAACGGCAAATCGGCCTATGAACGGCTGCGCGAGGAGCCGTTTTCGCTGCTGCTCAGCGATATCGTGATGCCCGAAATGGACGGTATCGAGCTGGCGCGCCGCGCCACCGAGCTCGATCCCGACCTCAAGGTGATGTTCATCACCGGCTTTGCGGCGGTGGCGCTCAACCCCGACAGCGAGGCGCCCAAGGATGCGTCGGTGCTGAGCAAGCCGTTTCACCTCAAGGATCTGGTCAACGAGGTCGAGCGGCTGCTGGCTGCCTGATATGATGCTGCTGGCCGTCGGCGGGTTGCGATGAGTGATCGCACCATGATCCGCAGGCCTAGCGCCAGCTGTCGCCCAAGTGCGGGCTTGTGCCGGGGCGCCATTGCGCGTATCGCGTCGCCTGCCGGTTGGAGCTTCGCCGCTCCGGCTGGTTAGGCCCGGCCGGAGTTCCACCTCCTGTGCCGGGTCTTTCATTTCAACGGCGGGTTTGGGCCGGAATCCGGGCCGCCTTGACCCTTGACCCTGCGGCGGGTTTTATGGTCTATCCGCCCCGCGGCGAGGGGTTCCTCGGCGTGCCGGAGATGGGTGTATAGCTCAGCGGGAGAGCACTACCTTGACATGGTAGGGGTCACAGGTTCAATCCCTGTTACACCCACCATCTCCTTGAAGGGACTAGAGGTTCTGCCGACCCGCGGCGCGAACCTTGATGCGGATGGGTGTGTAGCTCAGCGGGAGAGCATCGCCTTCACACGGCGGGGGTCACAGGTTCAATCCCTGTCACACCCACCATCCTTTCCGCGACG
>CAZNAE010000115.1:0-10594 GCA_964570695.1 uncultured Devosia sp.
TAGGTGATCTCGCCCGTGATCGGCTTGCAGTCGATGCCGCCGACTTGCTGGAAGTAGGTGAACTGCGTTACCTCCATTCCGTTGAGCCACACCTCCCAGCCCAGGCCCCAGGCGCCGAGCGTCGGGCTTTCCCAATCGTCCTCGACAAAGCGGATGTCGTGCAGCTTCGAATCGAGACCGATCTCGGCGAGCGACTGCAGATAGAGCTCCTGGATGTTGTCGGGAGACGGTTTCAGGATCACCTGGAATTGGTAATAGTGCTGAAGCCTATTGGGGTTTTCCCCGTAGCGGCCGTCCTTGGGCCGACGCGACGGCTGCACGTAGGCGGCGCTCCAAGGTTTTGGACCGAGCGCGCGGAGGGTCGTGGCGGTGTGGAATGTGCCGGCGCCCATCTGCATGTCGTAAGGCTGAAGGATCACGCAGCCCTGGTTGGCCCAGAATTGCTGGAGCGTCAGGATGAGGCCCTGGAACGAGTTCCGAGGGTCCATGTTGGCAGGCAAATTGGGCATCTGACGGTCCGTCTTGAAGGCGCGCGGAACCTAGTGGGCCGAGCGACAGGGGTCAATTCCAGGTTTCTCTGCCACCGACCGCGGGGCTTTCACACAATCTTCGCCACGCCGTTTAGCGGTTTTGGCAGGTTTTCGGTGCATTCCTGACAATCGAGCGATTGTCACAAAGCATTTTCACAGATGACGCCCAAACAACGCCTTGCCATGATTGCCGGCTTTCTCGCCGCCATCGGCCTGTTCTGGTTCGTGCCGGACTGGGCATCGTTCGGCGATGGAGCGCGGATGCAATGGGCGGCGGCGGCGCAACTGAGCGGACCGCTGGCGGCCGCGGTGTTCTGCTGGATTGCCGCGCAACGCAGCAGCGGCGGCGACCGGGTCGCGTGGCTCAGCTTCGCGGCCGGCTCGGGCCTCTATCTCGCCGGCAATCTCGGCTATTTGCTGTTCTATTCGCTGACGGGGGCACCGCCGGCATTCCCGTCGCTGCCGGAAGGCGCGTATTTCCTGATGGCGCTGTTCTTTGCCGGCGGCGTGCTGCGCTACAGCCAGATGCGGAAGCGCTTCGGTGCGGTGCAGCTCTACAATTTCGCGCTGATCTATTGCGCCGTGGCACTCGCTAGCCTGTTCGTGCTGCGGCCGAGCATTGCGACTTCGGTGATGACGCCGTTCAGCACGGTGGTGGCGTTCCTCTATCCGGTGCTGTGGTTCAGCGTGGCCGCCTTCGGGATCGTATCGTTTTTCCTCTACGACCACGGCCGGAAGTCGATGGCCTTCGCGCTGATGGTGTTGGCGATCCTCGCAGAGGCGGTGGCCGATTTTCGCTACGCCCTGGCCCTGATGGACGGCAGCTACCAGATCGGTGGCCCGACGCAGTTGTTGTGGGTCGTCTCGGCCGGGCTGTTGGTGTGCGGGGCGCTCGAGCAGATCGCGATCAACCGGCAGGCTCCGCAGACGATCGTGTTCACGCGGCGGACCGACCGCGCCGTGGCGCAGGCGGCGGTGCCGGCAGCAGCGGTGGGCGCCATCGTGCTCGCGGCGAGCCTCACCGGCTTTGTCGGCGGCGGCATCTATGCGTGGCTCGCAGGCACCCTGGCGGTCGGCTTTGCGCTGGTCGCCGGATTGCGGGAGCACTGGATCATCGGGGTGCAGCGCAAGCTCCGGCGCGATCTGGAGGCGGGCCGCGAAGAGCTGGCACTCAGCCAGCAGCGGCTGACCGCGGTACTCGAGAGCACGAGCGACAGCGTGCTGGTGCTCGACACCGAATGGAACGTCGTTTTCTTCAATCACAAGGCGGCCGAGACGATCAACAAGGCCGACCTGCTGCGGATCGGCATCAGCGTCTGGGACCTGTTCCCGGCGGCGCTCACCTCGGGCGAAGGCGACCACTATTTCAAGGCCGTGAAGACCCGGCAACCCGAAGAGTTCGAGATCTTCGTCGATGACCGGCAGATCTGGCTCGGCATCCAGGCCTATCCGACAGAGGACGGGCTCCCGATCTTCTTCCGCGATATTTCGGAGCAGAAACGGGCGCGCGACGAAATCGCGCATCTGGCGCTGCATGATCCGTTGACCGGCCTCGCCAATCGCACGCTGTTCCGCGACGGGCTGGCGGGCGCGTTGGCATCAGGCGACGATGTGGCAGTCCTGCTGCTCGACCTCGACCATTTCAAGGAAGTCAACGACACGCTGGGGCACCCGATCGGCGACGCCGTCCTGATCGGTACGGCGGAGCGGATGCGTGCGGCGCTCGGCCCCGACGCGACCATCGGCCGGCTCGGCGGCGACGAGTTCGCGGCAATCCTTGTGGGGCAGGAAGGTGCCGACGAGCTCGGGGTGCTGGCACAGCGGCTGCTCGATGGCGCGCATGCGCCCCACGAGATCGACGGCCAGTCGGTGCGGATCGGCGCGAGCATGGGCATCGCCATGTCGTCGATGGGCTTTGAGACGGCCGACGAACTGATCAAGAACGCCGACATCGCACTCTATGCGGCGAAGTCGGAGGCGCGCGGCTCGTTCTGTTTCTTCGAAGTCGCCATGCAGGTGCAGTTGTTGCAGAAGCAGGCGCTGCGGACCGACCTCGCGGGCGCGCTGGAGCGCGGCGAGTTCAGCCTTGCCTATCAGCCGCTGGTCGATTTGAAGCTCAACCGGGTCACCGGGTTCGAAGCGCTGCTGCGCTGGCAGCATCCGACGCGTGGACCGGTGGCGCCCGACGTGTTCATTCCGATTGCAGAAGAGACCGGACAGATCGTCGAGATCGGCCGCTGGGTGCTGCGCACCGCCTGCGTCGAGGCGACCAAGTGGCCGGGCGATATCTCGGTTGCGGTGAACCTCTCGTCCCGGCAGTTCAGCGCCGGCGACGTGAGCGCGCTGGTGACGACCGCGCTCGAGGATTCGGGCCTGAGCCCGGCCCGGCTCGAACTCGAGATCACCGAGACGGTGCTGCTGCGCGACAGCAACGCGAACATGGCGGTGCTGCGCGGCCTGCGCGAGTTGGGGGTGCGGATCGCGCTCGACGATTTCGGCACGGGCTTCTCGTCCCTCGCTTATCTGCAGCGCTTCCCGTTCTCGAAGATCAAGATCGACCGGGCGTTCATCAGCGGGCTGCCGGCAAACGAAGAGAGCCAGGCGATCGTCCGCTCGGTGATCGGGCTCGGACAGGCGCTCGGCATTCGAGTCACGGCGGAGGGCGTCGAGACCGAAGCACAGTACGACTGGGTGCGGAATGGCTGCGACGAGGCGCAGGGCTATTATTTGAGCCGGCCGGTGCCAGCGACCGAGATCGGCGTGGTGATCGAGCGTCTCGACAAACGGGCGCCAGATTTGCAGCGGACCAAGAACCGCCGGACAGGCTAGCCGCGGCAGCGATCAACTCGGACGGATCAGGCTTGGTCGTCGGGCGGGCGGAAAGTGCCGTCCTTGTCGCGCTTCAGGGTGATGACGTCGGGGCGGGCACGTTCCTGGAGGTCACGCTGGTGGATGGCCTGATCCTCGGCGCGGAACTGCTTGGTGAAGTCGCGCCAGATCCGGCGAACGCCGGTGTAAATCGCGAAGGCGACGAGCGCGAAGACGACGACTTTCAGCAGCAGTCCAGTCATAGGCCGAGGCGCGTCCACACGGCGCGATCCTCGATGACCGCCGCGACATCGGCAGCGAGGCCGAAGGACGGCAGGCGGATGAGGCCGCGCTTGGCTTCGATCACGCGGGTGCGCACCTTGTCACCGAAGCGGGCGCGCAGGGTTTCGTGCAGATCGCCGAGGGCATCGACGAGGCCGAGGTCGAGACCGCGAACGCCGCTCCAGAACTCGCCAGTGAAGAGCTGGTCGTCGGGCAGTTTCAGCTTGCCGGCGCGGCGCGACTTCACCCAGTCGATGAACACCTGGTGGATGTCGAGCTCCATCTGCTTGATGCGTTCGACGTCCTCGGGCTTTTCCGGCAGGAAGGGATCGAGGGTCGATTTGTTCCTGCCGGCGGTGTGGACGCGGCGCTCGACGCCGAGCTTTTCCATCGTGCCGGTAAAGCCGAAGCCGGCGAAAATGACGCCGATCGAGCCGACGATGGAGCTGGGGTCGGCGATAATCTCGTCGCCGGCGGTGGCGATGAAATAGCCGCCCGAAGCTGCGGCGTCCTCGACGAAGACCAGCACACGTTTTTCATGCTCGGTGGCGAGGTCGCGGATGCGCTTGGCGATGAGCCGCGACTGCACCGGCGAGCCGCCGGGCGAATTGACGATGATGGCGACGGTGGAGCCCTTCATTTCGAAGGCGCGCTGCAGCAGCGGCGCAACACCCGCGATGTTGATGCGGCCGGAGCGCTGTTCGGCGGCGATGACGCCCTGCAGCCGGACGACCGGGACGACGGGACCGCCACCGCCGAAAGGGTGGCGCAGCCAGCCGAAGAATCCGGAATTGTTCGCCATCACGCGTGCCTCGATCCGGCGGTGATGTAAGGGGCTGGCGCCAATATTACCAGTGCAGCCGATCGTTGCCGCGGAAGATCGCCTCGAACTCCGAGCGGAAGCTACGGCCGGCGGGCGTGTGCAGCGGTCGAGAGGCGAGCAGGGTCAGCGGCGCACGCGAGCCTTTGATGCCACGGACCAGCACACGATGGGCTGGTTCGCCGTCGCGCGGGGCGAGCGGCAGCACGGTGATGGCGCCGAAGCGGGACTCGAACGCCGCCAGCAGCGCCGGCAGCCGCTCGGCGACATGGATGAAGACGATTTCGCTTCCGGGCGCGGCATGCGTGGCCGCGGTCTTGACCCAGAGGTCGAGGGCTTCGGCGGCCATATGACGCGCCGCAGCGCCGCGGGTCGCGGCGCGCGTGCCGGTCTCGAAGAAGGGCGGATTGGCGATGACGGCGGCAAAATGGTCAGCGGCAAGGCCGGCGGCCGCTCGGACGCGGCCGGTGGCAGTGAGATCGAGGGTTAGGACGTTGGCACGGGCGGAAAAGCCGTTGGCTGCAACGTTGGCAGCGGCGAGCGCCGCCATTTCGGGGTCGGATTCGACGAGGGTCGCGGCGAGCTCAGAGTGATGCGCGAAGGCCACGAGCGCGGCGGTTCCGACGCCGGCGCCGAGATCAAGCAATGGCCCCTCGCCGCTCACGGCGGCGCCGAGCAGCACCGAATCGAGCCCGGCGCGAAAGCCTTTGGCGGGCTGGGCGAGGGTCAAACGGCCGCCGAGAAAGGCGTCGTGGGTGACGCCCGCGGGTTTTACAATTTCGGTGGCGTGGGCTAGGGACATCTTGGTTTGGGCCGGGTTCGCCGCGATCATAGAGTTTTGCGGCGGCGGCTCAACGACAACTGAGGCTTTGATGGCGGTTTCGGCAGCAGCGGCGAAGGAACAGGCGGGCCTGGGCGCGCTGGATCGGCTGCTCGCGGCGACCGACGCCGAGATGCAGAGGGTCAACGCGCTGATCCTCAGCCGCGCCGACTCGCACGTCGAGATGGTGCCGGAACTGGCGCGGTATCTGATCGAAGCCGGCGGCAAGCGGCTCAGGCCGATGCTCACGGTGGCAGCAGCGTTGCTGTTCGACCACCCGAGCGGAGCGCAGACCAACTACGCCGCCGCTGTCGAATTCATGCACAATGCGACGCTGCTCCACGACGACGTGGTGGACGAAAGCGACATGCGGCGCGGCAAGCCGGCGGCGCGCATGGTCTGGGGCAACCAGGCGAGCGTGCTGGTCGGCGATTTCCTGCTCGGCCAGGCATTTTTGATGATGGTCGAGACCGGCAAGCTCGATGCGCTCGGCGTGCTGGCGAAGGCGGCGACGATCATCGCCGAGGGCGAAGTGTTCCAGCTCAGCAAGGCCGGCGACCTCAGCGCCACGCCGGCCGACTACGACCAGGTAATCCGCGCCAAGACTGCAACGCTGTTCCAGGCGGCGGCAGAAGTCGGTGCGATGGCGGGTGGCGCCGACGAGACGGGTCGCGCGGCGCTGCGCGATTATGGCATGGAGCTCGGTCTCGCGTTCCAGCTCGTCGACGACGTGCTCGACTATCGCGGCGAGAGCGGCGCGATGGGCAAGAACACCGGCGACGATTTGCGGGAGGGCAAGATGACGTTGCCGGTGATCCTGGCGCTCAACGACGCCAATCCGGCGGAGCGCGAGATCATTACCGCCTCGCTCGGCAAGCCCGACGCGCCGGACACGGCGCTGGCGCAGATCGTCGCGATCATGAACCGGCACAATGCGCTCGGCCGCACTGTGGACGAAGCGCACGAGCATGTGCGGCGGGCGCGCGAAGCGCTGGCGCCGGTCGCGGATTCGGCGATGAAGGTGATCCTCAGCGATATTGCCGAGTTCTATGTGAGCCGGGCGTATTAGGTTCGGAAGCATGGGCCTAAGTGCTGCTCCCGTCACCATGTCCCTGCCCGAACTCTCCTACACGATCTGGTTCAGCCAGCGGGTAGGAAGTACATGGTTCTCCGAGGCGCTGGCTTCGAGTGGCATCGCCGGGCGACCGGCTGAATACCTGAACTTCGCACGGACGGACGACGCTCTGAAGCACTACGCGGTTTCGAGTGCCATTGAGCTCCTGCACCGCATCTATGCGCTCGGCACGACGGCCAACGGCGTCTTTGGCATCAAAATGGGATATTCCGAACACCGCTTCAACGGCATTCTCGACCTGATCGGCGGGCCGACTGATGGTGGACCTGTGCCGCGCCTGCAGCGCTGGGAGACGGCGTTTCCCAATCATCGTCACATCTTTATGACGCGTCGCAACAAGGTGCGCCTGGCGGTATCGTGGTGGAGAGCCATCAAAAGCGGGGAATGGCATCGAAGAAGCGGTCGACGCGCCGAACTACCGGACATAGTCGGTGACTATGATGCCGCTGCGATCGACACGCTCATGCAGCAGGCCGTCGTGAGAGAGGCCGGGCTCCAAGAGCTATTTACTGAGGCCGGTGTAGTTCCACTGGAAATCGGCTACGAAGATGCCGTCCAGGACCTACTGGGCTCGATCAATCGCGTTTTAGCCCATCTGGGGCTACCGCCGCAGAGCGCTATCTCCCCGGATGTCGATATCCAGAAAACCGCCGACGATCTCAACGAGGAATGGGTGCAGCGCTTCCGGCACGACCGGCAGGAGGGTTGGGAGAATCGTGCTTGGTGACTTGGGTGCGTTGCACATAGAGGTGATCCCGAGCGATATCGCCGAGTTCTATGTGAGCCGGGCGTATTGAGGCCATTGTGGCGCGGGGCCGGGCACCGACCGAATTCACGTTCAAAGCGACAGTGATCGAGTGGCGCGGGCCGTCACCGTTTTTCTATGCGCCGATCCCGCGCGAGCAGGCGGAAGCGATCCGGCAGGTGGCGAAATTCATCAGCTATGGCTGGGGCGTGATCCCGGTCGAGGCGACGATCGGGGGCGTGCGGTTTGCGACGTCGCTGTTTCCGAAGGACGGGATTTATCTGCTGCCGATCAAGGCCGAGGTGCGGAGGCGGACGGGGGTGACGGTGGGGGATGTGGTCGAAGTCGAGATGACCGTCGGGGGATGAGCGGTTACCCACCGCGTGTCATCCCCGCGAAGGCGGGGAGCCAGCTATCCGTTTGCGCAAGGTGTGAAATGGGTCCCCGCCTTCGCGGGGATGATACCGAATAGTTGGGGGTGTGTCGGGCGCAATACCGACCCCTCACACGCCGATCAGCGGCGCCGCGGCGACCCAATAGCCTGGCCAGGTCTCGCGCAGATCGTGCGCGGCCTGATGGGCTTGGGCAGAGGAGCCGAAGAGGCCGAAGACGGTGGCACCGGAGCCGGACATGCGGGCGAGAATGCAGCCGCCGGTGCCGGCAAGGCGGGCGATGAGGTCGCCGATGGCGGGGACCAGCACCAGTGCGGGCGGTTCGAGGTCGTTGCGGGTTTCGGCGAGCCAGAGGCCGAGCTGGGCCGGGCGGGTGAGCGGATCGCTGAGGTCGGGTAGGCCCGGGTTGTCGCGGCGTTCGAGCTTGCGGAAGATCTCGGCGGTGACGACGGGCACCAGCGGATTGACCAGGACGACGTGGAGTGCGGGAAAGTGCTTCAGCGGCAGAACGATTTCGCCGAGGCCGCGTACTTCGGCGGGGCGCGAATAAAGGCACATCGGCACATCGGCGCCGAGGCCGACGGCAAGGCCGAGCAGATCGGCGAGGCTCACTCCGGGCGTGCTCAGCGATGCAAAGAGGCGCAGCGCGGCTGCGGCATCGGCAGAGCCACCGCCGAGGCCTGCAGCGACCGGAAGGTTCTTGCGGAGAGTCAGCGAAAGTCCGTCGGGCAGCGCCCCGGGCCAGCGGGCACGGAATGCTGCAAGCGCGCGTAGAACGAGATTCCCCTCGGAGCTGCCGAGCGCCGCGGCGAAGGGGCCGGTGATGGCCAGGCTGTCCTTCCTTGCTGGCTCGGCCTGCAGCTCATCGCCGACCTCGGCGAAGGCCACGAGCATTTCGAGCGAATGGTAGCCGTCGCTGCGGCGGCCGGTCACGTGCAAAGCGAGATTGATCTTGGCGGGAGCCGCCTCGACGACCGGTTCGGCCATCGAGACCCTAATTGGATTGCGCCTGCGTTCCGGGTGCCGGCGTATCGAGCGCGGGCGCCGATTCACCGGTCTTGGGCGCGGCGTCGAGGCCGCCTTTGAGCTTGGGCGCAACGCGCGCCTTCACGTCGCCGTCGGTGTCCATCGCGTAGGCAACGCTCCACTGGAAGTGCGCCTCGAGATGGCGGCCGACGCGCCAGTAGGCGTCGCCGAGGTGGTCGTTGATCTCGGGGTCATTGGGGCGAAGCGAGGCGGCCTGCTCGAGTTCGGCAACGGCGTCGTCGAAACGGCCAAGGCGGTAATAGGCCCAGCCGAGGCTGTCGATGATATAGCCGTCGTTCGGCGAGGCGGTGACCGCCTTCTGGATCATGTCGAGTGCTTTGGTGAGGTTCATGCCCTTATCGACCCAGCTGTAACCCAGATAATTGAGCACCTGCGGCTGGCCGGGGTTGAGGTCGAGCGCCTTGAGGAAATCCTTCTCGGCGAGCGGGAACTGGTCGGAGCGCTCATAGGCGATGCCACGCACGTAGTAGAAGCGCCAGTCGCCGGGAGTCTGGCCGCCGGTGATCGCCAACGCCTTGGAGTAGCTGTCGACGGCGGCGGTATATTGCTTGTCGGTGCGCTGCAAATCGCCGAGCACCGAGATCGCATCGACGTCGGTCGGGTCGGTGGTGACGATGTTGGTCAGCCGGCGAAGCGCCTCGGGGCGATTGCCCATGGCGTCGAGGTTGTCGGCAAGGCGCACCGTCGCCATGGAGCGGAGCGGCGAGCTCGCCGGCACGGCGTCGTAAACGGCGTTGGCGAGATCGTGCTGGCCGGCGGTGTCGTAGAGCGAACCGATAACGAGGGCGACGGATTCGTTCTTGGGCTCGAGATATTGCGCGAGGCGCAGCAACACCATCGAGACGTCAGTCGTGCCATCGCGGGCGAAGGCGACGCCGACGCTGTGGAACATTTCGGCGGCGCCAGCCTGGACGCTGTCGGCGTAGACGCCCGGGCGTTGCTTGTTGGCGAGGTCGCCCTTGATCTCGGTGACGGTCGGATAGGTCAGGCCCTGAGACTCGAAGGCGACGATGGCGTTGATGGCGTCGTCGAACTTGCCGGCATTGCCGAGGATGCGGGAATAGGCTTCGACGACATCGGCGGTATAGGGATCAGCGTCGTGTGCCTGGGTGATGTACTTGATGGCGTCGGCCTGGCGGCCGGCGACGTCGGCCATGATGGCACGGTGGAAGACGAGGAACTCCTCGAGGCCGCCGTCCGCGATCTTGTCGAGCGAGGCGAAGGCGTCATCGACCTTGCCATTGCCGACCATCGCCCAGGCGCGCAGCACCGAGCCGGTGATGCCTTCAAAACTATCGGTGCCGAGCTTGTTGAGATCCTGGATGGCGGCATCGTAGCGGCGGCCCTTCAGCGCCTCGGTGGCGATGACCAGCTGCGCCATCTGGTTGTCGGGCTCGAGGGTCAGCAGATGCTGGGCGGTGTCGCTCGCCTTGTCGATGTTGCCATCGGCGGCGAAGGCGATGAAGGCGCGCTCGAGCACCAGTGGATTGTCCGACTCTTCGGTAGCCGCATCGGCGAAGAACTTTGCGGCATCGGGGGTGCGCAATTCGTTCAGCGCCTGCTGGCCGGAGAGATAGCTGCCGGTGACGCTCGGATGGGCGGCAGCCAGCATGTCCTCGGCGGCGACCGGCGCCGCGAAAGCCAGACCAGCAAGCCCGCAGGCGGCGACAAGGCGCAGAAGGATGTTCACGAGGGTTTCTATCTCCGGGAAGGCGCTCAGGTGAGCGCGGAAAGATTGGCGATTTTGCGACTGCGCCGCAAGGGGACGCGCCAAGACGTGACTTGTTGGATGCGCGCTGTTCAGGACGACACGTCAGCCGCCGTGGCTCCCGCTCGAGGCGATCAGCGCCCTGATCCGTTCAGCATCCTCAGGCGTCGCCGGGTTGTAGACGACCATATCGAGGTCGGGCCGGCCATCGACCGCGAACGTCGAGTATTCGAGCGTGAGCAGGCCGGCCAATGGATGCTGCAGCGATTTGACGACTTCGCCATACGTGCTGCGAACATCGTTTTCG
>CAZNAE010000116.1:0-10555 GCA_964570695.1 uncultured Devosia sp.
TTGGAAAGACAGCAGCCAATTGCGGCGAAAATCCCAATAGCGGGGCGCAATGCTGCCGATCCCCTGTTGATGAGCAGCCTGCGCAGCCTAGGCGCTGCCGGCCCGAGCGGCTAGCGTGCGCATCCTGCTGGCACGAGACCGGGTCCCGATGCTTGCCGAGAGCCTGATCTACGCCCGGAGTTATGGGCGGACGCCGGCGGCGTTTCGTCCGTATCTGGTGGATGCGGTCGGGCTCTGGGCCCGCGGCCGCCGGCAGTTTCGAGCCTGGACGCCGCACCTCAACAAGACGCTGGCGGTGCTCGATACGACGATCGACGACATCCGGTCCCGCCGTACGGTTGCCGTGCTGGGTTCGGGGCCACTGTTCGACGTGCCGATCGAAAGTCTCGCACGGACCTTTGGGCGCGTACTGCTGATCGATCTGGCGCACCTCTCGACGACCGATGCGCGCATTGCCCGCTACACGAACATCGAGCGGCTATGGCGCGACCTTGCGCCGGAGGGTGAGCCGCATCCCCTCGCCTTCCTCGCCGATATCCCCGACCTCGACTGGGTGATCTCGGTGAACCTCCTGAGCCAGATCGGCCGGGCCGCAGCGGAGGGCGCTGAACGAGCGGCAATCGACGCGCACCTTGACGGGCTGACGGCGTTACCGACGCCGGTGACGCTGGTGACCGACATCGACTATCGGATCTTCGACCGCGCCGGCACGCTGCTCGAGGACGTCGACATGCTGTATGGCCGCCGCCTGCCACCACCCGAAAGCCGCTGGCTTTGGGAAGTCGCCCCATTCGGCGAGGAAGCGACCAACACCCGGCGAGTCCACGCCGTGGTGGGGTACCCGGACTGGCGCGCCGCCACAAAGGACTTTGTTCGTTAATTGGCTTCGTCTAAGTTCCGCCGCGCCGACCCCGTAGCTCAGCAGGATAGAGCGCAGGATTCCTAATCCTGAGGCCACGCGTTCGAATCGCGTCGGGGTCGCCATTTCCCACATCTTGGTCTCGACAAAGACGCGATGTTTCGCCAGATAGGCGCGCCGTGACCAAAGAGGACTGATGGCCGAATGCTGTCTGTGACAATGTAGTGGCGCGCCGGAGACGGAGCCCGAAGGAAAAGCTTGCGGGCTGGGGCATTCTTGCCGCGGTCTGCCTGGTGATCGTCGGGATCTTCCTGATTTCGCGCATTGGCGTTTCGACCACCCCGCCGTCCGGGACGGCGGGAGCGACTTCGGTCGCAACGGCCAGCGTCGCTTCCGAACCGCCCAGCCAGACATCATCGCAAGCGACATCTGAGGCGGCAGCAACGCCGCCGCAGCCTGCCTCGTCAGCAGCGCAGCCGGCAGCCTCGTCGGTTGCCACCAGCGGACCCGACGCGATGGATCAGGGCACCCGAAAGGCGCTGATCCTCAAGCTCATCGACCAGGGGGTCTTCACCGGCGTGCAGGCCCTCGACTCGCCGCCGAGAGTCGGGGTGACGGCGATCTTCCAGGGGCTCAACCCCGACCTCAAGCAGCAATTCATCGCGACGGTCTATTCCTATATCAACAACGGTGCACCGGGGACGCAGACCCTGCAACTGATCGACGTCACGACTGGTAAGCTCGCCGGCACCTTTACCGGCACAGAAGGCCTGAAACTGCTCTGAGGGCACTCGACGCCCGCTTCCTCAAATCGAAAGTGATGCCGATGCGCGCCGTTTTCCGTACTCCCCTGACGATTGCCCTGATGCTGGCGCTCGCCGCCTGTTCGACCGCCGGGGCACTGTCGCCGGGGCTCAGCCAGCGCATGGACGCGCGGGGCGCGCAACTCGACCGCACGGAAGCGCTCGGGATCGTCAACCAGTACCGCACCTCGACCGGCGCCAGCGTGCTGGTCGACGACCCGACGCTCGATGCCACCGCGCAGACGCTGGCCCTGGCGTACTCGAAAAGCGGTACGCAACCCAAGAAACCTGACGGCGCGATCGCCATCCGGTACTCAGCCGGTTACTACAATTTCGCCGAGACCTTCTCGGGCTGGCGCAACTCCCCGGTCGATGCCGCCGCGCTCACGACCCCAACCGCGACCAAGGCCGGCATCGCCGCGGTCTACGACCCCAATTCGGGCTATGGCGTCTATTGGGTCATCATTCTTGGCTGACGACATCGTCGACGCGCGCGGGCTCAAATGCCCGCTGCCGGTGTTGAAGATGGAAAAACGGCTGGCGCAGTTGCCGGCCGGCGCGCAGCTGATGGTGCTGGCGACCGATCCGATCGCCAAGATCGACATTCCACTGTTTTGCACACAACACGGGCATGCGTGCTCGACGTCGGCCAAGGGCGACGTGCTGCGCTTCGACATCACCAAAGCTGAGGCCTAGTCGGCGCCCGAGTCTGGATCGGCTTCGGCCAGCGCCGGTCCGCCGCTCTTGTCACCGGGGCGCGGACGCGGCAGCGGAATGCCGCCGACGACGGCGCCGAGATCGGTCGCCACATAGGTCGGACCGTCGATCTTGTCGGTCAGATAGCTCGGCTTGCCTTTGAGGCCCATCGGGAAATCGGCCATGCGCTGCTTGACGTAGGCCTTGGCCTTCTTCCCGCAGATCAGCGGGCCCATGTCGACCGGATCGCCGGCAACGTCCTTGATGTCGACCAGCGTCTGGCCGGTCGGCTTCAGCGCGCCGGAAAGGCCACGCAAGAAGAGCTGCGCCGCGAGCTCGTTGCGCTCGCGCGCGGACGACGCGCCGAGCACCACCGCCAGCAGCGAGCGGCCATCGCGCTCCATGGTCGCAACGATGTTGAGGCCGGACGAGCAGATGTAACCGGTCTTCATGCCGGTCAGGCCCGAAAAATGCTCAAGCATGGTGTTGCTGGTCTCGAGCTTATGCGTGCCGAGCTGCACGTTCTGGGTCTGGAAGATCGGCATGTATTGCGGATAGTCGCGCTTGATGTAGAGGGCGATCATCGCGAGGTCGCGCGCCGAGCTGATCTGCCCCGGGCTCTTGAGGCCGTTGGCATTATCGTAGTGCGTGGCGGTGAGGCCCATCTGCTTGGCCATGGTGTTCATCTGCCCGACGAAGGTCTTCTCGTCACCGCCGACGGTCTCGGCCACGGCGACCGCCATGTCGTTCGCCGACTTGACCAGCATGATGTAGAGCGCGTCCTTGAGGCTGACAGAGTCGCCGACATTGAGGCCAGACTTGGCCGGCGCCTGGTTCCACGCATGCTGCGAGATCTTGACCGGCGTATCGAGGGTGACACGGCCATCCTTGATCGCCGCAAACGTCAGATAGGCGGTCATCAGCTTGGTCACCGAAGCCGGATGCCAGGGCTGGCCGGCATCCTCGGCGTAGAGCACATCGAGCGTCGCCGCATCGACGAGCAGCATGGGAATGGCGGAAGCGGGAGCAATCGTTGAAGCCAGAAGCGCAAGGCAAATAGCTAAACGGCGGGCGAATCGCGCGACCTGCATCAAACCCAGTCTCGACTAAAATCAGTGCCGAGCTTCTAGCCCCATAGTGTGACCGCCTCAAGGAGAGAGCCCCGACCTGACGGGATTTTGAACCGCAACCTGCTGCCACAATCTGGCATGGCCGGGGTTTAGCCTCCACGGACCGAAAAAGGAGATGCCACATGACCCGCATCGTGACGGTGCTGACCGAGGGTTTTGCCGATTGGGAGATCGCGCTGCTGAACGCCGTGGCCAAGGGATTCTATGGGATGGAAACGAGCTTTGCCTCGCCCGGTGGTCGCCCGGTGACCTCGATGGGTGGGATGCGTGTGGCCCCTGAGCTCGCCGTCGAAGCGCTCGATCCGGCGACATTCGACGCGCTGGTGGTGTGCGGCGGTGCCGCGTGGATGCGCGCCGACGCAGCGGATATTTCGGACATCGCGCGCCGGACGCATGCGGCAGGGAAGCTCGTCGCCGGCATTTGCGACGGCACATTCGCTCTGGCGAAGACCGGACTGCTGGACGGCATTGCCCACACCAGCAATGGCGTCGGCTATCTCGACGAGACGGGCTATTCCGGCAAAGGCCTGTATCGCGACGGTCCCGAGGCGGTGACCGACAGGCGGATCGTCACGGCGCCCGGCACGTCGCCGGTGAGCTTTATGGCGGCCGTCATGGCCGGCCTCGGCGCTGCCGACGACCGGCTGCGCTATTATGTGGGGCTGCACGCCGCGCAGTTCAGCGGCCTGCAGCAAGCGGCCTAGACCGGCAGCATCAGGCTGGTCGTCCGGCGGACGGTGCCGGTGAGCTTGATGTCGGTCGCCGAGGTGCCCACCATCAAGGTGAAGGCGCCCGGCTCGACCAGCCAGTGCCTTGCCGCCGTGCCGTAGAAGGCGAAATCGCGATCCTTGAGGCTGAGCTTCACGCGCGTGGTCTCGCCGGGCGCGAGTTGCACCTTGGCGAAGGCCTTGAGCTCCTTGAGCGGCCGCGGCACCGACGCCGCCTCGTCGCCCACGTAGAGCTGCACGACTTCGCTGCCGGCCCGGGCGCCGATGTTGGTGACCGTGACCGAGACGCCGACCATGCCCTCCGCTTCGAAGCCGCTGTCGTCGATGGCGAGGTCGCTCAGCGCGAAGCTCGTATAGCTGAGCCCGAAGCCGAATGGGAACAGCGGCGCGATGCCCTGCCGGTCGTAGTGGCGGTAGCCGACGAAGACGCCTTCCTCATAGCGCACCTTGCCCGCGAGGCCCGGATAGATCTCGTGATCCTGCGAGTGCACTGGATTGTCGTTCCATTTGACGGGGAAGCTCTGCGGCAGCCGGCCGCCCGGTTCGGCAGCGCCGATCACCACGTCAGCAATGGCGTTGCCGGCTTCCTGCCCCGGATACCAGGCCTCGATCACTGCCGCCACATCGTCGAGCCAGGGCATTTCGACCGGGCCGCCGGTCTGCAGCACCACGACGGTGCGCGGATTGACGGCAGCGACGGCGCGGACCAGCTCGTCCTGCCGGCCGGGCAGCTTGATGTCGAGCAGATCGCTGCCCTCGGTGTCCCATTCGCCGGTGCGGCCGACGCAGACGACAGCAATATCAGCCGCCTTGGCCGCGCCCACCGCCTCGTCGATCGCCTCGTCGCCGAGCGGCAGGCCGATACCGATCCGGGCGGCGGAGAAATCCAACACACGGGGCGGCTTCTTGGCGAACTCGAGATCGGCCCGATAGCTCTGGCCGGCTTTGAGCGGGATCGTGCCGACCACCTCGTCCGAACCCTCCTCGAAATAGGTCCGGCCCGGCTGCCAGTCGCTCCAGACGTCGGCGACGAGCTTGCCGTCGACCTTCACGCGGGCCAGGCCGGCAGCGAGAATGCCGACACGGTACTCGCCGGTTTTCGCCGGTGTGAACTGCGTGGTGAAGCGCGCTGACCAGACATTGGGATCGGTGAGCCCCGGCGCGACCATACCGAAGAGGAAAATCTCGCCGCCGACCTGCTCGCCGCGATGCGCAGGCGCCCCGCTGAGGTCGGCGCTGTTGAAATACTCGACATCGAACCGCGCGTTGAGCAGCGGCTCGAAGCGATGGTTGGTGGCGCCTTCGGCATAGATCAGCCGCTCGCTGCCAAGCGCCGTCATCAGCCCCTGCCACGGCGACACCACATAATGCGGGTTGAGCTGCGCGCTGCCGCCGCCCATGATCTGCGCCGCCTTGGCGTTGGGGCCAATCACGGCGACCTTTCCGAGGGTCTTGGAATCGAGCGGCAATAGACCGGTGTTCTTGAGCAGAACCGTGGCTTCGGCGCCGGCGCGGCGGATCAGCGCGCGGTGCGCCGGGCGGTCGTCGGCATGCTCCTCGTACTCACGCTCGTCGTCCATGGCGCCGGTCCGCTCCATCAGCCGCAGCACGTTGGTGACGCGCTCGCGTACCTTGGCGGCGCTGACCTCGCCCGCCTCGACGGCGGCGATCAGTTTCGCGCCGCGATCGCGCGGCGGGCCGGGCATTTCGAGGTCGAGGCCGGCATTGACCGTGGGCGCGGTGGAGTGCGAGCCGAACCAGTCGGACATCACGACGCCGGTGTAGTGCCACTCGTTGCGCAGCACTTGGGTCAGCAACCACTCGTTCTCACTGGTGAAAGCACCGTTGAGCCGGTTGTAGGAGCTCATGATGCCCCAGGTGCCGGCAACTTTGACCGCATACTCGAACGGCACCAGATAAACCTCCCGCAGCGTCCGCTCGTCGATCTGCGAACTGATGGTGGTGCGCTCGATCTCGGATTCATTGCCGACGAAATGCTTGATCGTCGCGCCGATGCCCTGCTCCTGGAGGCCCCTGATGAAGGCGCCGCTGAGCTCAGCCGTGAGGATCGGGTCCTCGGAGTAGCATTCGAAGTTGCGGCCATTGGTGACCGAGCGGTGGATATTGACGGTGGGCGACAGCGAGACGTGCGCGCCCTTCGACTTGACCTCGTCGGCCAGCGCGCCGCCGATCTCCTTCACCAACTCGACGTTCCAGGTGGCGCCGAGCGCTATGCCCACGGGAAAAGCCGCCGACTTCACGCCGCCGATGAGGCCGCCACCGCCGCGCGCGCCATTCGGGCCATCGGTAACCCGCAGCTTATGGATGCCGAGGCGCGGGATGGCCGGCACCGACCAGAAATCCTCACCGGAGAGGAGGCTCACCTGCTCGGCCAGCGTCATCTGCTCCGCCAGCTCGCGGATCCGGTCTTCGCTCATCAACGCCTCCCTCAATCGCCCGTCCGAAAAGCCATCCAGGGGGCGTCACTGTCAACAATGACTGTTTGAGCCCTAGGCACAGACAGTAACCTGCCTTATATTGCGATGAACGATGGAGAGTCCGATGGGTTTCAGAGCTGAAGGCGACCAGGTGCAGATCTGCGGGGCGATGGGCGACATCCTCAACCGCATCGGTGACAAATGGAGCGTTATGGTGGTCGGTCATCTGACCAAGAAGACCATGCGCTTCAACGAATTGCGCCATTCGATCGGCGGCATCAGCCAGCGCATGCTGACCCTGACGCTCCGCAATCTCGAGCGCGACGGCCTCGTCACCCGTACGGTCTTTCCGGAGATTCCGCCGCGCGTCGAATACCAACTCACCGAGCTCGGCCGCACGCTGACCGATCCGCTCGACACCCTCTGGAACTGGGCAGCGCGGCATATGCACTCGGTCAACGAGGCGCGCGAGACTTACGATCGCGTGCACGAGGCGGCGGAGCAGCCCAAGCCCGAACGGCGCTACGCCGGGGCGACCAACTGAGCCACACGCCCGCGACGCGCAGAACGCTCGCGGCTGATTTCAAGGCTATCGGCCTTGCAGCAGGCGATGCGGTGCTGGTGCACGCGGCGTTGCGCACAATCGGGCCGGTCGTCGGCGGCGCGGACGTGGTCGTTTCAGCGCTGCGCGACGTCGTAGGATCGCAAGGGACCATCCTCGGTTACACCGACTGGCTGTCGGAAGACGACGTGCCCGCTGACCCTGGGGCGCGCGCCGAGATTTCGCCGTTCGATCCGCTGACCTCGCGGGCGAACCGCGACAATGGCTGGTTCCCAGAAATGCTGCGGACGACGCCGCGTGCGCGTCGCAGCGGCAATCCCGGGGCATCGATGACGGCGCTCGGCGGCCGGGCCGAGTGGTTCACCGCCGACCACGCGCTCGACTATGGCTACGGTCCAAATTCTCCGCTCGGCAAACTGGTCGAGGTCGACGGCAAAACGCTGTTGCTCGGCTGCGACTGGGCCAAGATGACGATCCAGCACCACGCCGAACACCTCGCGAACATTCCGCATCGCATCAAGCGCTACGAGGCGCCACTGCTGGTCGACGGCAAGACGGTGTGGCGGCAGTTCGAGGAGTTCGACACCAGCCATTCCCCGGATGGTCTGCCGGAGGATTACTTCGTCACCGTGGTGACGGAGTTTCTCGCGACCGGCAAAGGCTGGCGCGGCGGCATCGGCGCCGCGCCCTCGGTGCTGGTGCGCGCCAAGGAGATCGTGCCGTTCGCAGTGAGCTGGCTGGAGGCCTATTTTGGGCGATAGCTGGGGCGCCCAGACCTCGTCCTTCGACCGGCTCAGGATGAGGTCCTCATAAAGCTTCAGCAGACCTCGTGGTGAGCTTGTCGAATCCTGAGGTCGTGGCCACCAATCACACCAGAACCGCGTTTCATCGTGCCGTCTCGCCGGACGAGCCGGGAACGCGATGCCCGTCCAAGAGTTGAGGCGGTAACGGCGCAGCCTGACTGCGCTCGCCCAACAGCCTCGTGGAGGGAATTATGCGCACCATCACCGCTTTGTTCGATACCTACGATCATGCCGCCTCGGCCGTTCGCTCGCTCAAGGATGCCGGCATTGCCAGCGCCGACATCTCGCTTGTCGGCAACAGAGTGGTCGACAATCCGATCGGCGCCGAGGAAGGCGCAGCGGCGGGCGCCGGGGTCGGTGTCCTCGCCGGCGGTGGCGCGGGCCTGTTGGCCGGACTCGGCACCATCGCGATACCGGGCATCGGACCGGTGATCGCCGGCGGCTGGCTGCTCGCGACGGCAATCGGCGCGCTGGCCGGTGCGGCGGTCGGTGGCGCCGCCGGCGGACTGCTCGGCGCGCTCGCCAATGCCGGTGTGCCCGAAGACGAGGCGCACGTCTACGCCGAGGGCGTGCGCCGCGGCGGCACGCTGGTCACTGTGCGCGCCGAAGACGAGCGCGCCGACTCGGTCGCGGCCATCCTCCACAATTCGGCTGGCGTCGATATCGATGCGCGCCGGCGCGACTATCTCGCCGAGGGCTGGACCGGCTTCGACGAGGACGCGCCTGCCTACACCGACGAGCAAATCCGCGACTACCGCCAGTCCTACGGCGTGATCCCGCCGATCGTCTGACGAGCGGCGCGAAACGCAGCGAACAGAACGCGGTTCCGTCATAGAGCCGCGCTCTTTTTCGTGATGGCACCGCAACGTCGCCGAGGCTGCCCACGTTTTGGGCGGGAGGGACACCCCAAGCCACTGAGGAGTTCGCAATGAACAAGCTTTCACTCGTTACACTCATCGCCGCCCTGGCGATCTCGCCTACCGCCTTTGCCGCCGACAGCACCACAGCGGTGGGCGCCGCGGTCGGCGCCGCCGCTTCAACAACAGCAGGCGCCAACGCCGCCAGCGCTTCGGTCGATACGTCGGCCAGCGCTTCGACCGATGCCTCGGCGACCTCGAACGCCATGAGCCAGACTTCGGCCAACGGCCAGTTGAGCTACGACCAGTTGATCGGCGACATCAACGCCGGCGACCCGTCGGTGACCGTCACCGCCATCGGCTCGGTCAACGATTCCGCCAAAGTCACCATTGTGCCGGTCTCCAGCATCCAGGGCGGTGCGACCGCCGATGCCAAGACCCTCGCCGATGCGCAGACCTCCGGCTCTGACCGGCTCGGCAAGATCCGCGCCGCCCTGCATGCCAACGCCAGCCTCGAAGCTGCGCTGACTGCCAAGGGCTACACTGACGCTGACGTGCTCGCGGTACAGGCCGACGCCAACGCCAATGTCTGGATCTACGTGCAGGACAAGAAATAAGCCGCCGACGCGGTTACGAACGAAGGGCGGGAGTGATCCCGCCCTTTCGGCTGTCCACTGGTGCCCTCGGTCGGAGTCGAACCGACATGCCTTGCGGCGGCGGATTTTGAGTCCGCTGCGTCTACCAATTCCACCACGAGGGCTTGCCGTGGGTGGAGCGGACTTAAGCAAAACGCTGCTGGGCGTCAATCGCCGGCGCGGGATCGGTGCGGATCCGGCACTATTGCGGGGTGAGTTTTTCCGTGCCGTTGCCGTTCTGGCCGGCGACTGTCCAGGTGCCGTCGAGCGAGCCGTCGTCGTTGAGGTGGTACATGGTGACGCCGACATTGTCGCCCTGCCGGTAGGCGACGCCGACGACGCCGTCCATCAGCATGCAGAGCCCGACCGAGGAGGTCGAGCCGGTGGTCCAGGTGATCTGGCAGGTGGTGTCGCTAAGGAGCTTCACTTCGGCGGTGCCTTTATAGGCGCTGCCGTCGAGGTTCGTGCCCTCGACGTTGTAGGCACCTTCGTGGAAACCGGCGGCGAGGGCGGGGGCGGCGAGACCGATCAGGGCGGCGGCGAGCAATAAACTGCGCATTCGTTGGACCTCCGGTTGCTGCTATGCTTTTACGAAAGCGGCTCGTGCCTCGCAATCGATCGGGACGGATATGACGGGAAAAATCAGGACGGGAATGGCCGGCTGGGTGTTCGAGGACTGGCGCGGCGGCAAGTTCTACCCCGAGGGGCTGAAGCAGAAGGAGGAGCTGCATTTCGCCAGCCGCGCCGTCACCGCGATCGAGATCAACTCGACCTTCTACCAGAACCAGAAGCCGGCGAGCTTCGAGAACTGGGCGGCGCAGACCCCGCGGGGCTTCGTCTTCACCGTGAAGGGCCACCAGGGCATCACGCACATCAACCGGCTCAAAGAGGTGAAGGAGCCGCTGGAGTTTTTCTTCAACTCGGTTGCAGCTCTCGGGCCGCGGCTCGGCGCGGTGTGCTGGCAGCTGCCGGGGAATTTCATGTATTACCTTGTGCGGCTGGAGAATTTTTTCAAGCTGCTGCCCAAGACCGTGCGGCAGGCGC
>CAZNAE010000117.1:0-6812 GCA_964570695.1 uncultured Devosia sp.
AAGATCAAGGGCAGCATGGACATCGAGCTGACGGTGGATGCGCTCGAGATGTCTCCGTATTTCGACCATTTCGTGTTGTTCTCAGGCGATGGCGACTTCACCGCGCTGGTCGCTGCGCTGCAGCGCAAGGGCAAGCGCGTCACCGTTGCCTCGACGCTTTCGACGCCAACGCCGATGATTTCGGACGATCTCCGTCGCCAAGCCGACTTCTTCATCGATGTGGCCGAACTCGCGAAGACCGTTGGCCGGGCTGTCGACCGCACGGCTGACCGCAACGCGGTTGACCGCGCACCGGTCGCCGCCGACGATCGGGCCAAGTGAGTCCCAATCCCCGGTTTTCGTGACCGCGACCAACGCGCCGCATGACTGTCCGCTGTGCCCCCGCCTCGTCGCCTTCCGCGAAGAGGCGCGCCGGCTGCATCCGGATTGGCATAATGCACCGGTGCCCAACTGGGGCGACCCGGCGCCGCGGCTGATCATTGTTGGCCTCGCACCCGGCATGAAAGGCGCCAACCGCACTGGCCGGCCGTTCACCGGCGACTATGCGGGCGATCTGCTCTACGCGACGCTGAAGAAGGTTGGCCTCGCCACCGGCGACTACGAGCAGCGGCCGGACGATACCCTGGCGCTCCGCCATGTGCTGATCGCAAACGCCGTGCGTTGCGTGCCGCCGCAGAACAAGCCGACGCCGGAGGAAACCAGGACCTGCCGTAGGTTCCTCGTCGCGACCATCGACGCGACGCGCCCCCGCGCCTATCTGGCGCTCGGCCGCATCGCGCATGACTCGCTGCTAACGACGCTCGGTGAAAAGCGCTCCGCACATCCATTCGCGCATGGGCGGGAGCATCGACTGTCCGGTGGGGCGACGCTCTTCGACAGCTACCACTGCTCCCGCTACAACACGAATACGGGGGTGCTGACGACGGAGATGTTCGAGGACGTGGTCGGCCGTGCGGCGGAGTTCATCCGACAGTAGCCGATCCTACCCGCGCCCGCCTTCCTTCAGGATGCGGCCCTGCTCGCGTTTCCAGTCGCGGTTCTTTTCAGTCTCGCGCTTGTCGAAGCTCTTCTTGCCCTTGGCGAGGCCGATCAGCAGTTTGGCGATGCCGCGGTCATTGAAATAGAGTTTTAGCGGCACGATGGTATTGCCGGCACGCTCGACGCCCTCGGCGAACTTCGCCAGTTCCTTGCGGTTGACCAGCAGTTTCCGCGGCCGTTTTTCCTCATGGTTGAAGCGGTTGGCCTGGAGGTATTCCGGGATGTGCGCGTTGATCAGCCAGAGCTCGCCTTTTTCCGGCGAGGCATAACTCTCGGTGATCTGCGCCTTGCCGGTGCGCAGCGACTTCACCTCGGTGCCGGTCAGCATGATACCGGCCTCGAGCGTGTCGAGGATCTCGTAGTCGTAGCGCGCGCGCCGGTTCTCCGCGACGGCGCCCGTGACGATCATCGCCGGCTTGTTGGGTGGTTTGACCATGACTCTTCTTAGTTGTCGCGCTCGCGAACCGAAAACCGGACGCCACGTTTGCTGCTCGCGCTCCGTTAGTTGGGCAGCAGCCCCGCGAAAGACAAGGCACCGTCGATGGCGTCCTCGTTGCTGCGCGTGATCGGAACGACCGGCAGGCGGAACTCGTTGCGGCAGAGCCCGAGCTTACTGACAGCGTATTTGATGCCGCCGGGGTTGTTCTCGATGAACAGCGCCTTGTGCAGCGGTACCAGCTTGTCCTGCAGCATCAACGCGGCGGAGTAGTTCTGCTGCATGCACGCATTCTGGAACTGCGCGCAGAGCTTCGGCGCAACGTTGGACGTCACCGAAATGCAGCCATGCCCGCCATGCGCCATGAAGCCGAGCGCGGTCATGTCCTCGCCCGAGAGCAGCACGAAGTCCGCGCCGAGCTTGGCGCGGGTCATGCTGGCCTTTTCCATGCTCGCCGTCGCATCCTTGACGCCGACGATGTTGGAATGGGCGTCCCGGAGCCGCGCCATGGTGTCGACGCTGATGTCGACGACAGTGCGGCCCGGTACTGAGTACAGCACGATCGGCAGCGAGGTCGCCTTAGCCACCGCGGAGAAGTGCTGGAACAGCCCCTCCTGCGTCGGCTTATTATAGTAGGGCACAACCGACAGCACCGCGTCGGCGCCGATGTCCTCGGCAAAGCGGGTCAGCGACACGGCCTCGTCGGTCGAGTTCGAACCGGCGCCGGCGATCACCGGCACGCGGCGATCGGCGACGTCGACAGTGATTTCGATCACGCGGCGATGCTCTTCGTGGGTCACGGTCGGGCTTTCGCCGGTCGTGCCGACGGGCACCAGCCCGTGCGAGCCTTCCTTGATCTGCCAGTCGACGAACGCGGAGAGCGATTTCTCGTCCACGGCCCCGTCTGCGAACGGAGTAATAAGTGCCGTGATCGAGCCTCTGAACATTTGGGAATTTTCCTCGGTTTACTAAGGCCAGCGCAGGGAATGCACCGGATGACAAACTCTGGCCGCGGCTTTTCCGCCCTTTGGCCATAGTCGCGCACCATAGTTTCAACCGTCCGGCGCGACAAGCAGAGAGCCGCCGGGCACCCAACTAGGCGGTTGGCGTGCGCCAGAGGGCAACGCCGGCGACCAAGTGGCAACGGAATGTTCACCCTGAAGGGCGACACTCCCGATCCGCAAGGGTGGGGGCACCTTGTTGGAAACGTATTGAGGACCAACAGGACGACACCATGTTCACTGCGCGCGGGCCGCGTTTAGCGCTGCTCGCCGGCGCTTTCGTCGCCGCACTCGGTATCGCCGTCTCCATCTCGTTCCCGGCCGCTCCCGCGACCGAGCGGATCGACGAGATCATTACGGGCGCCATTTCGCCTGCCCCGGTCCCTGCTGCGGCGCCGGTTGCGATGCCGCCTTCGCTCGGCTCTGCCAGCTTCAAGAGCGCTCTCGATCTCGTCACCGCGCAGAAATATGCCGACGCCTATGCAGCGGCAAAATCGCTACCGAACGACATCGAGCGCCACACCATTCAGTGGGCGGCGATCTACTACGGCAATGGTGCCATTGACTATCAGAGCGTCCAGAATTTTTCCACCGACGCGCCGGACTTCACTCCGGCAGGCGTGTTTCGCACCCGTATCGAGCAGGCGCTGATCAAGTCCGACGCGCCCGCCGACGTGATCGTCAAGACGCTCGGCGGCGCGATGCCGAACACGCTCGACGCGCAGATTGCGCTGGCCGAGGCCTATGCCACGGGCGGCGAGAAGACCCGCGCAGCTGCGATCGCACGGTCGATCTGGGTCGACAATCTGCTCGATGCTGATAGCGAGTCGAAGGTACTGGCGGCACTCGGCGATCTGCTGACGCCCAAGGACCACTGGGCCCGCGCTGAGCACCTGATGATGAACGACCGCTCCAATGCGGTTGAGCGGCTGTTCAAGTTCATGACGCCGGCACAGAAGACGCTCGCCGTCGCCCGCAACGCCGTGTCGCGCAACGACGCGAACGCCAAGAAGCTGCTCGATGCGGTCGACCCCGCCTATCGCGACAACCCGATCTACTATTTCTCGCGCGCTGAGCGGGCGGGGCAGGCCCAGCTTTGGGACGACGCCCTCGCCTTCCTCAACAAGGGCAAGGCGGGCGATCCTGACGCCGAGGACTGGTGGTACGAGCGCCGCACCGTGATGCAGCAACTGCTCTCCGTCGGTGATGCCAAGCGCGCCTACAAAGTCGCCGCCGACTACACGCAGGGGCCGGAGGGCCGGCTGGTCGAGGCGCGCTTCGGCGCCGGCTGGATCGCGCTCAACTTCCTCCATGAGCCGAAGGCGGCAGCGAAGCATTTCGAGGCCATGGCCAAGCTGGCGACACTGCCGGATTCGGTGACGCAGGCGAACTACTGGCTTGGGCGCGCCCGCGCCGCCATTGGCGACACCAAGGGCGCCAAGGCCGCTTACGAGATCGCCGCCGGCTACGGCACGATCTACTATGGCCTCCTCGCCCGCGACGCGCTCGGCATGCAGGCGGTCGAACTCCGGCAGATGCCCGAGGCCCAGGCCAGCGAAGCGGCATTCAACCAGCGCCCGGTGGTGCAGGCGATCGGGCTGCTGGTCGCGGCGCAACAGAACGACATGGCCGCGGCACTACTGCGCAACCTCGCGCCATCCCTCGCCACGGGCGGCGAGATGGTGCTCGCGGCGCGGCTGGCGCAGAAGATCGACGCACATCATCTGGCGATCTCGATCGCCGACATCGCCGACAAGCGCGGCATGCCGCTCGATCTGTTCAGCTTCCCCAAGGACGGCCTGCCAACCACCAAGCTGGCGCAAATCGACATGGCGGCGATCTACGCCATCACCCGCACCGAGAGCCGGTTCCAGACCGACGCCGTGAGCTCAAGCGGCGCGCGCGGCCTGATGCAGCTGATGCCGGCAACGGCCCGGGAGACCGCCAAGAAGATTGGCGTCGTGTATTCGGCGTCGCGGCTGACCGACGATCCCGAGTACAACGCCCAGCTCGGCTCGAGCTATCTCGCGACCCAGCTCCAGACCTATGACGGCTCGCTGCTGCTCGCTGCCGCCGCCTATAATGCCGGCGCTGGCAACGCCAACAAATGGATCACCGCCTTCGGCGATCCGCGCGCCGCCAATGTCGATCCGGTGGTCTGGGTCGAGCTGATCCCGTTTCAGGAAACCCGCAAATATGTGCAGCGGGTGCTGGGGAATTACCTCGTCTATCGGGCGCGACTCGGGCTCGAGCCGATGAGCCCGAGCGCGGCGCTGCATTCGATCGCGGGCTGACGTCTCGGTCGGAACCATCAGGTCATTCTCGGCCAAACAACCGGGTCATTCCGAATCCAGCGGGTCATTCCCGCGGAAGCGGGAACTCCGTTTGGGGCCTCGCCTCCTTCCACCGCCAATAGAGATTCCCGCTTCGCGGGAATGACTCAGTGGATTGGACGATTCCGCCGAAAAAACGGAGTGACTCCGTGGAATGGGATGACTCCCTGGCGTCCACCCGGCTATGACTCCGGGGATGCCGAAACCCCGCCCTCTCCCCGACGACCACAAGCCGTTCGCGGCGCTGCCGGTCCAGATGGTCACGACCGGCACCGGTGCCGATCAGATCGCCGTGCACGTCGCCGGGCGACTCGGGCCGGGGCGGACGCCGATCGTCTGCGTGCCCGGCTATAACCGCAATATGGCGGACTTCACCGATTATCTGCAGCTCAGCACCAACGGGCTGAAGGACAACCCGGTTGTGCTGCTCGATCTGCGCGGCCGCGGCCGCTCGACCGACCGCGCGCGACCCGAGGACTATTCCTCGCTGTCGGACGCCGCAGATCTCAGCGAGGTCATGCGGGCGCTGGCGGTGGAGCGCGCCATCTTCATCGGCCAGGGCCATGGCGGCCAGGCGATCATGGGGCTCGCCGCACAGCGGCCGTCGTTGATCGCCGGCACGGTGCTCATCGATGCCGGCCCGGTGTCGGATTCGCGCGGGCTGGTGCGGCTGCGCGAGACGCTCACCGAGCTCACCGGTGTGCGCGGCGAGGCAAGCCTCCGGCCGATGCTGCGCCGCATGGTGGCAGCGGACTATCCCGCGACGCCCGAGGCTGTGCTCGATGCCCTCGCGATGCGCAGCCATTTCGTCGACAAGCGCGGCCGGCTGCAGCCGCTGTTCGATCCGACCCTGGTCAGGCTGCTGGAGCCGTTCGACCTCGACTCCGTGCTGGTGCCGCAGTGGCAATTGTTCGACGCGCTCGGCGTCGCTCCGCTGATGATGATGCGCACGCAACTGACGCAGCAACTGAGGCGCGAGACCTTCGAGGAGATGATGCGGCGGCGGCGCGATGCCGAGGCCTTCGTCATCGAGTCGCAAGGTTCCCCTGCCCGCCTCGACAATGTCGACGACGTGCAACCGATCACTGACTTTATCCGGACGACGCTTGGGCTGAAGAAGGCGGCCTAGATCCGCGCCGTCTTCGGAGCCGGACGGTTACGAGCCAGCTCACTCGCCTGTTGTTGCCAGTTTTCACGGGCAATCCGGCCGCGGGCCAGAACGTGGTTCTCCATCCAGAGCACCTCCTTCTGATCCCAGCCGGCGATCTGTTCGAAGTGGTAGATGCCCATGTTGTTGAGCGCCGACTCGTCGATGAGGCTGAGACCGGCGATCTCCTTGAGATTGTCCTTGGCACCGCCGCGCGGCCGCGGCAGGCCTGAGGGCTTGCCGAAGGCAGCACTGGCGCGTGCCTCCGTACTCTCGGCGTCCAGGCCGGTCTTGGCCAATACCTGCTGCACCGCGCTCTGTGCCGCGGCGACCGCTGCGCTGACGTCGATGAGTTCGGGCTGATCCGGCATCGCCCGGGCGGCACGGCGCGACCAGCCCCCCTCGATGGCGCGCATCGCAGCGTCCTCGTCATACTCGGCTTTGGCCGAAGGCGGCAAAGGCGATGGCTCGGTGGCGGCCTGAACGACCTCGGGCGGCGGCGGTGGCGTCGGCAATGTTTCGACGCTGTCCCGCTGCGCGGCAGGCTCCTCGAAAGGCGGCGGCGTCAGTGCTTCGAGCGCAACCGTAACGGCGCTCAGCAGGTCGGACTCCGGCGTTGCGCCGGCGGACTCGACGGCTGGTTCGATCTGCGCAGCGGGCTCGACGTCAGCAACTGTGGGTACCATAGGCTCCCGTACGATGATCGCTGGCGCGTCGAGCACTGGGACCGGCTCCGGCGTCGCGGCGACACTCGCGGCCGGTGCGTCGGCGACGGGCGCTTCCGACACGTGTGGCGCGGCCGCGTGCCCCTTGATCTCGCCCGACCACGGCACGCCCGGACGGCTCGCCGGCATCGG
>CAZNAE010000117.1:6912-10524 GCA_964570695.1 uncultured Devosia sp.
ACCGGCGCGGTGGCAGCAAGTTCAGGTTCGGGGGCCGGGGGCACGGGCGCGACGGCCACTGGCACAGCGACGGGGGCCGCCTCAAGTCCAGGTGTCACAATGAGGACCGGCTCTTCCACGACGGCCGGCGGTTCAAGGGCGACAGACGCCACCTTCGGCTCTGGCGAAGCGACGGCAGCAGTTGCCATTTTGGTTACGGCAGCATCCGCCGGAGTTGGAGTCGGTGGCTCGACAGGAAGCGGCGCCGGTAGCGGACTGGTGATCGCGAGGCTCGCCAGCGACTCCAATCCAGATTTCGCGGGCTCGGGCGGAGTGATCGGCAGCGGACCGGCCTCGACCGTGACGGCGGCTTCGGCGGCAACGGCCACGACCGGCATCGCACCCCGCGGCGCCATATTGACGGGCTCGAGCACCGGTGCCTTGACCAGCGCATTGGGGTCAGCGGCCTCGCCCTTGGCGACGGCCAGCCGCTCGGCCGGGATCACCGGAGCCTTTGCCGGGCGACGCAGCGCGATCAGCCGGGCGACGTAGCCAATGGCCCAGCCGAGCACATAGGCCACGAGCAGCAGCGCGGCGACTTCGGCGATATGGATAAGGCTGGCCATTTGGTGCGTTCGGCCCGCTACTTCTTCGGCGCCGAAACGCTGAACCAGCCGGCGCCGAGGCCGATCACCAGCGCGCCGGCCATATAGGGCCAGTAGATGCCGAAGAGGAAATTGAGCGTGTCGAATGTCATCGGGCTCGGCTCATTCCGCGGTGATTTCGAATTCGACGCGGCGGTTCTTCGCCTTGCCATCCTTGGTGTCGTTGGAGGCGACCGGATCGGACTCGCCATAGCCTTCGGCATAGAGCCGACCCTCGTCGATACCGCGCTTGATCAGTTGCGCGACGACGGCCTCGGCGCGGGCCACCGACAGCGCCAGATTGGCGTCGGCGACGCCATCGGCGTCGGTATGCGCCTCAACGTGGACGTAGGTGTCCGGGCAGACCTTGAGATCGCCCGCAAGCTCGTCGAGCACCGGCAGCGAGTTGGCAGTCAGCGTCGCCTTGCCGGTGGCAAATAGAATGGCGTTCCGCTTGGCCAGGGCCCCGACGCTTTCCTTGCAGGCGTCGAGCGGAGCGAGCTGCTCGATCGCCACCGACCAGTTGGCGCCATTCGGCAGCGCGGCAATGCTGGCGGTCACCGCATCCTTGGTCGCCGGCATGTCGGCTTTGCCGCGCAGCCACCAGCGGGTGCCGTCAAAGCCGAGCTTGCCGTCGCTCAATTGCTTCAGCGCGCTGAGGCCGGCGGTGCCGCTGGCGACGAAGTCGTCCGGCAGGCCGGTCGCGAAGGTCAGTCCGTCGGCCTTCACACCGCCAGCGAGGACGCCGAAAGCAGCGGCGGTTGCGTTGTCTGGTACGCTGCCCTGGAGCGTGATCGGCGCGCCGTTGACGTGGCTCGCTTCGAAGACGAGCGTGTCGGGCATCGCCGGCACGACATCGATCGCCCTCGCCTGCGGAGCCAGCTCCTCCGATGATGATGCAGACGGCGGTGCCTCAGACGACGATGCGACGGGGGGTGCCTCGGACGAGGACACGACCGGCGGAGCCTCGGACGACGAGGCAGCGACCGGCGCAGCCGAGGATGGCGAGGCGAGCGAGGGCTGCTCGGACGACGACGCCGGCTCCGATGAGGAGGGCGTTTCAGCCGAAGACGATGGCTCGGAAGAGGACGGCGCAACCGACGGCGCTAGAGGCGCGAGCGTGGTCACATCCGGGGTGGCGATCGAACTCGATGCCGCCGACGCCTCTTCGCTCGAGCTCGGAGCAACTGTGGCGGGCGGATAGCCGGCGATCATCGTCTGCCAGAGCGCACCGTTGTTGGTTCCCGCGGCAAGCGCGTGGAGCGCGGCGTCGCCCTGATCGGTCGAGGCGATATCGCCGGTCAGCACCCATTTGCTGCCGTCGAAGGCCGCCTTGCCGTCGGTCAGATGCGTCAGAGCATCGAGACCGGCGAGCAGGTCGGCGGAGAAACCAGTCGGCTCGCCCGAAGCGACCGCTGTGGTGTCGCGGCTGATATTGCCGGCGTGCGCCGCGACGACGCTCTTCATTGAGTCGCTCGGCAGATATCCCGATAACTCGATCGAGCCTGAGGCCGACTTTGTCGCCGACCACAGATACGGCGTCACAACCGGCGCAGAATCCTGCGCCTGGATGGCGATCTGCCAGTTGGCGGCGTTGATCTTGCCGGCGAGCGCTGTTTGGATCCGGTCGCGCGTCGCGGCATCGGCCACCTGGCCGGTCAGCGTCCAGCGGTCGCCGGCAAGACCGAGCGACCCCTGGTCGAGGCCCATCAGCGCATCGAGGCCGGCAGCGGCGCTGTCGGCGAAATCGGCGGGAGCGCCAGCGCCGAGCACAGTCGAGTCGACGGCATTGGCGGCGCGCGCCATGACAGACTGCTTGAAGTCGTCGCTCGGCGCAAAACCGGTGATGCTCAGCGAACCGTCGGCACCTTTCTGGGCGCCCCAAACATAGGGCGCGATGGTCGGCAGAACGGGCGGTTTGGGCAGCCGCACATTGTAGCTCCAGCCGGCGGTCCGCAGACCGGTGATCGAATAGGCAGAATCGACGGCGAAGCCCTTCTTGGCACTGTCGACGGCGCCATCGATGGTCCAGCCGGTGCCGTCGAAGCTGACGGAACCGGTGTCGAGTAGCGCCAATATGTCGAGACCCTTTCCGGCCAACGTCGCGAAATCGTCCGGCGCACCATCCGCCGGATCGGCGGAATCCTTGGCAAGATTGTCGATCTTGGCGTGAAGGGCCGCGCGCGTCGCTTCGTCGGGCACATAGCCGGTCATGAGCGTCCCGGTTTCGGATTTGGCCGCCGACCACGTAAAGGGCTTTGCCACCGGCGGATGCAACGCGGCCGCAGCCAGGCTCAGGCCCTGCGGCGCGCCCTGCACCACCATGTCGGTGACGGCTTTGAAGTCGGCGACCGAATCGGCTCGGCCGCCTAGGCTGAGCTTGCTGCCTTTGATGTCGAACTGGCCCTCGGTGAGATAACCGAGCGCCGTCAGCCCGAAATCGACTGCCGAAGCAAAACGCTCCGGCGCACCGCGGCCGAGCGCGATCTTGGACACGTCAGCTCCCGGCAGCGCTGCGAGCTTGTCGCGCGTCGCCTTGTCCGGCACGAAGCCCGAGAAGGTCAGGTCCTTGCCCGATTTGGCGATCGAGAGGGCGTAGGAGGCAACCCGCGGCGGCTCGAGCGTTACGGTGCCACCGATCTTGGTGACGGCGGCAGTAACCTGGTCCGCGATTGCCGCGGTCGACGGCGCGCCCGAGAGCGTGATTGTGCCGTCCTTGATGTCCGCCTCGCCGCTCTCTAGCAGGAGCAGAGACTGCAGCAGAGTCAGCGCGTTGGCTGCAAAACCTGAAGGTTCGCCGGAGGCTGTTGCGAGGCTGGTCGAGACCGGGACGCTCGCCGGCGCCAGGGCGCGGAGCGCGTCAGCCAGACCATCGGTGGGCGCATCACCGGCGATCGAGACTTTCGTCCCGTCGAACTTCGCAGCCCAGACATAGGGCGTAGCGAGCGGCGGCGTGATCTTCAGAGCCGCCAGCGTGACTCCCGGCGGC
>CAZNAE010000118.1:0-10471 GCA_964570695.1 uncultured Devosia sp.
TCGTTGAAGCTCTTGGCCGCGTCAGCCAGCAGCCGGACCGACTGTAGGAAATTGTAGGCGATCACCGGCTTGAAGACGTTGAGCTCGAAATTGCCCTGACTGGCCGCGATGCCGATGGCGGTGTCGTTGCCCATCACCTGAACGACAACCATCGTCAACGCTTCCGACTGCGTCGGGTTGACCTTGCCGGGCATGATCGACGAGCCCGGCTCGTTCTCGGGGATGGTCAGCTCGCCAAGTCCCGAGCGCGGACCGGAAGCGAGCCAGCGCACGTCATTGGCGATCTTCATCAGCGCCACGCCCAATTGCTTCAGCGCGCCCGAGGTGCCGACGAAGGCGTCGTGCCCGGCCATCACCGCGTATTTGTTGGGCGCCGTGACGAACGGCCGGCCGGTGAACCGTGCGATCTCCGCCGCGACGGTCTCGCCATATTTCGGATGCGCATTGAGGCCCGTGCCGACCGCCGTGCCGCCGAGCGCCAGCTCGTAGAGCTGCGGCAGGGTGGCGCGGATGGCGGCCAGGCCGTGATCGATCTGCGCCACCCAGCCGCTCATTTCCTGGCCAAGCGTCAGCGGCGTGGCGTCCATGAGGTGCGTGCGGCCGATCTTGACTACATCCATGAACTGCTTCGACTTGCCGTTGAGCGTGTCGCGCAAAAGCATGACGCGGTCGACCAGATACCCCTCGATCGCCTCGACCGCCGCGATATGCATGGCGGTCGGATAGGTGTCGTTGGACGACTGGCTCATGTTGACGTGATCGTTGGGATGGATCGGCTTCTTCGATCCCATCACCCCGCCGGCGAGTTCAATGGCGCGGTTGGAGATGACCTCGTTGACGTTCATGTTGGACTGGGTGCCCGAACCGGTCTGCCAGACGACCAGCGGGAAATGCTCCCGGAGGGCGCCGGAGATCACTTCGTCGGCCGCCTGGACGATCAGGTCGCGGGTCGTCTCGTCCATCAACCCGAGCTTGAAATTGGCGAACGCCGCGGCCTTCTTCAGAATGCCGAAGGCGCGGATGATCTCGGTCGGCATCTTTTCGCCGCCGATGTCGAAATTGGCGAGCGACCGGGCGGTCTGTGCCCCGTAATATTTGTCGGCCGGCACATTGATGGTGCCCATCGAATCCGATTCAACGCGCGTCGTCGTCACCCGGAAATCCCCTAAAGAAAACGGCCAGCCCTTGTGGGACTGGCCGATAAAACTTGCAAGCGAGCGAAAGCGGATCAGGCCTTCTTGGGCTCGAGGATCTGCCGGCCGCGATACATGCCGGTCTTGAGGTCGACATGGTGTGGACGACGCAGCTCGCCCGAATCCTTGTCTTCGACATAGGCCGGGATCGCCAGGGCGTCGGCGGAGCGGCGGAACCCGCGCTTCATCGGCGAGGTCTTGCGTTTTGGAACGGCCATATTGGTCTCCGAAATTTCATGGGTCTCGCCGAGCGATCGGCGGCAACAGACCGGGGTCTGTCGGGATTTGGCGGCTCTATAGAGAAGAAAACCGCCTTTGGCTAGTGGTTCTCGCCCGATTGCGCTAAGGGCACGCCATGGCCTCTTTCGACCAGAAATTACAGCAAAACGCCGCCGAAATCGAGCGGGCGCTGGAAACGCTGCTGAACGCCGAACGGCTGAGCGGGCCGGGCCTGCCGCCGGACCGGCTGTTGGCGGCCATGCGGCACGGCGCGCTCAATGGCGGCAAGCGCCTGCGGCCATTGCTGCTGCGCGAGACCGCGGCATTGTTCGGCATGGCGCCCGAACTGACCCTTGCTCCGGCGGCCGCGGTCGAGCTGATGCACTGCTATTCGCTGATCCACGACGACCTGCCGGCGATGGACGACGACGATCTGCGACGCGGCCGGCCGACGGTGCACAAGGCCTATGACGACGCGACGGCGATCCTCGCCGGCGATGCGCTGCTGACGCTGGCCTTCGGGCACCTGGGCGAGCATGGCGCGACCGATCCGGCGATCCGCGCCCGGCTGGTGGTCGAACTCGCGGCCGGCGCCGGGACCGGCGGCATGGTTGGCGGGCAGATGCGCGACATCGAGGGCGAGACGGCGAGTCTCAGCGAGACCAGCATCGCCCAAATGCAGGCGATGAAGACCGGCGCGCTGATCCGCGCCGCGATCCGCATGGGCGCCATCCTCGGCGGCGGCACGACCGAGGACCTCGGCCACCTCACGGCTTATGCGGAGCATGCCGGCCGAGCCTTCCAACTCGCAGACGATCTGCTCGACGTCACCGCCAGCGCCGGCGCGATGGGCAAGGCCACCGGCAAAGACGCCGGCCTCAACAAGCAGACGCTGGTCGCCCGGCTCGGCGCCGACGCCGCCCGCCGGCATCTCGGCGACATGGTCCATGACGCCATTACCGCGCTGACCCCGTTCGGCCCCGAGGCCGATACGCTACGCGCCGCCGCCCGCTATTTCGCCACCCGGGAAAACTGAATGAGTCTCGAGACCGTTCGCGCCGACCTCGCGGTCCGCGCGCCAGATCTGCATGTGATGGTGACCGACGCGAGCACGGCGACGGTGCCGCTGGCCGCAGCCGCACACGGGGTCGAACCGGGGCAAATCGCCAAGACACTCGCGATCCGCGTCGCCGACAGCGAGTTTCTGCTGGTGACGCGCGGCGATGCGCGGCTCAACAACCAGAAGGCGAAGTCGGCGTTCGGCGGCCGACCGCGCATGCTCGGCGCCGAGGATGTGTTGCGCCTCACCAGCCACGAGGTCGGCGGCGTCTGCCCGTTCGGCCTACCTAGCCCAGTGACAATCTATTGTGACGTCTCGCTCAGGATTTATGACGAGGTCATCCCCGCCGGGGGCTCGACCCACGCCTCGGTCCGCTTGCCGCTCGGCCGGCTGGTCGAGCTCTGCGGCGGCAGATGGGCCGATGCCTGCGAGATTCCGTCGGAGGCCTGAGCCAGTATGAGGTCCGTGCGCCCTCGGCACTACCGCTTGCCGCGTCTCCCGGTTAGCTTTGGGCCATGAGCGCGATGCAGCTGATTGCCGTCAATGTCGGACGCCCGCAACATATCCCAGGCCACAAGGCGCTGACGGGCATTTGCAAGTCGTCGCGCACAGAGGGGGTTTTCATCGGTCCACTCGGCCTCGAAGGCGACGCCGTGCTGGACCTCAAGAACCACGGCGGACCCGATCAGGCGGTCTACCTCTACGGCGAACCCGACTATGAGCACTTCGCCGCCGAACTCGGCCGCGAACTGCCGCCGGGCCTGTTCGGCGAAAACCTCACGGTAGCCGGGCTCGAGAGCGGCCGGATCAATGTCGGCGACCGCTTCGAGATCGGCGAGGTCCTGCTCGAAGCGAGCGCGCCGCGTAATCCCTGTGCAACCTTCGCCGCCCGCATGGGCGATCCGCACTGGGTCAAGCACTTCCACGCTGCCGCGCGGCCGGGCGTCTATGGCCGGGTGATCCGTACTGGCAGCGTCGCGGCCGGAATGACGGTGCGCCACATCCCTTTTGCGGGCGTACCCGTGCCGGTCACCGAATTGATGACGGACTACAAGAACCCCTCGCCCGAGCGCATGCGCTACCTGCTCACGGCGCCGATCCATCGTGATCTGGTTGCGAAATACCAGGCAGCGCTGGCACAGGGCAATTTGCCACTCTGAACTAGCGCGTCGTCGGCTTCGGTTTGAGCTTACTGGCGTAGGCGTGGCTGAGCTTGAACCAGTTCTGCAGCGCGCGCGTGTCGCCGAGCATCGCTTCGGGGACGGCGACGTAGCCCTTGCTGACAAAGCCGGGGACACCCTCGAACGGCTTGGCGTTGTGGGTGCCGAGGAACGCCTCGAGATCGTCGGGACTCAGTCGGATGCCGATAACGTCGGCCTTGCTGATCATGCCGTACATGTTGCCGTTGATCGACACATACGGCATCGTCGCGCCCTTGCGCTCGACCCCTTTGACACCGGTGATCATGCTGTCGAAGGCAGCAAGCACCGCCAGGTCGGTCTTGGGCTTGGCGGCAGTCATCCTATTCGGCGGCGCTCGCCGTGGCGCCGGTGCCAAAACGTTGTTCTATATACTCGGCGACCATCACCTTGAACTGGTCGGCGACGTCGGCGCCGCGCAAGGTGGCGACCTTCTTGCCCTCGATGAACACCGGGGCGGCTGGGGTTTCGCCGGTGCCCGGGAGCGAAATGCCGATATCGGCGTGCTTGGATTCGCCCGGTCCGTTGACGATGCAGCCCATCACGGCGACCGACAGAGCCTCCACCCCGGGATAGCGTTCCTTCCACTCCGGCATCGAGATCGAGAGGTGATCCTGGATGTCCTTGGCCAGCACCTGGAAGGTCTGGCTGGTGGTGCGCCCACAGCCCGGACAGGCGGCGACAACCGGCAGGAATTGCCGGAAGCCCATGGTCTGCAGCAGCTCCTGGGCAACGCGCACTTCCTGCGTACGGTCGCCGCCGGGCTCGGGCGTCAGCGAAATGCGGACGGTGTCGCCGATCCCCTGCTGCAGCAGGATGCCCATCGCGGCCGACGAGGCGACGATGCCCTTCGATCCCATGCCGGCTTCGGTGAGCCCCAAATGCAGCGCGTAGTCGCAGCGCGAGGCGAGCTCCTGGTAGACGGCGATAAGGTTCTGGACGTCCGACACCTTGGTCGAGAGGATGATGCGGTCGCGGCCAAGGCCGATCTCTTCGGCCCGCTGTGCGCTCAGCAGCGCCGACTGGATGATCGCCTCGCGCTGCACGGCGGCGGCCGAAACCGGCGTCGCCGACACCGCGTTCTCGTCCATCAGCCTGGTCAGCAGTTCTTCGTCGAGTGAGCCCCAGTTGACGCCGATCCGCACCGGCTTGTTGTAGCGCAACGCCAGCTCGATCAACGTCGAGAACTGGATGTCGCGCTTCGCCTTGAAGCCGACATTGCCCGGATTGATCCGGTACTTCGCCAAAGCTTCCGCCGCGGCCGGATGGTCGGTCAGGAGCTTGTGGCCAATATAGTGGAAGTCGCCGATCAGCGGCACAGTGATCCCACGCGCCGCGAGCTTGTCGCGAATATGCGGCACCGCGGCGGCGCTCTCGTCGCGGTCGACGGTGATCCGCACCAGTTCCGAGCCGGCGCGCCAGAGCTGGCCGACCTGCTTGACGGTCGCGTCGATGTCGGCGGTGTCGGTATTGGTCATCGACTGAACGACGATCGGGGCGCCGCCGCCGACCATGACGCCGCCGACATCGACCCCGACCGTATGCTTGCGAAGGGAAATGCTCATTGCGCCTCGAAATAAGCCTTACCGCTTAGACGCGCAATGTTGCCGAACGATGAAGCTCTTGAATCGGTGGCGGCCGGACCCACATTTCCGTGACGAAGGGAGACACCCATGGGCCGATTGCTGCAATTCCGGAACGAGCTGGTGACGCTGTGGCGGGCCTTTTTCGCGCCCGAGACGCCGATGCATCTGAAAGTCCTGATGCTGCTGATCCCGCTCTATCTGGTCAGTCCGATCGATCTGATCCCCGATTTCATCCCGGTGGTGGGCTGGCTCGACGATGCCATCATCATCCCGCTGCTGGTCACCTGGATCGTCCGCATGCTGCCGCAACGGGTCCCAGTCCGCGCCACCCGCGGGGACGGCGCGCCGATCATCGACGGGAATTATCGGCGGCTCTAACCTGCTGCCAATTTCTGGCAGTGCATGGTCGTAGGCTCCCCTCGGCAAAACGAGGAGACCGCCGATGACGAAGTGTTGGATCGCCGTCGCATCCGCCGAGCACGCCCGCCGTGGCAAGGCCGGCTTCATGCAGGTCAACCACGGCAAGGCCGCGCCGCTGCGGCGCATCAGTCCGGGCGATGGCGCCGCCTATTACTCGCCGACCGAGACTTTTGGCGGCAAGGACAGACTGCAGGCGTTCACGCTGGTCGGCCGGGTCAAGCCGGGGGACATTTATGAGGGCCAGATGGGCGGCTGGGCCGCGCATCGCCGCGACGTCGCCTGGGCCGAGGCGCAGGACGCGCCGATCGCGCCGCTGCTCGATACGCTGGAGTTCACCAAAGGGCAGCGCAACTGGGGCTACAAGCTTCGGTTCGGGCTATTCGAGATAACAGGAGCCGACTTCGAGGTGATCGCAACGGCGATGGGAGCAAAGGTCTAGCCGGCTGGACGCGACAGGACCAGCGTTCTACAAAGGGGCGTTCCGGGGGGCGCCCATGTACTATCTGACAATCATCCTGCTGATGGCGATCCTGCCGATCGCCTCGATCGTCATCGAACATCTTGTTGACAGTGCCGATACACTGCTGCTGGTCGGCAAATGGTTCGTTTTCTGGGCCGGTGGTGTGCGGCTGACCATGGCCGGCGTGCGGCAAATCGCCAATCCTGCCTTCACCGCCAAGACCATCTTCGACATCGAAGATGCCGGCGCGCAGAAAATCGTGATCGAGCTGGGTTTCGCCAACCTGGCGATGGGCCTCGTGAGCCTCGCCTCGCTGTTGCGCGCCGACTGGGTGCTGCCGGCGGCGATCGTCACCGGCCTCTACTATGGCCTCGCCGGCGTGAAGCACGTCTTCAATGCCAACCGCAACCGCATCGAAAACTGGGCGACGGTGTCGGACCTGCTGATCTTCGTCGTGCTCGCCGCCTACGCGGTGCTGACGCTGCTCCGCTAGCCTCGGCGTCGAGCGATGATGGCGGCGATCAGGTCAACGTCGGACGCCTGGAGGTACCTGCCGCGCTCCAGAATTTCGAGCGTATACTCGCGGTAGGTCAGGCCGAGCGCTTCGGCCTTCCACGCCCGGCGGATCGCGGTGTCGGCGGGGACCTTGTTGAAAGCCGCCTCGCTCGCAGCCTTCCACTCGAAGTAATTGCCGATGCCGTTGGTGCCCCATTCCGGCACGTGCTCGAGTGGCGGCCCGCCATTGTGGCCGAGCCCCGGGATATCGTTCGCCGTGACCTCCGGAGCGGCGAGTCGCCGGATACGCGGCCGGATCCGATTGCCCCGCCCCTCGCCCATCGCGTTACTCGAATCGGATCAGCAGGTCTTTGGCGTCGATCTGGTCGCCTGGCTTGACCGTGACTTCCGCCACCGTGCCGTCGGCTTCCGCGTGGATCGCCGTTTCCATCTTCATGGCTTCGATCGATAGCAGCACGTCGCCGGCGGTGACCTTGTCACCGATTTTGACCTGAAGGCCGGAGATGACGCCCGGCATCGGGGCGCCGACCTGCTTCGCGTCGCCGAGCGCCGCCTTGGCGCGCACCTGCACGTCGCCAACCTTGAGGCGATCCGGCACCGCGATGGTGCGCGGCTGGCCGTTGAGGTCGAAGAAGACGCGGACCTGGCCTTTCTCGTTGGTCTCGGCGCGGCCGAGGTAGTTGATCACCATGGTCTTGCCGCGCTCGATCTCGACGAAGATCTCCTCGCCCTGATTGAGGCCGTAGAAGTAGACCGGCGTCGGCAGCACGGCGGTCGGGCCGTATTTGTCCTGCGTCTTGAGATAGTCCGCGAAAACCTTCGGATACATCAAGTGCGAGGCGAGGCGGAGATCGTCGATCTTCTCGCCGGTTTCCTTCTCGACCTTGGCGCGCTCGGCCTCGAGATCGACGTCCTTGAGATAGGAACCCGGACGCTCGGTGAGCGGCGGGCGGCCCTTCAGCACCTTCTTCTGCAGCTCCTTCGGGAAGCCGCCCGGCGGCTGGCCGAGATCACCGGCAAAGAAGCCGACGACGGAATCGGGAAACGATACGTCCTTGGTGGGATCTTCGACATCGGCGCGGGTCAGGCCCGACGACACCATGGCCAGCGCCATATCGCCGACGACTTTCGAACTCGGCGTCACCTTGACGATATCGCCGAACATCTGGTTGACGTCGGCGTAGGTCTTGGCGACCTCGTGCCAGCGCGACTCGAGCCCAAGCGAGCGCGCCTGCTCCTTGAGGTTTGTGAACTGTCCGCCCGGCATTTCGTGCAGGTAGACCTCAGACGCACCGCCCTTGAGATCGCTCTCAAAGGCGCGGTACTGGATCCGCACCGCTTCCCAGTAGAACGAGATTTCACGGATCACCTTGAGGTCGAAGCCGGGATCGCGGTCGGTATCGTGCAGCGCCGCCGCGAGCGAGCCGAAGGTCGGCTGGCTGGTGGTGCCGGAAAACGCATCCATCGCCGCATCGACCGCGTCGACGCCCGCTTCGACCGCAGCCATGATGGTGGCGGCGGAGGCGCCCGAGGTATCGTGCGTGTGGAGATGGATCGGCAGGCCGATCTCCTCTTTCAGCGTCGCGATGAGCTTCCTGGCGGCCATCGGCTTCAACAGGCCGGCCATGTCCTTGAGGCCGAGCACATGGGCGCCCGCGGCCTCGAGCTCCTTCGCCAGCGCGACATAGTATTTGAGGTCGTACTTCGCCCGGTTCGGGTCGAGCACGTCGCCGGTGTAGCAGATCGCGCCCTCTGCGACTTTGTCGGCCTCGGCCACGGCGTCGATCGAGACGCGCATGTTCTCGACCCAGTTGAGACAGTCGAAAATGCGGAACACGTCGACGCCGCCCTTCGCCGCCTGGCGGACGAAGAATTTCACGACATTGTCGGGATAATTGGTGTAGCCGACGCCGTTGCTGCCGCGCAGCAACATCTGCGTCAGGATGTTGGGCGCACCCTCGCGCACCGCGGCAAGCCGCTCCCACGGATCCTCGTTGAGGAACCGCATGGCAACGTCGAAGGTGGCGCCGCCCCAGCATTCGAGCGAAAAGAGATTGGGCAGGCCGCGCGAATAGGCTTCGGCGATTTTGGTGATGTCGTCCGACCGCATGCGGGTCGCGAGCAGTGACTGATGCGCGTCGCGCATCGTCGTGTCGGTGAACAACACACCCTTCTGCTGCTTCATCCAGATCGCCAGGCCCTTTGGTCCCTGCCGCTCGAGAATCTGCCGCGAGCCCTCGATGATCGTCAGCGGCTCGTAGAGTGGCACGATCGGCGTGATGGCACCGGCCGGCGGCCGCGGCCGGTCGCGCACTTCCGGGTGGCCGTTGACGGTGACGTCGGCGATGTAGGTCAGGAGCTTGGTGGCGCGGTCCTTGCGGCGCTTGAAGTCGAACAGCGCCGGGGTCGTGTCAATGAACCGCGTGGTGTAGCGGTTGTTGACGAAGTCCGGGTGCGTGATGATGTTTTCGAGGAACGCTAGGTTGGTGTTGACGCCGCGAATGCGGAACTCGCGCAGCGCGCGATGCATGCGGGCAATCGCCTCCTCGGGCGACGGCGCCCAGCAGGTGATCTTCTCAAGCAATGGATCGTAGAACCGCGTTATGATGGCACCGGCATATGCCGTGCCGCCGTCGAGCCGCACGCCGAAGCCGGTGGCCTCGCGATAGGCGGTGATGCGGCCGTAGTCCGGGATGAAGTTCTCTTCCGGATCCTCGGTGGTGATGCGGCACTGGATGGCGTTGCCGTTAAGACGGATGTCCTTTTGCAGCGGCACGCCTGACTCGGGGGTGCCGATCACGGCGCCTTCAAGCAGATGAATCTGCGCCTTGACGATGTCGATGCCGGTGACGACTTCGGTCACCGTGTGCTCGACCTGGATGCGCGGGTTCACTTCGATGAAGTAAAATCTGTTGGTGTCGGCATCGAGGAGGAACTCGACCGTGCCGGCGGCACGGTAGTTGGCGGCCTTGCCGAGCTTGATCGCGGCACCGGTCAGCGCGTCGCGCGTCTCTTGCGACAGGTACGGCGCGGGCGCGCGCTCCACCACCTTCTGGTTGCGCCGCTGCACCGAGCAGTCGCGCTCGAAGAGGTGCACGAGGTTGCCGTGTTCGTCGCCGATCAGCTGTACCTCGACGTGGCGGGCGCGCTCGATCAGCTTTTCGAGATACATCTCGTCCTTGCCGAAGGCGGCCTTGGCCTCGCGCTTTCCTTCGCTGACTTCGGCGACAAGGTGCTGCTCATCCATGATGCGGCGCATGCCGCGGCCGCCGCCGCCCCAGCTCGCCTTGAGCATCAGCGGATAGCCGATCTCGGCCGCCATGCGGCGGACCTCATTCATGTCGTCGGGCAGTGCGTCGGTCGCTGGCACCACAGGCACGCCCGAGGCGATTGCCATGTTGCGGGCCGCGACCTTGTTACCGAGATCGCGCATGGTCTGCGGCCGCGGGCCGATGAAGATGATGCCGGCGTCTTCGCAGGCTTCGGCGAATTCGGGCGATTCCGACAAGAGGCCATAGCCCGGATGGATCGCATCGGCGCCGCTGACGCGCGCCACGCGGATATATTCGTCGATCTGCAGATACGCCTCGACCGGCCCTTTGCCCTTGCCGATGAGGTAGGCCTCGTCGGCCTTGAAGCGATGCAGCGCGAGCTTGTCCTCTTCGGCGTAGCAGGCAACGGTCTTGATGTTCAGCTCGTTGGCCGCGCGGAACACCCGGATGGCGATTTCGCTGCGGTTCGCGACGAGGATTTTCTTGATCGGCATGGTGGTTTCCGAGCGAGGAGGGGTTAGGCGTTCGGTAAACAAAAGGAGCCCG
>CAZNAE010000119.1:0-10126 GCA_964570695.1 uncultured Devosia sp.
GCAGTCCGTCGACCTGATTGCGGCCCCGGGCGGACAGCGGCAAGCGGCGGAGTGGTTGCGCGAACTCTGAGCGCGTGGCCAAAGTGGCTCTTGCTTGGAAAATTGGCATTTGGTGATTCTGGATACACTGCTGTCTGAGTTGCTCGGACGGACCGACCTCGACGAGGGCACCGTAGCCGTGCTGCACGAGCACTGGTTTGCCCACAGCCTAGGGCTGATTCAGCCTGCTGACGAGCAGTTCGTCCGTCACCTCCATGCGAGCCTTTTCGGCGAGACAACCGAAGCCGCGGCGGTCGACTCAGCACCAGCAGAGGCGGATCTTTTCGGCTCGTTAGCTCCACCGGACCCTCCAGATCCTGAAGCCGCAACAGCGGAGGATTGGAAAGCCCGCGCCTATTCGGCAATGAAACGCGCCAAAGAAGCCGAAAAGGAACTGGCGGTCGTCATTCAAAACACCGTCGTCGTGGACTTCAAGTTCAAGGAACTGAAGCGGCGCTTCGCCAAGCGCTATCACCCCAACAACGTCGCCGCTTCCGGCATGGAAGCAGCCATCCGGGCGGAGGTGTTCAAGGAATTCTGGGCCGAGTTTGAGGCTGTCGAGCGCTGGGTCCCGACCAAATAGCCGTCCCCACGATCGTTGTTTGAACGACTCTGACAGCTTTGCGACACAAGCCCAAGCAATTTTGCATGGCCCGGATGCCCATCAGCGGGTGGAACGAACGGGCAAATCAGACGATGTTCCCGGCGTCCTGCAACCTGAAAGGGAAAGTTCTACATGTTTGTCCGTGCCGTCTGGCGCATCAAGCGCCTGGTGGACATCAAGCAGACATTGCGGGAAATGGATGTCCCCTCCTCAAGAAACGCCGATCTTCTGGGTGTTTCCGGTCCGGACTTCTCCAAGATGACCCGCGGCCTGTTTGATCGCAAGCCCTGAATTCGGTGCGGCCGCCAGTCTAGAGCCTGGCGGCCGCACTTTCTTAATTCCAGGTGAACAACGACGAAAAGAGCTATGCGTTTTTCGTACCGCTGTCCTGACCAATGACCCCCTGCTCAGACTCCCCCGCCCGGACTACATCACCCCCGTTGGCAGCCAAGATGGGTGCCACGAAGAAGGAGAATTCAAATGGGTATTCGTCAGACTCTCAAGAAGTGGGCCGCCTATCAGCAGACCGTCCGTGAGCTCGCCGCTCTCGACACCCGCCAGCTGAACGACCTCGGCATCGCGCGCACCGACATCCAGAAGATTGCCCGCGACCATGCGCGCGCCCTCTAACGGTCTCGCGCTTCGCCTAACGACTTCGATCCGAACGCTCGCTTCCGTCTAAGGTAGCGGGCGTTTTGATTTTCAGGCCCTCAGAAGGCCAACCTCCCCACCAGTTCCGAATAATCGATCTCGACGGTCGCGCGATATGCGCTGCTGCGGATCGCCTCGTGCCAGCGTTCCACATTGGGATGCCGCTGCCGCGCAATCGACATCGAGGTCCAGCGGAACATCGCGACGCCGGCCGGAATGTCGCCATAGGTCAGTCGATCTCCGGCTAGAAATTCGGTCTTTGCCAATTGCCCGTCGAGGATCGCTAGGTACCGCTCGGTTTCGGCGACACGCTGCGCAATCGTTCTCAGGTCCCGCTGCGGTTCCGGCGTCCGCACCGCCCTCCAGAACACATCGATCCATGCCTGTTGGAAGGTCGTCGCCGTCCAGTCGACCCATTGGTCCGACTTCGCGCGGACCGGCGGGCTCTCAGGCCATAGCGTGCCGCCTCCGTAGGTCGCCGCCAGATAGCGGACGATGGCGTGGCTTTCCCACAGCACAAGTTCACCGTCCCTGAGGGTCGGCACCAATCCGTTGGGATTCATCGCCAGATAGTCGGCGGTATTGTTGCCGCCGAACTTGCCGCCGAGAGGGACGTGTTCATAGGCGAGGCCGAGTTCCGCAAGCGCCCACCGCACCTTCTGCACATTGGCCGAACTCTCGCGGCCCCATAGTGTGATCGTCATCCATGCCTCCGTTGCGCCGTCCGGCTGGGATTGCTAGGACGCCGGCCATGTCCAATCAACCCGTCCACATCATCGGCGCCGGTCTTGCCGGCTCCGAGGCCGCATGGCAGGCCGCCGAAGCCGGCGTCACCGTCTTTCTTCACGAAATGCGGCCGCAGAAGCTGACCGAAGCCCACCTGACCGGCGGCTTTGCCGAGCTGGTCTGCTCCAATTCCTTCCGCTCCGACGATCACGAGCACAACGCCGTCGGACTGCTGCACGAAGAGATGCGTCGTTGCGGCTCGCTGATCATGCGCCTCGCCGACACGCACAAACTGCCGGCCGGCGGTGCGCTTGCGGTGGACCGCATCGGCTTCTCCGATGCGGTGACCGCGGCGATCCACAATCACCCCAACATCCGTGTCGAGTTCGGCGAGATCGCCGGCCTGCCGCCCGCCGACTGGCAGAACGTCGTCATAGCGACCGGGCCGCTGACTTCGCGGCCGCTGGCCGAGGCGATCCAGTCGCTAACCGGCGAGGCGGAGCTGGCGTTTTTCGACGCTATCGCGCCGATCGTCCATGGCGAGAGCATCGACCGTGACATCGTCTGGGCGCAGTCGCGCTACGACAAGGTCGGGCCCGGAGGCACCGGCGCCGACTACCTCAACTGTCCCATGGACGAGGCGCAGTACAACGCCTTCGTCGATGCCTTGCTGGTCGGCGAGAAGCACGTCTATCACCAGTGGGAGAACGTCCCCTATTTCGATGGTTGCCTGCCGGTGGAAGTGATGGCCGAACGCGGCCGTGAAACACTGCGCTTTGGACCGCTGAAGCCGGTCGGCCTGACCAACCCGCGCAACCCGGACGTCAAGCCATACGCCGTCGTGCAGCTTCGCCAGGACAATGCGCTTGGCACGCTGTGGAATATGGTCGGCTTCCAGACCAAGCTGAAGTACGGCAAGCAGGCCGAGATCTTCCGGATGATCCCGGGGCTCGAGAACGCGCAGTTCGCGCGGCTCGGCGGGCTGCATCACAATACGTTCCTCAATTCGCCCAGGGTACTGGACCGCCAGCTTCGCCTGAGGGTTCAGCCGCGGCTGCGCTTTGCCGGGCAGATCACGGGCGTCGAAGGCTATGTCGAAAGCGCCGCGATCGGGCTGGTGGCCGGCCGCATGGCGGCAGCATCGGCATGCGGCGAGGCAATCGAAGCGCCAGGCCCGACGACGGCGCTCGGAGCGCTGATCGACCACATTACCGGCGGTCACCTCGCGGCCGAGGGTGAAACAGGGCCGCGCAGCTTCCAGCCGATGAATGTCAACTTCGGCCTGCTGCCGCCGGTCGAGGTCAAGAAGCCGGAGGGCGTCAAGCGCTGGCGCGGCAACGAGAAAGCGATGGCCAAGCGCAAAGCGACGAGCGACCGCGCTCTCCGCGACATCGCCGCCTGGGCCTAGGAGTTCCGGAATTTCCACCAGCCGAGCAGCGCGATCTTCCGCCAGTCCGGCAGATCGTCGCTGCGCTGGAACGGCGTTTCCAGATCGAGACGCCGGTACTGATCGCGCAGCACCGCGATCGGCGCGAAGACGGATCGCAGATTGCGCGGCAGGGCGCCGATGGCGCGATCAGCTTTCGCGAGATGCTCGGCCGCGATCTCTGACAACTGTCCGAGCGCCTCGGCGAGGCCCTCGCTCATCTGGCCCGACAGAACCTCGCCCTCATTGACGCCGTTGGCGGCCAGCACCGACCACGGCAGGAAGACGCGCCCCTGGCTCGCGTTGTAGCCGAAGGCACGAAGGTGGCCGATGAGCGCGTGGCCGACGCCGAGATGACCGGCCGCATCGCCAGGTTCGACCGGCCTGCCGCCATTGAGGACCATCGCGCCGAGCTGATAGAGCGCCGAGGCCGTCTCGCCCGCATAGCCCTCGAAGCTCGCCATGTCAGGCATCGGGTCTTGATAGAGATCGAAGCGGCGCGCACTGATCATTCGCGTCAGCGCCGGCACCGGCAGCCCGAATTCCGCGATCGCGTCGAGCAGGGCGTCGGCCAGCGGATTAGCGCGGACTGCGCCGTGCCCTTCGCCGCCGAGCGCGTCGGCCCACCACTGTAGGCGGATCTCGCCGGCCGCGGGCTCGCGAGCCCGTTCGCGGACCGAGGCGATGTCGGCGTTGAAGGCATAAAGGGCGGTCAGCGCCTCGCGCTCTTTCGAACCGAGCAGCAGCGTCGCGAAATAGCGGTCCCGGTCGTTGGCACGAAGCTGAGCAGCAGCAAACGCCGCGCTCTCGGGCTTCACCGCACCGACTCGACGGCGATCAGCGCGGCGCCGACAGCCCGGCTTTCACCCAAGAGGATGTTATAGGTCCGCACCGCACCGCCCGTAGCAACCGCTTCAACGATGATGTTGCGCTCGCGCAATGCTTGGCGGATCGACTTGTCGAAGCCTGAAATATCTCTGCCGAGACCGACAAGTAGAACGTCGATCTCATCGGCGACAGCCAACACCGGCGCTAGGCTATCGAGCGTGATCTCGCCGGGGGCCCGTACATCCCAGGCGTGCATGCCTGACGGCAGGCAGAGCAGCGAGCCGCGATGCGACATGTCGGCAAAGCGAAAGCCGCCATTACCGTAGCCCTCGATCGCGGCCTGGTACGGGTAGAACCCCTGCCCCGGCTCAGCCATTGATGACTACACAGCCGCGCCGTCGGCGCGCTTCGGGATCTTGGCCGCCTTGGTGTCGGCCGGTGTATCGCCGCGCGCCTTGAGCCCGAAATAGATCAGGATGGGGCCGCCGACGATGATCGACGAATAGGTGCCGACGAACACGCCGAAGGTCATGGCGATGGTGAAGCCGCGGATGACTTCGCCCCCGAACAGCACCAGTGGCACCAGCGCGCAGAAGATGGTGAAGGCGGTGAGCGAGGTGCGGACGATGGTCTGGTTGATCGACAGGTTGATCAGGTCAGGGAGCGCCATCTTCTTGTATTTGCGCAGATTCTCGCGAATTCTGTCGGAAATGACGACGGTTTCGTTGAGACTGAGGCCCACGAGAGTCAGCACGGCCGCGATCGATGTCAGGTTGAACTCGATGCCGGTCACCGAGAACAAACCTATCGTCATGATGACGTCGTGCGTCGTCGTGGTGATGGCGGCCAGCGCGAACTGCCACTCGAAGCGGAACCACACATAGATCAGGATCGCGACCAGCGCGACCAGCACTGCGATGATGCCGTTGCGGGCGAGTTCGCCCGACACCTGCGGACCCACCGTCTCTGTGCGGCGCACCTCGTAGTGCTGGCTCAGGAGCGACGCGCCAACTTTGTTCAGCGCGACTTGCTGCTCGGCGTCACCACCGGGCTGCTGTTCGATGCGAACCAGCACGTCCTTGTCGGTACCAAAGCTCTGCACCGAGATATCGCCGAGCCCGAGGGTATCGAGCACTTCGCGAATGTGCCCCGGATCGGCCGGACCATCGCCGTCATATTGCAGCTCGATCGCCGAGCCGCCCTTGAAGTCGATGCCGAAATTGAAACCCCTGGTGAAGGCCGATCCGATCGACACGACCGTCAGGACCAGCGAGATGATGATCACGTAGCGGCTGAGCTGCATGAAGTGGATGGTCGTGCCGTCCGGAATGAACCGGAACTGCTGGATCTTGATCTTCTTGGGGCGCCGGATGCGGAACCAGAGGCCGACAAAGTAGAGCGTCACGGTGTAGGCGGTGAACAGCGACGTGACGATGCCGAGACCGAGCGTCACAGCAAAACCCTGCACCGGGCCGGAGCCGAGGAAATAGAGAACAACGGCGGCGATCAGCTGCGTCAGATGCGAGTCGATGATCGTGCCCCAGGCGCGCCGGAAGCCGGAGTCGATGGCGGCGAGGATTGATTTGCCGGAGTTCAGCTCTTCGCGGATGCGCTCGTAGATCAGCACGTTGGCATCGACCGCCATGCCGAGCGTCAGCACCATGCCGGCGATGCCGGGCAGTGTCAGGGTTGAGCCGAGCAGCGACAATGCGCCGACGATCAGGATGATGTTGAGCACCAGCGAGATGTCGGCGAAGAGGCCGAAGAGGCCGTACGCGATCACCATGAAGGTGACGACCAGGATTGCCGCGACGATGCCGGCAGTCACGCCGGACTTGATCGAGTCGGCGCCGAGGCTCGGCCCGACGGACCGTTCTTCAGCGACGTCGAGAGTTGCCGGCAGCGCACCGGCGCGCAGCAGCACGGCAAGGTCGTTGGCCGAGGCCGGCGTGAAGTTGCCGGTGATCTGGCCCGAGCCGCCGGTGATCGCCTGCTGGATGGTGGGTGCCGTGATGACGTTGTTATCGAGCAGGATCGCAAAGCGCTTACCGACATTCTTGCCGGTGATCTCGCCGAAAACGATGGCGCCGTGGGTGTTGAAGCTGAAGCTCACGACCGAGCGGCCGGTCTGCGGGTCGAAACCCGGCTGGGCGTTGGTCAAATCCTCGCCGCCCAGTTCAACGTTCTCGTTGAGCAGTTCCTCGCCGCCGTCATTGCTCGGGGCAATGAAGTAGCCGGCCGGAACACCCTGCGCCTCGGCCTGCGCCGCCGTCATCGTCGGGTGGACGAGATGGAATTCGAGGCGCGCGGTCTTCGAGATCAGTTCCTTGAGGCGGGCCGAATCCTGGAAGCCAGGCACCTGCACGAGCACGCGGTCGGCGCCCTCGCGCTGGATCGTCGGCTCGGTGGTGCCAACTTCGTCGATGCGCTTACGGATAACTTCGATCGATTGGGCGATCAGCGACGACATGCGGTCGTTGATGCCTTGCGCGCTGAGCTTGACCGTCAGCTTGCCGTCGGGCGTCTCGCCGAACTCGAGTTCCTGCGTCCCGCCGATGCCGAGGACCCCGTTGCCGGTCTGCAACTTCTGCAATGCGGCCTGCGCCGCCGCCTTGGTGGTCGGATCGGTCAGCTCGATCGTCAGACCGTCGGCATCGGTGGTGATGATATTGCCGATACCGTTCTCGCCGGCGAGAATCTGCCGCGCGTCACGGCGCAGCGTCTTCAGCCGCTCGGTGATCACCGAATCCCGGTTGACCTGCAGCAGCAAATACGAGCCGCCCTGCAGGTCGAGGCCGAGCGTCATGCCCTGATGCGGCAGCCAGCCCGGCCAGGTGGCCGTGGCATCCTTGGAAAAGAAATTCGGGATCGCAAAGACGATGCCGAGCACGGCGACGATGAGGATGATCGCGGTGCGGAGCGGCGAGAACTGCAACATACTTTGGATTCGTCCTTGGTAACCCTGAAGGGCCGTTTTGTCGGTAAGGCCCTCAGGCCTTGTTGTCGTTGACCGGGTTCGACTTCGAGCGCACGTCGGTGATCATGCCGCGCACCAGCTTGACGCGGGTCCCCTGGGCGATCTCGACCTCGAGGTCTTCGCCGTCGACGGCCTTGGTCACCTTGCCGACGATACCGCCGGAGGTCACCACAGTGTCACCACGCGAAATCGCCGAAAGCATGGTCTGCTGCGCCTTGGCGCGCTTCTGCTGCGGACGGAAAATCAACAGGTAGAAAATCACCACCAGCAGCAGGATCGGTGCAAACTGAATGAGCAGATCATTGATCCCGCCACCAGCAGCGGCGGGGGCACCGGTGCTCTGCGCGAGAGCGGCGGTCACGAACATGTAGGTCTCCTTGTCGAATGGACTGTCGGCTTGTCAAAACGCCGCGGTTGATCGCATATAGGCTGCGTTTCCGGCAATGGGACTACCCATCCGGCCAAAAGCGCGCGGACTATATAGCCGCGTCCTGCTGATTGCAAAGCCGTTCCTCCGGCTGTGCAACGGCCTTTTCGACGCAGGAATCCCTCGAAAAATGCCCGACGACACCCTCACGCAGATCGCCGCGTCGCTGGCCCGCATTGCCGACCGGCTGGAGGCGATGGCGCCAGGAGCCGGGCAGGCCGCCCCGGCCCTCGGCGCCGACGATGCGTATCACTGGGATGCCGCCGCCGACCGGCTGATGCCGGTGCCGCAGGTGGCGCGCATCCCGTTCGGCTTGCTCAAGGGCATCGACAGCGTCCGCGACACCCTGCTCGCCAACACGGTGCAGTTCGCCAAGGGGTTTGCCGCCAACAATGCGCTGTTGTGGGGCGCTCGGGGCATGGGCAAGAGCTCACTCGTCAAGGCGGTGCACGCCGAGGTTGCGGCGCATATCGATGGCCGGCTGATCCTCATTGAAATTTCCCGCGAGGATATCGAGACCCTGCCCCGGCTGATGCGGCTGATCGCGCATGAGGACGCGCGGTTCATCGTCTTCTGCGACGACCTCAGCTTCGACAAGGACGAGACGAGCTACAAGTCGCTCAAGGCGATCCTCGATGGCGGGCTCGAAGGGCGGCCGGACAATGTGCTGTTCTACGCGACCTCCAATCGCCGCCACATGATGCCGCGCGACATGATCGACAACGAGCGGGCGACGGCGATCAATCCGGGCGAGGCAATCGAAGAGAAGGTCTCGCTCTCCGATCGCTTCGGCCTCTGGCTCGGCTTCCACAATTGCGACCAGCCGACCTATCTCGAGATGATCCGCGGCTATTGCAGTGCCTACGGCCTCGAGATCGACGACGTGACGTTGACGGCACGGGCGATCGAGTGGGCGCAGACCCGCGGCGCACGATCGGGGCGCGTCGCGATCCAGTTCGTGCGCAATTTGGCGGGCGAGATGGGCAAGTCCATCTGAAGTGCGAAAGGCCCGCCGAAGCGGGCCCATGCGGAATTTCTGAACCTCAGCCGGCGAGCAGCGGGATCGGATCGACCGGCGTCGCACCCTGGCGAAGCTCGAAGTGGAGTTGCGGGCGGCTGACCGAGCCGGTCATGCCGACGAGGCCGATGCTGTCGCCGCGATTGACGTTGGCGCCCTTGACGACGCTGATCGACTTGAGGTGGGCATAGGCCGAGACATAGCCGTTCGGATGGCGGATCAGGACCAGGTTGCCATAACCCTCGACGCCGGAGCCGACATAGATGACCTGGCCGTTTTCGGCGGCCCGGACGGCGGTGCCTTCCGGCGCATCGATATTGATGCCGGTGCCCTTACTGGCGATGAAGTCGGTGATCACCTTGCCCGAGACCGGCCAGCGGAACTTGTCGGCACCCGACATCACCGGCTCGACGGGAGCAATCTTGGGCGGCGCCGGATCGAGCGAGGCGACCTGCACGGGCGCCGCGGCAGTGGTGTCGGGGCTCGCGAGCTTGGGCGTGGTGATCGCGGCGGGCTTGGCCGACGGAACCTTGAGCGGCGCCTCGGCGGGAGCGAGCGCCATCGGCTCGACGGCGGCGACTTTCGGCACGCCGACATCCTTGGCGGCGAGGAGATCGGCGCGACCCGGAATGATGATCTTCTGGCCAACGAAGATCTTGTCGGGCGCCGACAGGCCGTTGGCCTGCATGATCGCCTGAGCGGTCACGTCGTAGTGGCGGGCGATGGTGTAGAGCGACTCGCCGGACTGAATGACGTGGGTGTAGGCGTTGGCGGGAACGACGCTAAGGCTCGGGGCCGGAGTGGAGACATTGCCCAGCGAGGCGGTTTTCACCGGAAGCGGGGCGAGCTGGGGCTGGGCTGACATTTTCACATTTCCCGTGAGAGGCGGCAGGGTTGAACTCGAAACTGTACCCACCGGCACGCTGCCGGTGACCAAGCCGCCGCTGCCGCCGCCGATGTCTTCAGGTGGCGTGAATGGACCTTCGGCGACTTGTGTCGAGATAGGCTTGAGGGCTTGCGGCATGGCCTGGGAGCCGCCGGAGGATGTCGCCGGAGCGATCGATCCCGTCGGACCGTTGAAGCCGCCAAGGCTACTGCAACCCGCAAGTGAGGCAGACCCTATTGCCAGGCCGGCAAAGGCGACAATTCTCAGCGCCTGTCCGGTTACGCGATTACTCATCAGTCCAACTCGTACGCAGCTACTCGATGACCCAGACAATAGGCATTTTAGGTAAAGACGAGTTTAAGGCCGTCGCGTTTTGCGGCGTTTGAGTCTGGCCGGATTCAGACGTGATTAGGGTTAAGGCGAATGGCGTTCGAGAACGGGTTTTCGGACGTGCCGAAGCGCCGGACAGCCGATTGGCTTCCGGGTTTGGGGTGGTCTCCGCCGCATCGAGATGCGGCGCGGGCGGGACTTTTGTCCCGTATGC
>CAZNAE010000120.1:0-10111 GCA_964570695.1 uncultured Devosia sp.
GACCACCGCCGATCTGTCCTTCGCCGGCGGCCAGACCTTCACCATCGCCGGCACACCGCTCGCAGTGGACAGTGCGATCGCAAGCCTCAACCTCGACCTGGCCCTCTCGGCTACGGCCGATCTCGGCCTGAGCTATGACGGCAGTCTGGCGTCCAACGGTAGCAGCCAGGCTGCTACCGCACAGCTGCGCGTCCGGTTCTGAAACGCGGCTCTACTTCAGTCCAGTGCCGCGACCGCGATGATCTCGACCTTGAGCGCCGGCGCCGCGAGGCGGGCTTCGATGCAGGCACGGGCCGGCGGATTGGCTGGATCGATCCAAGCGTCGTAGACCGAGTTCATCGCGGCGAAATCGCCGATGTTGTTGAGGATCACCTGGCAGCTCAGCACCTTTGACTTGCTGGTGCCGGCTTCGACCAAAAGCTTGTCGATCGCGGCGAGCACCTCGGCGGTCTGCTTTTCGATCGTGCCGTTCGGATCGCTCGCGACCTGCCCGGCGAGATAGACGGTGTTGGCGTGCTTGACGGCCTGGCTCATGCGCTTGCCGGGCTGCAGGCGGGTGATGGTCATGGGACGCTTCCTTGCTTGATGGGAGTTATTTGTAGGCGGCGGGCGGCGGCGGCCCGAGCTTGTCGCGCGAGATCATTTCGGGCTGCGACCATTGCGTGCGCGCCGCCTTGGACAATACGAGGCCGTGGCCGGGGCGATCGGGTGCAGTGATCCAACCCTCCTTGATGACCATCGGCTCTTCGACCAGATGGTCCATGTTCTGGAACGAGTATTCGAGCCACTCGACCTCGGGCAGCGCGCACGCCATGTGCACGCCCATCTCGAGGAAGGTGTTGCCGAGCGTCACCGGAATGCCGAGCTCGGCCGCGAGCCAGCCGATGCGCATGACGTCGGTGACCTGACCATGCACATTGAGGATGTCGGTGCCCTGCGCCGCCATCAGCGCGCGCTTACCGGACGCGTCGAGATATTCACCCGAGTTGATGAGCGTCCAGGGCACGAGCTGACGGAGCAGCTTCAGCCCCTCGAAATCGTTGCGGAGGATCGGGTCCTCGACCCAGAGCAGCTCGAAACCGGCATCGCGGATGGTGGTGAGCTTTGCCGCCGCTTCCTTGGCGCCCCAGGCTTCGTTGGCATCGACCATGATGCGCGCCCCGGGATGCACGGTCTTTGCCAGCAGGCCCAGCCGATGCAGGTCGCGCTCGAAATCCGGGTGACCGACCTTGATCTTGAAGGCGGTATAACCGAGCGCGTCGGCGCGGCCGAAGAGCTCGGTGAATTCGCTGTCGCTGAGGTGGAAATCGAGGCCCGACGCATAGGCACGGACCTTGTTGCGCCGGCTGCCGAGCATCTGGTGCAACGGCAGGCCCTGTTGCTGGCCGAGCAGATCCCACAGCGCCACCTGCACGGCCTCGTGGAACGGCAGCGAGGCGCTGCGCTGATTGCCGCCACGCGGGCGGTTGACACGATGCACGAGGCCCATCGGCAACTGCCCTTCGAGCCCAGGCCAGATCTCCTCGGCGAAGATGCGGGCGATCTCGGGCTGAGCCGGCAGCGGGTGGAAGAGGTTGAGGACGAACCCAAGACCACGATGGCCCCGCTCGTCGATCAGTTCCAGCGCCGCGACATTGGCGTCGGTGATCCGCACCTGGCTGTCGCCGATGACCCGATCGCGCGCGAACTGGAACCGCGTGATCTCGTAGCCGGTGATCCGCATCAGTGGCGTTCCTTGGTGGTCAGGAATTCGACCTTGGGGTTGTCGCGCTGGGCCCGGCCGAGCCACCAGGCGGATTGCGCGAGGTAGACCGGATCGCCGTCTTTGTCTTCGGCGAACTCGAGTTTTTGCGCGGCGATGAAGGTATCGAGCGCCTTCTTGTCGTCGCTCCGCACCCAACGCGCCATCTCGAAATTGATGCTCTCGAAGCTGATGGGCACGTTGTATTCCTTGAGGATGCGCGCCTGCAGCACCTCGAGCTGCAGCTGGCCGACGACGCCGACAATGTAGTCGGCGCCGACCAGGCGGCGGAACACCTGTGCCACGCCCTCCTCGGCGAGGTCGCTCAGCGCTTTCGCCAATTGCTTGGCCTTGATCGGATCGGTGAGGCGGACGCGGCGGATGATTTCCGGGGCGAAGTTTGGGATGCCGGTGACCTTGATGGTCGCGCCCTCGGTCAGCGTGTCCCCGACACTGAGCGTGCCGTGATTAGGAATGCCGACGATGTCGCCGGCCACCGCCTCGTCGGCGAGCTCACGATTGTGCCCAAAAAAGAACATCGGGTTGGCGACGGCGAGGTCCTTGCCGGTGCGGACGTTGCGCAGCTTCATGCCGCGCTTGAAGGTGCCCGACGCCATGCGGAGGAACGCCACGCGGTCGCGGTGGTTGGCGTCCATGTTGGCCTGCACCTTGAAGACGAAGCCGGTGACTTTCGGCTCATACGGAAAGATCGGCGCCGGCTCGGCCGGCTGCGGCCGCGGCTCGGGCGCCCACGCGCCGAGCGAGCGGAGCAGCTCGGGCACCGACACGGTCTTCAGCGCCGAGCCGAAGATCACCGGCGTCAGATGCCCCGCACGATAGGTCGCGAGGTCAAAGGCAGGATAGCCGATGCGGGCAAGCTCGAGCGATTCCAGCGACGCCTTGATCACTGGATCATCGGTGAGCGCCGGATCGTTGAGCAGCGTGTCGGGATCGGCAAATTCCTTCAGCATCGCGCCCTGTGGCGTCAGGATGCGGCCGCCGACGAGATCGACGATACCCTTGAAGTCGACCCCCTGCCCCAGCGGCCAGACCACCGGGCTGACGTCCAGCGCCAACGTGTCGGCGATCTCGTCGAGGATGGCGATCGGGTTCTTGCCCTCGCGGTCAACCTTGTTGGCGAAGGTGATGATCGGGATGTCGCGCAGCCGGCACACCTCGAACAGCTTCAGCGTCTGGCTCTCGATACCCTTGGCAACGTCGATCACCATCACCGCCGCATCGACCGCCGTCAGCGTCCGGTAAGTGTCCTCGGAGAAATCGGAGTGGCCGGGCGTGTCGAGCAGGTTGAAGGTCAGCCCCTCATGCTCGAAGGTCATCACCGACGACGAAATCGAGATGCCGCGCTGTTGCTCGATCTCCATCCAGTCCGAGCGCGTAGCGCGCTGGTTGGCGCGGCCGCGCACCGCGCCGGCTTGCTGGATAGCACCCGAGGCCGCGAGCAGCTTTTCGGTCAGCGTGGTCTTGCCGGCGTCCGGGTGCGAGATGATCGCAAAGGTGCGCCGCGATTGATACGGCATCAGTCTACTCGCAGGCGCGGTCTGGGTCAGGGCGTTCATGGCGGTGGTCCTAACCCAAAACGGAAAGGGCCGCCAGATTGGCGGCCCCTCCCTCGGATAATTGTCGACGTTGCGGCTTAGTGGTGGGTGCGGTCGATCGAGATGATCCGGCCGCGGCAGGTATCCACGGTGATGCGGTAGTCGCGGTGGTGGCGCTCGGCGTGGAGCACCACGACGCGGCCGTGCCGGTCGAGGAAGTAGACATCGCTGTAGCCCTGGTCGCGCAGCAGGAAGCGGACCTGGCGGTCGCTCATGCAGTAGCGGCCGCCGCCGATCGAGATGCCGCCGCCACCGAAACCGAAATGGAGATCGATGTGCGGCGGCGCCGCCATGACAGGTGCGGTTGCGCCGATCGTGGCGCCGCCGAGCGCAATGGCGAGGACGGCGGATCGGACGATGGTCGAGAGCTTGGGGAAGCGTGGCATGTTGGGTCTCCTTGCAGAGCTTTGGGGTCGCATGTTTGACGCTGTGAACTGAACATTCTGCGGGCGGCGGCCTGAACTCAGCCATCGCGCCCTGTTCATCTGCCGTTCAGGTTCGCGGGCCGGGCAAAAAAAGAAAGGGCCGCCAGATTGGCGGCCCGTTCCCGATTTCGCGGCTTGATCGGCCTCTGGGCACTGAAGCCCGAGACCGCTGCGGCAACTACAGAGGCTGCTCCATAAGAAAGCGCAACGATCCAAAACCTTTCGAAACCGACGATTTCTGATGTGACATTGGATCACCTCCTCTCGCTGTTGAAGTTGTCCTCAGGTTGGGACAGGCAAACGGATTTGGCAAGCCCCAATTCCGGATTTACCGCTCGTTCACCATAAGCGTTCAGAATGGCCCGATGACCGACCTTCTGCAGCTCGCCTGGTTCTGGGTGCTCGTCGTCACGCTCGCCGCGACGCCGATCCTGATGCTGACCGGCCAGCTCTAGAGGCTGCTTCTAGGCGGCGATCCGCTCGCTGACGCCGGCCGGCGTCAACTCCACCACCGCATCTCCCGGCGCGATCACCGTCTTGCGATGCGTGATGGCAATGATCGTCATCTCGTCAGCGAGATTGCGGATCTCGCCCATGATCTCAGCCTCGGTGCGCTCGTCGAGCGCCGAACTCGCCTCGTCGAGGAACAGGATCTGCGGGTCGGCGTAGAGAGCGCGGGCGATAGCGACACGCTGCCGCTCGCCTCCACTCAGCTTCAGGCCACGCTCACCGATGCGGGTCTCGAGGCCTTCCGGCAGGCTGTCGATGAAGCGACTGATGGAAGCCTGTTCTACCGCATGCCGCAGCTTCTTTTCGTCGAGCGGCCGGCCGAGTACGATGTTGGAGCTGATCGAATCGTTGAGCAGCATGATCTCCTGCGGCACGACGCCGATTACGGAATACCAGTCGACCCTCGCGATCTCGCTGAGCGGCGTGCCGTCGACGAGGACACGCCCGGTGCCGGGCTCCAGCGACTTCAGCGCCAGCTTGAACAGCGTGGTCTTGCCCGAGCCGGTCTGGCCGGTGAGGAAATTGAGCCGGCCGCGGCGGGCGGCAAAGCTCACATCGGAGACGGCCGGCTTGTCGCGGTACGAGAAGCCGACATGCTCGAACGCCACGGCACCACCCTTGAGATGGAAATTGCGGTCGGGCGCTACATCCGGCTCCTCCTCGGCGCCCCACATCTTGGCGAACGGGATGAAGCGCGAATAGGAGCGCAACAGATCGTCGATCGACGAGCCGATGGTCTGGAACGGACGGTTGAGTTGCAGCAGCAGCGAGTCGAACAGCACCACGTCGCCGATGGTCATCTCGCCGGAATGGTAGCGCGGCAGCAGGACGAAGTAGGTGATGCCGATCTGCGCGGCGAGCATGGCACCGAAGATCAGCGAATAGAGGATGCGGCGCGTCGCGAAGGTGGCCCAGCTGTCACGCACCTCGCGCGCCTGTTCGGCGAAGCGCCCGGCAATCCACTGGTCGCCGCCGAAATAGCGCAGCGTCTCCATGGCGTTGATCGAATTGCCGACGAACTTCGAATTGGCCTGGTCGGCCTTAATGGCGGCGTCGAGGTAGGGCCGGGTCCACCGATTGGCGAAGAAGGTGAAGGCGATGAACGCCGTGCCGTAAATGAAGACGATCGCGACGATCTCGAGATTGATCGAAGCGCCGAGCACCAGGAGCGTCAGCACGATCTGCACGACGCCCGGGATGAGCACGATCAGCCCGAGCTGCACCAGCGTGTAGACCGCGTTCTGGCCGCGCGACTTGGCCTGCTGGATCTCGGCCGGATTGTAGTCGATGAAGAAGGTGATGGTCTTTTTGAGCAGCCGCTCGAAGAAGGCTGTGCCGGCGATGAAGTTGAGATTCTCGGCACTCATCATCGCCATGTAGTTGACCATGCCGTTCAGCGCCTGGCTGATGCCGAACAGCACGCCGTAGCCGACAAAGGCCCAGACGATGGTGGTGCCCCAGCTGTCGGAGCGCAGCGCATCGATCAGCCGCGAGAACACGTAGGGCGCGGCGACGCCGGCGATGGCCGAGAAGAAGACGATGATGGCGACGCCCGCCAGCAGCCAGCGCGCTTCGTGAAAGTAGCGCCGATAGATGTAGGCCATCGGCGCCAGCATCTCGGGCCAGGTCGCCTCCATCAGCACGTCGTCCGGATTGCTCCCGCGCGGGCGGAAGACATTCCGGCCCGGACGGGGCCGGGAACTCGAGCTGACGGCTGGCATGGTCATGGATGGGCCAAACTTAAGAAGCCCGGCTTGTTTTCACAAGTCGGGCTTGGGACTTACCTTGGAGGAGGTAGGTAACTATTCCGCCATCGCGTGGGCGCGCTCGAGGGCGATTTCTTCCTGCGTCTTGGGCTTGGCGGCGACCACCTTCTTGGGACCGCGCAGCAAGAGGATCAGCGGAATGGCGCTGAGGCTCAGCAACATCATCAGCCAGAAATCGTCGAGATAGCTCACCATCGCGGCCTGCTGGGAGACGAGACCGTTGATGATCGAAACGACCTGCGGATCGCCTGTCAGGAGCGACGGCATCTGATTGGCCACCGCCTGCGACGTCGCCGTCAGCCGCTCGCCGATTTCCTGGTGGTTGACCTGCAGCATGTTGGCCAGCACCGCCGTCACCAGCGAGATGCCGACGCCCTGCCCCATGTTACGCACGAGGCTGAACATCGCCGTGCCATCGGCGCGGAATTTCGGCGCGATGGTGGCGAAGGCCATTGTCGACAGCGGCACAAACAGGAAGCCCATGCCGAAACCCTGGATACAGCCGGTAATGATGACCGGCCAGTAGTCCATCTGCAGGTTGAAGCTGGTCATCGAGTAGAGCGAGTAGGCCATCATGCCGATGCCGAACAGCATCATGATGCGGGCATCGACCTTGCCGGTCAGCCGGCCGACGATCATCATCGACAGGAACGTCGCGAAGCCGCGCGGCGCCATGATGATCGACGAGAAGATAACCGGATAGCCCATCAGGTTCTGCAGCAGCGGCGGCAACAGCGCCAGGCCGGAGAACAGCGTGATGCCGACGATGAACATGAACACCGACCCGAGGGTGAAGTTCAGGTCCTTGAAGATACGCAGATCGATGAACGGGTTCTCTGCCGTCAGGCTGTGCGTGACGAACACCCACAGGCCGCTGATCACGAGGCCCAGTTCGATCCAGGTCTCCGGCGACTCGAACCAGAAATTGTCGGCGCCGCGGTCGAGCAGCAGCTGCAGCGCGCCGACGCCGAGCGCCAGCATACCGAAGCCGAAGAAGTCGAACCGGCGAGTCTTGATGGTGGTCTCGGGCATATAGAGCAGCAGCATTGACACGGCCAGAATGCCAACCGGCAAGTTGATCAGGAACACCCAGCGCCAATCGAAGCTCTCGGTCAGATAGCCGCCAAGCGTCGGCCCGATGATCGGGGCGACCATGATGCCCATGCCATAGATCGCCATCGCCTGGCCGATCCGCTCCTTGGGATTGATGTTGAGCAGGACCGTCTGCGCCAGCGGCGCGATGAAGGCGCCGCAGATGCCCTGCAGGATGCGGAACATCACCATCTCGGGCAGGCTCGTGGCGATGCCGCAGAGCGCCGAGGCCAGGGTGAAGCCGATCACAGAAAACAGGAACAGCCGCTTCTGGCCGATGCGGTCGCTCACCCAGCCGGTCAGCGGCGTCGCAATGGCGGCGGCGACGATATAGGAGGTCAGCACCCACGTGATTTCGTTCTGCGCGGCGCCCAGCGATGCCGCCATGTGCGGCAGCGCGACGTTGGCAATCGTCGTGTCGAGCACCTGCATGACGGTGCCGAGCATCAGCGCGACGGTCAGCAGGCCCTTGTGCTTGACGATGATCGTCGGGGCGGAAAATGTTTGCGTGGCAGCGTTGGCCATGGGGAACTTCCGAAAATGGGCAGCGCGGGCGCGGCTTGAACCGCGCCCGATGAGTTTAGTGACCGAGCATCTTGTCGAGCGTCGAGCGGCCGGTGTCGACCGAAACCGTGGAGCTCATGCCGCTGCGCAGCTGATCGTTGGTGGCGCTCGCATCGAGCTTGATGCGAACCGGGATGCGCTGCACCACCTTGACCCAGTTACCGGTCGCATTCTGCGCCGGGATCAGCGAGAACTCGGCGCCGGTCGCGGCCCCGATGCTCTCGACCGTACCGGTCAGCTTGCCCGGATAGGCATCGACCGCGATCGTTGCCGGCTGGCCGATCTTGATGTCGGTGAGCTGCGTTTCCTTGAAGTTCGCCTCGACCCACGAGCCGCCAGTCTCGACCAGCGTCGCGATCGTCGTACCCGTTGCGATGAACTGGCCGGCATTGAGGCTCGAAACGTTGCTCACGACGCCGTCCGCCGGGGCGACGACGGTCGTCTTGGCGAGGTTGCGCTTGGCGGCATCGACTGCCGCAACCGCGGCGAGCACCGCCGGGTGCTTGTCGGTGGCGATGGCCGGATCGCCGCCCAGCGCTGCCGTCGCCGCGGCGACCTGCTGGTTGGCGAGATCGACCGAGGCCTGCGCCTGCTGGTAGGCGAGCTTGACGTCGTCGAGCGCCGAGTTCGAATTGACGCCCTGCTGCACCAGCGCGTTCTGCCGGTCGAAGGCATCCTTGCGGATGGCGAGGGTCGCCTGCGCCGAGTTCAGCGTGGCAGTCGCGGTGCCGTACGCAACCTTGAGCTGTTCGACATTGACGCGGGCCGTGGCGAGCGCGGCGTTCGCCTGGTCAAGCGCGATCTGGTACGGCTCCGGATCGATGGTGAAGAGCACGTCGCCGGCCTTCACGAACTGGTTCTCACCAGCATTGACGCCGCTGATGCGTCCAGAGATATCGGCCGAGAGCGAAACCTTGGCCTGCTCGACATTGGCGTTGTCGGTGTCTTCGTAGCGGCCGCCGGTGAGCCAGAAATAGCCACCGCCGACGACGAGTACGAGCGGCACGACAATCATCAGGATGAGACGGCGGCTGCCCTTCTTCTTGGGGGCGGCAACGGGAGCGGCAGCCTGCGCCGGAGCTTCGGGCTGCTGCGGCGGAGTGCTCTTTTCAGCGCGCGTTTCGGCGCGCGGCATCGTGACGACAGTGGCTTCGCCGGGCTTGGGTTCAGTTACACGGGCATTCATTTAGACGGCTTCCTTCTGCTCGGCAGTCAAATTGACAAGGTTGTTGCGGATGCAAATGAGCCCCGCGGTCATTTCAGCGCGCTGGTCCTCGCTGAGGCCGTCGAGCGCATTGGTGTAGAGTTCGCGTCCGACGTTGCGGGCGGTATTGACCAGCTCATGGCCGGCCGGTGCCAAACGCGCCAGCTTGGCGCGGCTGTCGTTGGGATCGGTGTAGCGCTCGATCAGACCGCGCTTTTCCAGCCGGTCGAGGATGCCGCTCAACGTCATGGGATCGGTATCGATGCAGCCGGCCAGCGCCACCTGCGAAATCCCCTCATTGTGAGAGATCTCGGCGAGGGCGCGCCACTGCGGCAGGGTCACGCCATGAATCCGCGCCTCATCCTCGAAACGGCGGCGGAACAGCCGCGCCACTTCATGGACGAGGTAGCCGATCGACCCCTCTTTATTCATTTCCTGCGTCATCGGGATTTTCTACGTGTGCTTATGATAAGCGGACATATAATAAGCGTACGTAGCGCGTCAACTGCCGTGCGTGAATGGCTGCTGCGACATTCTCGCATAGGTAAGAAAGTGTTAACGCGCCAGGGCCTTAGGGGCGATCGCCGGTTTGAAATCGACCGCTCGCGCGGCCTCGCACCATATCGCGGAAACGCGGTCGGCGCCGGTGATGATCCGGCGCCCGACCCCAGAAACGACGCTTGCGGCTTAGGCGCGCTTGACGTTGCGGATCGCGCCAGCCTGCGGATCGTAGCCACGCGCGGCGAGGAGGAATGCCACCACGGTGCAGCCGATGACCACGGCCAGCGAGACCCACTCGACCTGCCCGTAGGCGGCAAAGCGGATGAGCTCGACCGCGTAAGTGAACGGATTGCAGACGGCGAGCCAGTAGATCGCCACCGCCCCGGCCTCGCGCAGTTTCCACAGCGGATAGAGCGCTGCCGACAGAAAGAACATCGGGAACACCACGAAGTTCATCATGCCGGCGAAGTTCTCGAGCTTGGGCGTGTAGACCGAGACGAGGAGCCCGATCGAGCCGAGCATCATGCCGACGAAGAAGATCGCCGGCAGGATGAAGATCCAGCCGAAGCCCGGAAAGCCGAAGCCGGCGATGCGCGATACCAAGAGGAATGCATAGACCTGCAGGATCGACAGCGCCGTGGCAGCGGCGATCTTCGAGAACAGCAGGAAGCTCCGCGACAGTGGCGTCACCA
>CAZNAE010000121.1:0-10008 GCA_964570695.1 uncultured Devosia sp.
CAGATCGTCGGCTTGGGCAAGATGGAGTTCACCCAGCACTTCCCGGCCTCGGGCTGGGTCGAGCACGTGCCGGAGGAAATCTGGGCGACCTGCCTCTGGGCGTGCAAGACGGCGATGAAGAAGGCCGGTATCACGGCCGCAGAGATCGCCGCGATCGGCATCACCAACCAACGCGAGACGACGATCGTCTGGGACAAGGCGACCGGCAAGGCGATCCACAACGCCATCGTCTGGCAGGACCGCCGCACGGCGCGGATCTGCGACCGGCTGAAGGCGGCGGGCAAAGAGAAGCTGGTCGCGAAGAAAACCGGGCTGCTCCTCGACCCGTACTTCTCGGCGACCAAGATCGGCTGGATTCTCGACAACGTCAAAGGCGCGCGCAAGCGTGCCGAGCGCGGCGAGCTGGCTTTCGGCACGGTCGATTCATACCTGATCTGGCGGTTGACCAACGGCGCGTCGCACGCGACCGACGCGACCAACGCCTGCAGAACGCTGCTCTACAATATCGAGACCGGCGACTGGGACGACGAGTTGCTCGAGCTGTTCCAGGTGCCGCGGTCCATGCTGCCGGCGATCAAGGACAATGCCGACGATTTCGGCCGGACCGAACGCACGGTGCTCGGCGCCGCGATCCCGATCTGCGGAGCGGCAGGCGACCAGCAGGCGGCGACCATCGGGCAGGCCTGTTTCGAGCCAGGCATGATGAAGTCGACCTATGGCACCGGCTGCTTCGCTTTGCTCAATACAGGCAAGGACATCGTGCGCTCGCGCAACCGGCTGCTGACCACGGTTGCGTACCGGCTCAACGGCAAATCGACTTATGCGCTCGAGGGGGCGATCTTCATGGCCGGGGCCTCGGTGCAGTGGCTCCGCGACAAGCTGCGGCTGTTCAAGGATTCGGCCGATACCGCAGCACTGGCGAGGGCTTCCGACCCGGCGTCCGAGGTCTATCTCGTGCCGGCTTTCGTCGGTCTCGGCGCGCCGTGGTGGGACGCCGACGCGCGCGGCGCGCTCTATGGGCTGACGCGCAATACGGGTGCGTCAGACCTGACGCGGGCGGCACTCGAGTCGGTGGCGTATCAAACGCAGGATCTGCTGGCGGCGATGCGCAAGGACTGGAAGGGGGCGCGCGATACCGTGCTGCGCGTCGATGGCGGCATGGTCGCGTCCGATTGGACGATGCAGTTCCTGAGCGACATCCTCGATGTGCCGGTGGACCGGCCGACGATCCTCGAGACGACGGCGCTGGGTGCAGCGTGGCTCGCCGGCTGGCAGGCGGGCGTCTGGCCGGACATGAGGGGATTCTCGAAGCGCTGGTCGCTCGAGCGGCAGTTCAATCCGTCGATGGACCCGACGATCCGCAAGAAGAAGATCGCCGGATGGCGCGACGCAGTGCGGCGGACGCTGACGAAGTAGCGGCGAGCGCGCCTAGCTCTGCCACGCCGCAAAACTACCGCCGGCGATGAAGCACCAATAGATGCCGTATTTCGACTTGCGGCCGGCGGCGACGCGGGTGACGGCGAGTCCAAACTCGGTGAACTTGTCGCTGAGCAGCGTCGCCCGGTGCCCCGGCGAATTGAGCCAGCCTTCGATCGCCTGCTGCAGGGTCTGCTGGCCGCCGGCGATATTTTCGCCAACTGCCCCTTCGTAACCCGCAGCGGTGACCCGCTCGCGCAGCGTGACGCCGAGATTGTGTGCGAGCGTATCTTTCTCGGCCATCAGGTTCGCCTGCGAGCGGGCCGCCGCTTCCAGCATGCTGTTGTAAGTCATCGGCGCGTGGTTGCCGTTGATGCGGCGCGCTTCGTTGACGGCCGCGAGGATCGAGGCCTGCGTCAGCTGTTGCGGGGTCGTCGCGCCGCTTGGTACGACCGTGCCAAAGCCCCCAATGGAGGCACAGGCGCTCAGCGAGACGCCGGCCCCGATAACGATGAAAGCGCGGCGGGTGATGGACATGTCTGATATTTCCGGGAGCGAGGCAGGACGGCGGTGGATATGGCACAGGGCCAGGGGCGGGAAAATGGCCGCGAAGTCACACTGCATGGCTTTGCGCGCATTTGAACTAAATTAACGGCGAATCCAGACGGTTGTCGCCAAAGCCGATCGCCGCCCGCACACTCCAGCATCGGAGGAGTGCGTACAAATGTCGTTCATCCATCTCAGTCACTCGGACATGAAGCCGGCGCCGCTGGTGCGCTACGACATTGCGCAGGAGCACAGTCGTGCCAAGCAATTGCTGGTTGGCTCGGTCATCGCCGCCGCGATGATCATGGTGCTTGCCGGCATGTTCCTTACCGCGATCCACTGAGACCGCTGGCGGCAATCCCGCGACTAACATATTAGTCCCTCAGACCCGTCCTTGAGTCCCTCCGACGAAGGCGACCGGACCGGTTCGAGGGAGATTTGAATTGGCTGCGACGTCGAAGATTCGCTGGGGCATCATCGGGCCGGGCGCCATCGCCCAGGCATTTGCGGCTGGCGTCAAGAACTCAAAGAGCGGCGAACTGGTTGCCATCGCGAGCCGCGATCCGAGCAAACCGAGCCTGGCCACCAATTTCCCAGGCACGCGTATTCACGCAGGCTATGACGCGTTGCTCGCCGACCCCGAGGTCGATGCGGTCTATATCGCGACGCCGCATCCGGGTCACGCCGAATGGGCGATCAAGGCGGCGGAGGGCGGCAAGCATGCGCTGGTCGAAAAGCCGCTGGCGCTGAGCGCCTTCGAGATCGACGCGGTTTTCCACGCGCACAAGAAGGCCGGAACCTTCGTGGGCGAGGCATTCATGTATCGCCTCCATCCGCTGACCAAGAAGATTGGCGAGCTGGTCGGCAACGGCACCATCGGCGAGGTGCGGATGATCCAGTCGAGCTTCGGCTTCCAGATGTCGAAGTTCATGCCGGAACACCGGCTGTTCGCCAATGATCTGGCCGGCGGCGGCATCCTCGACGTCGGCGGTTATCCGGTGTCGATGTCGCGCTTCATCGCCGGCGCGGCCGCGGGTAAGCCGTTTCTCAACCCGATCAAGGTAGCGGGCACGGCACACCTGGGCCAGGCGGGCACGGACGAGTGGTCGGCGGCGGTGCTCCAGTTCGAGAACGGCATTCTGGCGCAGGTCTCTTGTGCGGTGTTCGTCAATCTCGAGAACGTGCTGCGCATCCATGGCACGAAAGGACGCATCGAGGTCCCCGATTTCTGGTTTGCCGGCGGCAACCGCGATGGTGGACCGGGTAACATTCATATCACCGCGCCCGACGGCAAGCGCGAGACGATCACGGTCGGCGATGTCGGGCATCTCTACTCGTTCGAGGCCGACGGAGCGGGCGAGGCGATCCGCGCTGGCCGGCAGGAATTCGCATCGCCCGGCATGAGCTGGGCCGACAGCCTGGGCAACGCCCGCGTACTCGATTTGTGGCGTGCGGGGGCCGGCCTCGAATACGACATCGAGAAGCCGTCTCGCCGCACCAAGACGATTTCCGGGCGCGAGCTCGGCGCCAATCTCGGGCCAATCCGCAAGCGCTCGATCCCCGGGCTCAACAAGCCGGCCTCGATCGTCGCGATGGGCTTTGAGGATTTCCGCACCTTCGCCTCCGGCGCGATCATGCTCGATGCCTTCTGGGAGGCCGGCGGGAATCTCTTCGACACGGCTTTCGTCTATGGCGCGGGCTACACGGAGAAGCTGCTCGGCGAGTGGCAGAAGAACCGCGGCGTGCGCGGCGACATGGTGATCATCGGCAAGGGGGCACACACGCCGCTCTGCTATCCCGATGCCATCGGCAAGCAGCTTAAGGTGACGCTCGACCGGCTGCAGACCGACTATGTCGACATTTACTTCATGCACCGCGACAACCTCGATGTGCCGGTCGGCGAGTTCGTCGATGCGATGGACGCCGAGGTCAAGGCGGGCCGCATCCGCGGCCCGTTCGGCGGCTCGAACTGGACGCGCGAGCGCATGGACGAGGCGATCGCCTATGCCAAGCGCACCGGCAAGCGGGCGCCCTCGGCTCTCTCTAACAATTTCGCGCTGGCGGAAATGATCGAGCCGATCTGGGCCGGGTGCATCGCCGCATCGGACGCACCGTACAAGGCGTGGCTGACGGAGCACCAGATCCCAAACTTCTCGTGGTCGAGCCAGGCGCGCGGCTTCTTCACCGACCGCGCGGGGCGCGACAAGCGCGACAATGCGGAGCTGGTGAACACCTGGTACTCGGACGGCAATTTCGCCCGGCGGGACCGGGCGATCGAGCTCGCCAACAGGCTCGGCAAGAGCCCGATCCATGTGGCGCTGGCCTATGTCCTCGCACAGCCCTTCCCGTCGATCCCGCTGATCGGACCACGGACGCTGGGCGAGCTCGACGACTCCATCAAGGCGTTCGACATCCGGCTGACCCCGGAAGACCTGCGCTGGTTGGAGAACGGCTAATATCGCCTAAGAAACCGGCAGTTTTTGGAAGTCTATCCTGCTGGAGAGCGATGCTGGATCATTGATCGTTCTCGCCGCGAAACCATATCTGGCGTCGGCACGTTCAATAGGGTTTGAGGGGTGTCGCCCCAAGCGCCGGATGTGCAACACACGGCGGTTTCAGCATGGAGAGAAACAAGTGAGCGTCTTTTCGAAATTGCTCGCGGGCGCCTTTGCGCTCGCTCTAATGGCGACTGCGGCACAGGCGCAGGTGGTCGTTTCATCCAAGATCGACACCGAGGGCGGTGTTATCGGCAACATCATAAAGCAGGTGCTCGACGCCAACGGCGTTCCGACCACGGACAAGATTCAACTCGGCAACACCTCGGTCGTGCGCGGCGCGATCACCGCCGGCCAGATCGACATCTACCCCGAATATACGGGCAACGGAGCCTTCTTCTTCAACGAGGCGGACAAGCCGATCTGGAACGACGCCAAGGCGGGTTATGCCGAGGTGAAGAAGCTCGACTACGACGCCAACAAGATCGTCTGGCTGGCCCCTGCCCCGGCAAACAATACCTGGGCCATCGCGGTGCGGAGCGACGTGGCCGGTCCGGCCAACCTCAAGACGCTCAGCGACTTCGGCAAGTATGTCGCCGGCGGTGGCACGGTGAAGCTCGCGGCCTCGTCGGAGTTCGTCAACTCGCCGGCCGCCCTCCCCGCCTTCGAGAAGACCTATGGCTTCACGTTGTCGCCTGACCAGCTGGTGACGCTGTCGGGCGGCGATACCGCTGCGACGATTGCAGCGGCGGCCGGGCAGACATCCGGCGTCAATGCCGCGATGGTCTACGGCACCGACGGCGGCATCGCCCCATCGGGGCTGACCGTGATGGACGACGACAAGGGCGTGCAGCCGATCTACAACCCCGCGCCGATCATCCGCGAGGCGGCGCTGAAGCAGTATCCGCAGATCGAGACGCTACTGGCTCCGGTATTCGCCAAGCTCGATCTGGTGACGCTGCAGACGCTTAACGGCCGCGTGCAGGTCGGGGGCGAAACTGCCGCGGCAGTCGCCACCGACTTCCTCAAGACCAACGGCTTCGTGAAGTAAGATCATCTGGGATGGGCGGCGAACGTCGCCCATCATCTTCTCCGGGGGCATGATGGCGGCTACCACCGCGCTCCGGCGCAGCGGCGTCAATAAGCTGGGCGTGGTGATCGCGGCGCTGACGGTGCTCGGGCTGGTATTGCCGTTCGCCAGCGTGCGGCCCAACCGCATCGTGCCCGGGCATGGCCGCATGGTGCTTGAGTCGCTACCGATGCAACCCGCCGTGATTTTTCTTGCAGCGCTTGTCGTGATGGCGGCCATTGCCCTGTTTCGCACGTCGGCACCGGTGCGGCTCCTCAGCGGACTGGGGGCGCTCTGTGTGCTGATCATTGCCGTGGGCCGGGCGGCGACGTTTCTCACACCCGCCGGCGACAAGCTGGCTCGCGTTTCGCCCGGTGCCGGGTTCTGGGTGCTGCTGTTCGCATTCGGCATTCTGGTGGCCGACGCGCTGGTACAGCTGAAACCGAAGCCGCTGACCCGCATCGGCGTATTGGCGCTCCTCGGGATGGTCCTCGCGGTTATCCTGTTTAGCGGCGCCCTCGCCGATCTCTCGGTATTCAAGGAATATGCCAACCGCGCGGATGCATTCTGGCGCGAGAGCGGCACGCATGTGATGCTTGCGTTCGGTTCGCTCGCGGCAGCGCTGATCGTCGGCGTACCGCTCGGCATCGCGTCGGTGCGCCTCAAACGGCTGCGGACCGTGACGCTCAACGTCCTCAACGTCATCCAGACCATTCCATCGATCGCGCTGTTCGGGCTGCTGATCCCGCCGCTGGCCTGGATAGCGTTGCATGTCCCGGGCGCCGCGGCCATCGGCATCTCCGGGATCGGCACCGCCCCGGCGCTGCTCGCGCTGTTCGGCTATTCGCTGCTGCCGGTGGTCGCCAATACGGTGATCGGCATTCTCGGCGTGCCGGAGGCGGTGAACGATGCGGCGCGCGGCATGGGCATGACCGACGGGCAGCGGCTGAGATCAGTGGAGTTGCCGCTGGCGTTTCCGGTGGTGCTTACCGGCATCCGCATCGTGCTGGTGCAGAACATCGGCCTCGCAACCATCGCGGCGCTAATCGGCGGCGGCGGGCTCGGCGTCTTCGTCTTCCAGGGGATCGGGCAAACGGCGATGGATCTTGTGCTGCTGGGCGCGGTGCCAACCGTGATCCTTGCGTTTGCTTCGGCGATCGTGCTGGACGCCTTTGTCGAGCTGGCGCAGCGGCCAATGAGCACGGAGTGAAACGATGATCGAGATCGACGGGCTCACCAAAGTATTCGAAGCGACAACAGCGGTCGATCACGTGAGCATGTCGGTTGACGACGGCGAGGTCATTGCCGTGGTTGGCACCTCGGGGTCGGGCAAGACGACATTGCTCAGAATGATCAACCGACTGATCGAACCCAGCTCGGGCACGGTGCTGATCGACGGGGCGGACACCCGCGCCGTCGCGCCTTACGAGCTGCGCCGTCGCATCGGTTACGTGATCCAGAGCTACGGGCTCTTTCCGCACCGCACGGTCGGCGAAAACATCGGCACGGTGCCGACACTGCTCGGCTGGGACAAGGCCAGGATTGCGACCAAGATCGACGAGTTGCTCGCCCGGTTCGACCTCGATCCGGCGCAGTTCCGCAACAGGCTGCCCTACGAACTGTCCGGCGGCCAGCAGCAGCGCGTCGGCGTGGCCCGAGCGCTGGCGGCGGATCCAAAACTGCTGCTGATGGACGAGCCGTTTGGCGCCCTCGATCCAATCATCCGGCGCAAGGCACAGTCGGACCTGATGGCGGTGCAGAAACACTCGGGCACCACCATCATTCTGGTGACGCACGACATGGAAGAAGCGACGGCTCTCGGCAATCGGGTCGCCGTCATGGATCAGGGCAAGCTCGTGCAATACGCCACGCCGCGTGAGATCATCGGCCATCCCGCAACGCCGTTCGTCGCCGAACTGATCGGACGCAGCGAGCGACCGTTCCGGCTGCTGACGCTTGAGACGGTCGGCAAATATGTCGAGCCGGGCGACGCGGCGGGCGCCCCGGTCGGCATCGAGACGTCGCTGCACGACGCTTACGCGGAGGCGCTGTGGTCGGGACGCGACGCGCTGCCGGTCGAGGACAGCGGCAGGATTGTTGGGCGCATTCGCCGCGACCTGCTGATGAGCAAGGCGGCGGGGCCGCAATGAGCCGCGGCGCGCTCATCGTTCGCGGCATCGCGCTCGTGGTGCTGGTGGCGTTTCTGATGACGCCACAGAGCTTCACCTGGCTGTTCGCGCCGCTGACGATCAACAACGCGCCGCCGATCTATAACCAGGGCAGCCTGATCGAGCTGGCACTGAACCATCTGGCGATCGTCGCGGTGGCAACGGTGGCGGCGACCATCGTGGCGGTCGGCCTCGCGATCTTCGTGTCGCGGCCGGTGGGCGCCGAGTTCCTGCCGCTGAGCCGCAGCATCGCCAATCTCGGCCAGACGTTTCCGCCGATCGCAGTCTTGGCTCTCGCCGTGCCGGTGCTTGGTTTCGGTACGGCGCCCACGCTGGTGGCGCTGTTTCTTTATGGGCTGTTGCCGATCTTCGAGAATGCGCTGGTCGGCCTCACCACCCTCCCCGCGACGGTGATCGATGCCGCCGACGGCATGGGGATGACGCCGTTGCAGCGGCTGCGCTCGGTCGAGCTGCCGCTGGCGCTGCCGGTCATCCTCAGCGGCATCCGGCTCAGCGCCGTGATCTCGATGGGCACCGCGACGATCGGCTCGACGGTTGCGGCGCGGACGCTAGGCGAGGTGATCATCGCCGGATTAACGTCGAACAATTTCGCATTTGTTTTGCAGGGCGGCGCGATCGTTGCGGCGCTGGCCGTGCTGGTCTCGGACGGCTTTGGGGTGGTCGAGCGCGCGGCGCTCAAGCGGGCCGGCCGGGTTCCGACCGCGGCCTAGATCGATCTACTTCCGCTCGAGCGTGAACCAGGCGATGCCGCCCGAGAGCAGCGACAGCGCGGCGGTGACATAGGCAATTGCTGCAAACGCATGGTCGGTCGCTGCGACACGGGCCGTCTCGGTATCGGCCGCGAGCCCGGTGGGCGCCGGCATGCCGAACGACAACCCATTGGCTCCAGCACCGAGGAAGCCGGCAAACACCAGCGCGCCGAGCCCGCCCATCGTTGCCACCGCAAAGAGGCCGGCGACCCGCGCCACGGCGTTGTTGACGCCTGACGCCGTGCCGGTGTCGCGATCGGCGACCGACGTCATCACCGCGGTCGAAAGCGGCGAGACGACGAGGCTCATGCCAAGTGCGAACAGGATCATCGTCGGTAGCACCCCGAACCAGAGGTTATGGATGCCGATGAAAAGACCAAGGCAGAGGAAGGCAATGGCCACGAGTGTCGCACCCGACGCGATCATTGGCCCCGGGCCGAAGCGATCGGAGAGGCGGCCGGCGAAGGGCGAGAGGATGGTCAGGATGATGCCGAGCGGCAGGAGTACGAGCGAGACCTCCGCCGGGGTGACGTCCCAGCCGGCGATCAGCGTCGTCGGCAGGTAGAACGTGATTGCCGCCAGCGAGAAATAGAGCGCGAAGGTGAGGCCCTGGGCGCCCGAGAAGGCCTTCTCGCGGAACAGCTTCAGCGGCACCATCGGCGACTTGGTCCGGCTCTCCCACCAGAGGAAACCGCCGGCGAGGACGAGGCCGCCAGCACCCAGCGCGAAACGCCAGCCGGCCGGTGTACTCTCGCCGGTCAGGGCTAGCGCCAGGAGCAGTAGCGACGCAGTACCGAGGACGGCACCGCCGATGTCGAGGCGGCGATCGGCGTCGGGCTTGTCGGCCGGAACCTTCCAGAACAGCAGGACCAGCGCGGCGATGCCGAGCGGCAGGTTGACGGCAAACACCAGGCGCCACGCCCAGTCGCCGAGCATCGTCAGCACCAGCCCGCCGATCACCGGGCCGGCGATGGTGAAGAAGGATGACGCCGACGACCAGATGCCGATGGCACCGCCGCGTTCGTCGCGCGGGTAGGCCCGGGCGATGATGGCCAGGCTCGAGGGGACCATGAAGGCGGCGCCGAGGCCCTGGATCGCACGGGCCGTGATCAGCAGCGCCGGGTTGGGCGCAAGAGCCGAGCCGAGCGAAGCAACGACGAAGAGCACAATGCCGCCGGCAAAGACATTGCGAATGCCGAAGCGGTCGCCCGCGGCGCCGCCGAGCAGCAACACCGAGGACAGCAGGAGCAGATAGGCGTTCGACACCCATTGCGCGTCGGCGAGGCTGGCGCCGAGATTGGCGCGGATAGCGGGAGTCGCGATCGAGATCACCGAGCCATCGATGAAGCCCATCGACGAGGCAAGGATCGCCGCGACGAGGACATAGATGCGGTTTTCGGTCGCAACAAAGGGCGCGTCATTGGCCATGCAGCGACGCTACCCCCAAAGCCGAACGACGGCTACATGCCTTCGACAAAGCCGAGAATGTTGCCTTCGCTGTCCTTGACCCAGGCGTTCTTGACCGGTCCGAAGGCCGCGACGCC
>CAZNAE010000122.1:0-9876 GCA_964570695.1 uncultured Devosia sp.
AACAGTCGTCCCGAGGCACCGCCGGCTGGCCTTGCACCCGGCCGTCTTGCCAAATCACGGGATGGCGATGCACCATGCGGGCACTGGTTGCATTTGAGTATTTTTGAGCCGCCGTGGCTGCGTTCTTGAGAACCGGTGGCGGGCAAGTTTCGTTTTTTGAGTCGGACCGTCCGTTTTCAGGGGTTCGCCGATGGCCAAAGAGCACATCTACGAACGTGCCTTCGATTATCCGATGCCAACGGCCTTCGTCGTCGACGACGAGCCGCAGGTGCGGGCCTTTGTGTCCAACGTACTGGCGTCCTCCGGCTTCACTCCGATGCAGTGCGCGAGCAGTGCTGAGGTCGAGGCCGCCCTTCATGATGTCATTCCTCAGGCGATCATTCTCGACCTGTCGTTAGGCGATTCCGACGCCGTCGAGGTGATCCGGATCCTGTCGGCGATGCACTTTCAGGGCGACATTCTGCTGATCAGCGGCCACGACGAAACGACCCTCGAAGATGTGCACAAGATCGGCGAGCGGCGCGGTGTCAGTATGCTGGATCCCCTGCGCAAGCCCTTCCGGGTCGAGCAGTTGCGGGAACGGCTCGACACCATTCGCCGTGACGTCCCGGCCCGCTTCGACGCAAACCTCGACGCGGCGTTGCGCAACAACTGGCTGGAACTCTGGTACCAGCCGAAGATCGATCTCAGATCGCGCCTGGTCTGCGGTGCCGAGGCCCTCATTCGCCTCCGCCATCCCACCCACGGTCTCGTGCAGCCGGGACGCTTCCTGCCGGCTCCGGGCGATCCACTCTACCGCCCGCTGACCGACTTCATCGTCGAGCGCGCGCTCGCCGACTGGGTCATTTTCGCCGAACACCGAATGACCAATCGGTTGGCGATCAACGTGCCGGCCTCGGTCCTGCAGCGACCAGATTTTGTTGCGCACCTCCGTCGCCACCTTCCCCACCATCCGAAGTTTCCGGGGCTGATCGTCGAGATCACTGAAGATGAGGCGATCAGCGATCCCGAGCTGGCACGCGAGGTGGCGGTGCAACTCAAGCTCTACAATGTGCATGTGTCGATCGACGACTTCGGCTCGGGCTATTCGTCGCTGGCGCGACTGAAGGAACTGCCCTTTGCCGAAGTGAAGTTGGACCGCAGCTTTGTTACCGGTTGTGCGCACGACAAGACCAAGCGTGCCATGTGCGAAGCGGTGGTCGACCTGGCCCGTCGCTTCAACATCACGTCGGTCGCCGAAGGCGTCGAGACGACGGAGGATCTGCAGGTGCTTGTCGAAACCGGCTACGATGTCGCCCAGGGGTTCCTGTTCGCGCGCCCGATGGAGAGCGGGCAGTTCATCGAGCTGCTGACATCGCGCGCGGTCAGCCGGCCGGAGGCAACATGAACGAGATGGCGCTAGCCGGTATCGCGCCGGACTTTCGTGCGCTGTTCGAGGCGACTCCAAACCTCTACCTCATTCTCGATCCGACGCTGCGTATCGTGGCCGTCAACGACGCCTATTGCCGGGCGACCATGACGGTGCGCGACGAGATCGTCGGCCGCGCGCTGTTTGAGGTGTTTCCCGACAACCCCGACGACCCCGCTGCGACGGGAGTGGACAATCTCCGCGCCTCGCTCGAGCGCGTCATCGCCTCCCGGCATGCCGATCGCATGCCGACCCAGAAGTACGACATCGCCCGGCCAGCCTCCGAAGGCGGCGGCTTTGAGGAGCGGTATTGGAGCCCGCTCAATTCGCCTGTCCTCGATGCGGACGGCGAGGTCAGGTGGATTATCCACCGTGTCGATGACATCACCGAATTCGTTCGGCTGGAGGCGGAGGGCAAGCTCTCGGAGCGAGTCATTGCCGAGTTGCGCGAGACCAATGACACTCTGGCCCGCCGAAATGCCGAGAACGCGGCGCTTGAGCGCGATCTCGTGGCGCAAGCCGAGCAGTTGCGTGCGAGAAGCAATTTCTTCGACACGGTGATCGAGAACATCCCGGCAATGATCGCCGTCAAGGATGCGGCCGATCTGCGCTTTGTGCTGCTCAATCGCGCCGGCGAAGAATTGACGGGCATTCCGCGCGCCGAGTCGCTGGGCAAGAACGACTTCGATTTCTTCCCCCGCGATCAGGCCGAGCACTTCGTAGCGCGCGACCGCGAGGTGCTGGCCTCCGGTCAATTGCATATCATCCCTGAGGAGCCGATCGCGACGCGCGGCAAGGGAACGCACTACCTCACGACGTACAAGATGCCGGTGCTCAACAAGCAGGGGCAGCCTCAATATCTGGTGGCGATGTCCAACGACATCACAGAGCAAAAGCTCGCGGCCGCGGCATTGCAGGCCAGCGAGACCAACCGCAAGGCAGTGGAAGCTCAATTGCGGCAGGCGTTGAAGATGGAGGCCATCGGCAACCTCACCGGCGGCCTGGCGCATGACTTCAACAATCTGCTGAGCGTCGTGATCGGCAATCTCGATCTGCTGCGCGAGCAATTGACGAAGGGCTCTGGTCTCGACGACCTAGCCAACGACGCATTGCAGGCGGCGTTGCGCGGCGCTGAGTTGACCCGCCGGTTGCTCGCCTTCGCGCGGCGGCAGCCGCTGCAACCCAAGATCGTCGACGTCAACGAGCTGATCGACGGCGTGAGCCGGATGCTGAGCCGCACCCTCGGCTCCAATGTCGAGATCAGTCCCCGGCTCGGCGCCGACGTATGGCCCGTCGTCGTCGATCCCGTGCAGCTCGAGGCGTGTCTCGTCAACCTCGCGGCCAATGCGCGCGATGCCATGCCCAGGGGCGGCAAGCTGCAGATCCTGACCGACAACCGGCATCTCGACGCGGACTATGCCGGGCTTTATCCGGGGCTGGCACCCGGCGACTACACGCTGGTCGAAGTGACCGACAGTGGCACTGGCATGCCGCCGGAGATTCTCGACAAGATCTTCGAGCCGTTTTTCACCACCAAGCAGGAGGGCCGCGGCACCGGGCTCGGGCTCAGCATGGTATTCGGCTTCATGAAGCAGTCGGACGGCCACATCAACGTCTATAGTGAACCCGGTGTCGGAACGACGTTCCGGCTCTACCTGCCGCGCGCCACGACGGCAGCGGACAAGGCGGGCGCCGCGGACACGACAGCGTTCGCGCTCGGCGGAGAAGAGACCATCCTTGCGGTCGAAGACAATCCCGGACTGCGCCAGCTTGTGGTGCGCCAGCTCAAGCAGCTCGGCTACCGCTGTCTCGAGGCCGAGGACGGACCCTCGGCCCTTCGGATGTTGGAAGCCAATGAGGTGCACCTGCTGTTTTCGGATGTCATTATGCCCGGCGGCATGAGTGGCTATGAGCTCGGCCGCGCTGCCCGCAATCGCTGGCCAAAGCTCAAGGTGCTGCTGACCTCGGGGTTTCCGGAAGAAAAGCTCAACGGCAACGGCGAGCCCCCCTGGAGCATGCGGCTGCTGCTGAAGCCCTACCGCAAGGAAGACCTGGCGCTGCTGCTGCGAGAGGTGTTGGCGCAGGACACGGACTAAGGGGCAGTCTGCTTTTGGTCCGCAGCTGCCCACCCAGCCAGCAAGCAGGCCGCAGCGCCACCTCCCGTCAACACCGGAACTGCTGGCATCCTCGCGAATTCTGCGAGACCATGGGGCGAGGGGACCAACTCATGCTGCGCGCTCTGATCATCGCATTGCTGCTCACGCCGACGATGGTGATTGCCGACGACGCCTTGCCGCCGGCTCCGGTGATGACGGGCGAGACGCGTATTCATGATCCGTCGGCGATCGATGTCGATGGTCATTGGGTGACATTCCAGACGGGCGAGGAGGGCGGGCTGTATCAGGGCGCCATCAAGCTCAAGACGTCGCCCGACGGGATCAACTGGACGGACGCAGGGGCCATCGGCAAGGGCGTGCCCAAATGGACGCAAAGCGTGCTCGGCTACAAATCGCCAAACATCTGGGCGCCGACGATCTCGCACCACGGCGACACCTACTATCTCTATTATTCGGTCTCGAGCTTCGGCATCAATGTCAGCGTCATTGGGCTGATGACCAACACTGCGTTTGATCCGACGACGCCCGACAAGGGATGGCAGGATCAGGACGAGGTCATCGCTAGCGGCATCCACGACGACTGGAACGCCATCGATCCGTACCGCATCGATACCAGCGATGGACATGCCTGGCTGAGCTACGGCTCCTATTGGTCGGGCATCAAGCTGCGCGAACTCGATCCCGTCTCCGGCAAGCTGTTGGCCCCCGACGTGCCGGCGATCGATATCGCCTCGCGCGGTCGCGGCGCCATCGAAGCCTCGTCGTTGCTCGAGCATGACGGGAAATTCTATCTGTTCGTCTCCTACGATCAGTGCTGCAGCGGCATTGCCAGCACCTACCGCATCATGGTCGGCCGCGCGGACGCCGTCACCGGGCCGTATCTGGGCAAGACCGGCGTTGACCTGCTGCAGAGCGGCGCCACCGAGCTGCAGCGCAAGATCGGCAAGTACATCGGTCCCGGCGGTGAGGAGCCGGTAGCGACCCCATCCGGCCCGATGATGATCTACCACTACTATGACGGCACCGACGGCGGCACGTCGAAGCTGCAAATCGCCCCGATTCACTGGACCGCCGATGGTTGGCCCGAGCTCGCGCCGCCGCCGCAATAACGCCCTTGGACTCTATCTCAACACTCGAAACGCCGATATAGATCATCTCTTCGGTGGTGATTGATTTGAGCGTTTGGGGACATGAGCCGTAATTTTCTCCTGGTCGATCCCGAGGAGCGACCCGACGTATTGCGCGGCCTCGCCTCGCCGGTGCGCGTCAAGATCTTAAAGGCCTTGCATTTGCGCGGTGGTCTCAACGTCAACGACATCGCCGATGTGCTGGAGCTGCCGCAGTCGACCGTGTCGTCGAACCTCTCGATCCTCGAGGAAGCGGGCCTGATCCGCACTGAGACGCAGAAGGCGCGCAAGGGCAACCAGAAGATCTGCCGCGCCGTCTATGACGAGGTCCTCGTCATGTTCAAGGAGGACGTCGCCGCGACCCGTCCGGACGTCATCGAAGTGGCGATGCCGGTCGGCCTCTATACGAGTTGCGAGGTCAGCGCACCCTGCGGCCTCTGCTCGGCCGAAGGCATTATCGGCCTGCTCGATGTGCCCGATACCTTCCTCGATCCCGGCCGTATGCGCGCTGGGCTGATGTGGTTCACGCGCGGCTTCGTCGAGTACCAGTTCCCCAACAATGCACGGCTGAGCAAGACCACCATCGAGTCGATGGAATTCTCGATCGAACTCTCGTCCGAGGTGCCGGGCACGGCCAGCGATTGGCCGTCCGACATTACCGTGACCGTCAACCACAAGGACGTCGGCACCTGGACCAGCCCCGGCGATTTCGGCGATCAGCGCGGCGTCTATACGCCCGACTGGTGGACGCTGCGCGGCAGCCAGTACGGCATGCTGAAGACCTGGAAGGTTGCCCGCGACGGCACTTATGTCGACGGCGTCAAAATCTCGCCGGTCTCCATGAAGGACCTCGACGTCGCCAACCACCACTCGATCCGGCTGCGGATCGGCGTCAAGGACAACGCCCAGCATCCGGGCGGCGTCAACATCTTCGGCCGCGGCTTCGGCAATTACGACCAGGACATCATCCTGAGGATCAACACGGCGCGGCCGTAGCCGCCCCGTCAGATCACCTGCGCGTCGGCGCCGAACAAGTGCGAACGCGCCGGATCGAGCGCCAGACTGACCTTGTCGCCCGGTGCGACTTCGAGATTGCCCTCGCCCTCGACGATCAATTGCCCGGCCGGCGTGTCCACATACATCAGCGTCGAATTGCCGAGCTGCTCGACGATCTGCACGCTGCCGTCGAACGCGGTGTTGGGGCCGGACGCCACCACCTTCAAATGCTCCGGCCGGACGCCGACCTCGATGTCGCCCGCCGGTGCCTGGCCGCCGCGCGTGGCAATGCTTGCGCTTCGGCCACCGGGCAGCGTCACCGTAACGCTGTTTCCCGACTGGCCGGCAACCTGCGCCGTAAAGAAGTTCATCGCCGGCGATCCGATGAAGCCGGCGACGAACTTGTTGGCCGGCTTGTTGTAGAGTTCGAGCGGCGAGCCGACCTGCGAGATATTGCCCTTGTCGAGCACCACGATGCGGTCGGCGAGCGTCATCGCCTCGACCTGATCGTGGGTCACGTAGATCATCGTCGTCTTCAAATCTTGATGCAGCTTTGCGAGCTCGAGCCGCATCTGCACGCGTAGCATCGCGTCAAGATTGCTCAGCGGCTCATCGAACAGGAACACCTTGGGTTCGCGCACCAGGGCGCGGCCGATGGCGACGCGCTGGCGCTGGCCGCCGGAAAGCTGCGCCGGCCGGCGATCGAGCAACTGGTCGAGTTGCAGCATGCGCGATACCTCGGCGACGCGCTTGTCCTGTACGTCCTTCTTGGCCCCGGCGATCGACAGCGAGAAGGCGATGTTCTGGCGCACTGTCAGATGCGGGTAAAGCGCGTAGGACTGGAACACCATCGCAACGCCGCGCTTGGCCGGGACCGTGTCGGTGACTTCAGTGCCGTCGATGAAGCACTGGCCCGCGGTAATCTCCTCTAGCCCCGCGATCATACGCAGCAATGTGGATTTGCCGCAGCCCGACGGCCCGAGCAGTGCAGTGAACGAACCCTCGTCGACAGCGAGGGATAGATCGTTGATCACCTGCACATTGCCATAGCGCTTGCTGACATGCGTGAGTTGGACGTTGCCCATGTGTGCTTTCTCGTTGCCCGGCTTAGCCCTTGATGCCCGCGGTGAGCATGATGGCCTGCGTCACGCGGCGCTGGAAGATGAGATAGACGATGGCGACCGGGAAGCCGGCCAGCAGGGCGCTGCCGAGGTCGCGCGCATACTTGACGCCGAAGGCATCGGTCACCTGCGTGATGCCGACGGTGACGTTGAACATGGACTCCTCGGTCGCCACCAGGAAGGGCCACAGGAACTGGTTCCAGGCGCCGATGAAGGTGATGATCGCGAGAGCTGTGGTGATGCCCCAGTTCATCGGCAGGTAGAGCCGGAAGAACAGCTGGAACTCGTTGGCGCCGTCGATCTTGGCCGCCTCACGGAACTCCTTGGGCACCGAGTCGAAGAACTGCTTGTAGATGATCACCGTCACCGGCCCGTAGACCAGCTGCGGCAGGATCACGCCGAGCCACGTATTGATCAGGTGGAACTGGCTCATCAGCACGAAGTGGTTCACGATCAGCGCCGGCACCGGGATCATGAAGCTCGCCAGGATGATCCACCACAGCAGCCGTCGCCCCGGGAACTTGAGTTGGCTGATGGCGTAGCCGGCGAGCGCGCTCATGATCACCACAATGACCGTGATGGCGATCGAGGTCGTCAGCGAGTTGATATACCACAACCCGATCTTGGTGCCGAAGATCACGTGGATGTAGGCGTCGAGGGTGAAATGCTCGGGCCACGGCTGGAAGCCGGGCGCCACCACGTCTTGTTCGGGCTTGAGCGTGGTGATCACGCCCCAGTAGAGCGGGAACGCCCACAGGACCGCGCCGATCACGGTGGCCAATGTGGCGATCAGGCCGCCGACATCGAGCGCCTTGATCACGCGATACTGCCGCGGCGTCATCGTCGCGGCAAGCGGAGCGGCGTCGGCGGTCATTTCTCGCCCCTCGCACGCAACAGCTGATATTGCAGCACTGAGAAGATCACGATGATGGCGAACAGCACCACCGCCGCGGACGCCGCATAGCCGCCCATGTTCTTCTGGAACGCGTTTCTATAGATCAGCTGCACCATGCCCATGGTGGCGTCGCTCCGGCCGCCATCGCCGAACAGATAGACCTGGTCGAAGATCTTGAACTGCAGGATCAGTTGGATGGTGAGCACCAGCACCGTTACCGGCCAGATCAGCGGCCAGGTGATACGCCAGAATTTCTGCCACCGGGTTGCGCCATCGAGCGAAGCGGATTCGTAAATCTCGGGTGAGATGTTGCGCAGCCCGGCGATGAACAGCAGCACGTTGAAGCCGGTCAGCCACCACACGGTGACCAGGGCCACGGCCGGCATGAACAGCGGCAGCGTGCGGAACACATTCATGTTGGTGCCGGCGAACAGGGCAATGATCGGTTGCAACACGCCGAACTGCTGATCGAGCATGAACAGCCAGATGCGGTAGACCACCGAGACCGGCAGGATGTACGGCAGGAAGAAGCAGGCGAGGACGATCGACTGCGCGAAGCCTTTGAGGCGGTTGACACCGAGCGCAATGAGGAGCCCCAGCAGCGTCGAGGGGATCACCGACAGCAACACGAAGTATGCCGTGTTCCAGAACGCGACCGAGAACAGGCGGTCGTGGAACAGGCGAACGTAGTTGCTGATGCCGTTGAAGGTGCCGGGGCCGATGAGCGGCGCGTTCTGGACGCTGAGCCAGATCATCTGCAGGGTCGGATAGATAAACAGGACGGCATAAACGACGACGAAGGGAAGCGTGAAGATCAGCGCGGCCCACCATTCGGAGCGATCGGTGGGGCGCCGTCGGCGCTCGACAAGCGGCGGCGATGAGGTTGTCTCGGAAATAGTCGTCATGGCGCGGCTAGTCCTCTGAGGGTCGGGCTGGGCCGGCAGCATACACCGCCGGCCCGAGAACCCCAGATTGTCTTACTGCACCTGACCCTGCAGGTCGTCGCGCAGCTGCTTGACCGCGTCGGCCGGGTCGATTTCGCCGTTCATGCCCGGCATCAGATAATTGCCGGCGGCGTCGTAGACCGGCGAAGCCACGCCGGCGAGCGTCGAAACCGGATCGAACACGGCGGTCGCCGCCAGGCTCGAATAATCCGAATTCGGCTTCAGGTTCTTGAAGTCGTCGCTGCTGCGGACCGGAGCAAAGGCCGGCAGATGGCCGCCGCCCGCCCACGATAGCGAGTGCTCGTTGAACCAATGGATCATGTCGAGCACTTCCTTGCGCTTGGCCGGATCGACCAGATTGCCCTGGCGGTTCGGGATCGCGAAGGAGTGCGAGTCAGCCCAGGTCGCGGGGTGATCGTAGAACACCGGGATCTGGATGGCGCCCCAATCGAAGAGCTGGCCCTTCTTCTGCAGGTCCACCATGGTCGGCACTTCCCACACACCATTGATGTGCATGGCCGCCTTGCCCGAGGTGAACAAAGCGATCGAGGCCGGATACTCGGTCTTGGCCGGCGTAAAGCCGTTCTTCACCCAGCTGTTCATCTCGGTGAGCGCCTTGGTCGCATCTGCGAGATTGGCGTCGCCGTCGAGGAACTTGTTGTCGGCGGTCAGGAACTGCGCGCCGTTCTGCTGATTGAACAGGGTGTAGAAGATGCGCCACATCGTAGCGCCGTCGGCGGTCGGGATCGACAGTGGTGTGACGCCGGTCTTGGCCAGCGCTGCAAGCGCCGCGTCGAAGCCGGCCGCGGTGTCGAGACCCTTCGGCTTGCCGTCGTCGCCCAGCAGGCCGGCAGCCTTAAGCTCAGCCTTGTTGTAATAGAGGATGATCGAGTGGATATCGAGCGGAATGGCATATTGCTTGCCGTCCGAGCCCTGTGCCTGCTTCCAGTTTGCCGGCTCGAAGTCCGTCGATTTGATGCCGGACGCGGCCTGCTCATCAGGCGTGATGACGCTCAGCGCATTGGTGGTGATCCCGAGCGGGATGCGCGATTCGTGGTAGGTCATGACGTCGGGGCCCTGGCCGACGGCGGTCGAGGTCTGGACCTTGGTGTAGAAGGGCGTGCCCCAGTCGAGCGTAGTCGCCTGGATCTGCACCTGGCCCTTGTGTTCGGTGTTGAACTCGTCGATCAGCGACTTCATGCGGACGCCGTCGCCGCCGCCCAGGAAGTCCCACCAAACGACTTCGTCTTTAGCTTGGGCGACTGTCG
>CAZNAE010000123.1:0-9868 GCA_964570695.1 uncultured Devosia sp.
GAGTCTGGGCCGTGTCTCAGTCCCAGTGTGGCTGATCATCCTCTCAGACCAGCTATGGATCGTCGCCTTGGTGAGCTTTTACCTCACCAACTAGCTAATCCAACGCGGGCTCATCCAATTCCGATAAATCTTTCCCCCGTAGGGCGTATCCGGTATTAGCTGAAGTTTCCCTCAGTTGTTCCGAAGAATTGGGTAGATTCCCACGCGTTACTCACCCGTCTGCCACTCCCCTTGCGGGGCGTTCGACTTGCATGTGTTAAGCCTGCCGCCAGCGTTCGTTCTGAGCCAGGATCAAACTCTCAAGTTTGATATCTGACTTGGTCGACGTCTGCACGTTTGCGCATTTCGCGTATTGCTACGCAAATTGACGAGGACACACATCCGTCCAACGCAGCGAACTGCGCCGAACTGGTAGTATGTACCTCTGAGAAACGTACCGTCGAAGTCTGTTCGTCCAATCTCACGATCGGACCGCAAGAACCTCGCCGTCCACGTTTCCCTTTCTTCCATCTTCACAATGTCAAAGAGCGGACCCTGGGAACCTCTTTCGAGGGCAGCGTCAGTGGAAGCAGAGCTTCCTAATTTTTGGGAACAGGATTTTGCTTCCGGTTACCCGGCAGCATATCTGCCCTTTCAGAAATCGCTGCCGCCGGGCCGCAAGGCCGTCTGCATCAGCGAGGCGGGTTATATGGCCGACCCTTTTGGGTGTCAACACCCGAAAATGACAAAACTGACAAAAAACGAGACGCCAGTTCTGGAGGCCTAAAAACCCAGGCGCGCCGGGGATTTCCACCCTGCCACGCCGGTGACGGTGATGTGGGAAGAGGTGGAAAAAATGCAAGGGACTTGCGTCGCAATCCACACCGGTCTGCCGGAAACTTGCCGCATTTGCGTCTGACCAAGGCTGACCCCGCTTCGGCTTGACTTGAGCGGGATGGCCGCGCGATGGATTCGCGGCGCTTTCGGACGCTCATTTAGGGCGGTCCGGCCGATTTACGGGGTGGGGCGAGACCGAGGGTGAATCCAGCGCAACGCACTCGCACGCTGGCATTGGTCCGCGCAGGCTTCGAAGACGGGCCGGCGCTCACGGTCGCATCGACCGACGGCGAAATTCCCCAGGGCCGTGAGCTGAGTTTTGCCTGGCTGACCGGCACGGTAATGACCGGGCTGACCTCGGTGCTGTTGATGGGCGCGGCGCTCTACGTCTCGTTTCAAGGGCAAAGCACCTTCTCCACCGCCTATGAGGCTTTGCAACTCGTCACCAATGGACCGGCGCCCCAGGCCGAACTGATCGGCAAGACGGACCGCATCCGGCCGGTCACCCAGACCAAGTCGGAAACGGAGGTTGTCGAGGCGTCGATCCGCGAATCCGTCGATGGCCGCGACATGATCAAGAAGCAGCCGTTCGAGCGGATCCGCGCCACCCTCGCGACCGCAGCGACGGCGCTCTCCGATGATGTGCCGGCCTACGATCCCGAGGCGTTGATCGACTCGACGCAGCCGATCATGGCGCCCGACTCGACCAATACGGCGATCTACGGCGCAGAAGTCGAAGGCGAGGTGTCGATCAAGACCGCCGCCCTGCCCACGACGCTCGTACCGCCCCGCACCATCACCGATCAGGCGGCCGAGGCGTTCGTGCGCCAGACCATCGAGACCACCTTCTCGGAAGGCGACGACGTCGATTCCAACGGCACCGACACCGGCCAGAACGCCGTGGCGGACACGTCGCAGACCACTTCGCTCCGCGAGCTGGGTGTCGTTGACGATGGCGGACTTGGCGGCGTGGCCGAGAATGTCACGGTGCTGCCCAAGACCACGCCGGCCGACAAAGCCGGGCTCGGCCGCACCGAGCGCATCTTGACCGTCCGCGAGCCGACGGCACTCGAGGACATGCTGCTGAAGAACGGCTTTACGCAGCAGATGATCACCGCCATCAGCGCGACGCTGAAGAATGTCTACCCGTCGACGACATTGCCGGCCCACGCCCGGCTCCGCATCCTCTTCGGCCCATCGCGAACCTCCGATTCGCTGATCCCCTACCGGCTCTCGATCTATGTGCACGACGACGCATCCAACACCGACAAGCACGCGGCAACCGTCGCACTGACCGACCGGGGCGCCTACGTTCTGGGCCTCGCGCCGTCGGAAATCACCTTCCCGGATGTCGACACCGAAGAGGTCAACGTCTCCAACCTGCCGACGATCTATCGCGCCATCTGGGAGACCGCGCGCAAGCACGACATCTCCGACGACATCACCAAGCGCATCGTCGCGATGTATGCCTATGACATCGATCTGACCCGCAAGATTTCGCCCGGCGACTCGATCGAAGTGCTCGAAACCGAAAAGGACGCCGACGGCAAACAGGACCTGCTTTATGTCGGACTGAAACTCGGTTCTGCCCTGAAACAGCTTTACCGTTTCCGCACCGACGACGGCGCCGTCGACTTCTACGATCCGGACGGCGAGACCGGCAAACGCTTCCTGACGCGGCGTCCGTTGCAGGGTGGCGGACGGCTCGCAAGCCGCTTCGGCTGGCGCATCCATCCGATCTTCCACACCCGTAAACTGCATACCGGCGTCGATCTTGCCTCGCCGACCGGAACGCCGATCTACGCGGCCGGCGACGGTATCGTCGAGCATGCCGGCTGGGAAAACGGCTACGGCAATTTCACCATGATCAAGCACGTCAACGGTTACGAGACGGGCTATGGCCACCAGAGCAAGCTACTGGTGAAAGTGGGGGATCGCGTGCGGCAGGGCCAGGTGATCGGCCTCGTCGGCTCGACCGGCAACTCGACCGGCAGCCATCTCCACTTCGAGATCCGGATCAACGGCAACTTCGTCGATCCGCTGAGCGTCAAGCTGCCCCGGGACCATTCGCTGCCACAGCAGGATGACGACGCGTTCAAGCAGACAATCGCCCAGATCAACGACCTGCTGAAGCGCGACGGCGAGGCGATGCCCCCGACCCAGGTGGCTGCCGCAGCGCCCGCCTCGACCACACCGAACGGCTGACGAAGCCATCCGGATCAATCGCGGCACAGGAAGAAATCCTCGCTGTCACGACGAGGACCCGAACAGCTTCCAATGCCCTTCTGAGATAACCTCGACAGCGTCGCCGACCACCTTGATGGCTGTCTGGTCGTCGATCGCGTACGCCGGGCCTGTGATGCCGGCGGCCCATCTTTCGGCCGCTTCCAGGGTGTTCCCCGGCATGCGTTCGTGATCCAAATGCGGGAAGATCGAAAAGTCGACGACGCCCAGCGTGCTGTCGTCCCCGGCGGGCGACGCCCAGCCGACAAAGGAGTCGCCGATCCGCGGCGTCATCACCATGCTTCCCGCGCTCACACCCACCCAAACTGTTTCAGACAACGATGGCACCAAGTCTGCCAGTCCGGACTGCCGCATCCAGTGACACAAGTACGTCGCCTCGCCGCCATCCACCAGCAATGCGTCGGCCTCGCGAACCCAAGGAACCCAGCGCTCCGCACCGATGGTCGGCAGCGCCGTAAGTTCGAGTACGCCCACTGACCTCCAGCCGAGATCGCACATGGGCGCCGGGGTTTGCCCGGCAATGAACCGCCAGGCCGATGCTGGCGTACACATGGGATGACCCCATTCAGCCGTAGGAATGCAGAGGGCGCTACAGTCGGAAATCGGCTTGCCCAACATGTCGACGAGCGTATCGCGAATGCTGCTGTTCGAGACACCACCGGACGTAAGAAGTAGCTTCATCGTAGATAGGGCATCTACGGCCCCTCTTTCGTCATATAAACCGCGAGCTCCGCACCGCCGGGTTCGCGAAAGAAGAAACGCCGCCCACCCGGAAAATCATACGGCTTGCGGGTGATGACACCGCCGGCAGCAACAACGTCGCGCTCTGCCTGCTCGATATCGATGGTCCGGATCACGGCGATCGGCGCCGTGCTATGATCCGCAGCGTCGGCATTGACGCCGAACGTCAGGCCCGCGCCCCGAATCTCGGCATAGGTCCCGCCGTAGTCGACATAGGTCCACCCAAACGCCTTGCCGAAGAAGTCGCGGCTCTCCCCCGCATCCCTCGACGGCAGCTCCAAATAGTCGAGGACGTAGTCCCGCACGGCAGGCTCCATTTGTTCTCTTTTTGTTCTAGTCGTCGGCGGGTCAGAAATCAAGCCTATTGCGCCGCGTTCGCGACAGCCTCGGCGAGGCCCCAGCCGGGACGGGCGTAGGCCTCGTTCCGCGCGCTGTCCCGCAGCTCGCGCGCCAGCGACTCGTCGCCCACCGAGCGCGCCAGCACCATGGCGCCGACGGCCATCGACACCAAGGCCAGCGCCCGCTGCCGTGCAGGACGGGCCGACGGCTCGAGATTGGCCGCGAAGGCGCGGGTCATCATTTCCATGACCTGGCGGAAGGCGTCCTTCACCGCCGGCTGGCCCCGCTGCACGTCGGACGGCAGGGCGATCATCGGACAGGAGGCATCGCGATCGGCGAAGTGATCGTCACTCAGATACGCGTCGAGGATCATCCGCGCGAGCGCCGGCCCGCTCTGAGTCGGATCGACATGGCGGCGCTGCCAGGCCTCCGGCTGCTCCTGGCAGATGAACTCCAAAACCGCTTCGTGATAGAGGTCCTCCTTGGTGGCGAAGTGCTTGTAGAAACCGCCGCGGGTCAGTCCTGCCTCGCTCATGATCTCGTCGATCGACACGGCCGCGAAGCCCCTGACATTGAACAGGTGCCGCGCCGCCTGGACGATGCGGGTGCGGGTCTTCTGTTTGTGGTCTGCTGCGTAGGGCATGAAAACCTCCATTTGCCCAAAGCTAGCAGAGCTTCAGAAGATGTTCTTGAACATCTTCTCATTGCCTTTCTGATGGGCCTCAGAGGCCGGACAGCACGCCCGGCTCGATGGAGGTTTCGATGACCACACTGCCCTTCAAACTGGCGATCGATCCGACGCCGATGCAGTTTCTTTTCACTGTCCGCGGCAAGCCCGCAGCAACCAGCCAGGAAGCCATCCGCGCTGCCCACAACCAGGTTGCTGGTTCAGACCAGGCCGTGGCGATGGCGCGATCGTTTGGCGATCTGAGCCACGCCGTCTATTTCCCGGCCGATCACACCACCGGCGCCCCCAAGGAAATGCTGTTTATCGACTACTGGAACAGCGCCGAAGGGCTGATGAAGTTCTTCTCGGACCCGCAAGTGCAGCAGGGCGGCAAGCTTGTGTTCGACGAGCGCGACTATGTGCTCTGGGCCAATACTCCAGGCCTGCCGCACGTCAGCTTGCCGGCTCCGGAAGGGCGCAATGAGCGCTTCGTCGGCCTGGTCCGCGGCCCGGTCGTATCGCGCGCCGGGGCCGAGCAGATCCTGCTCGAGGCCACCCGCAAAGCCCTCAACACCAACCGCGCCAAGGGCCTGATGGCGCGGGAATGGTATTTCCGGCTGACTGCGCCGGGCGAGGCCGCCTCGCTCGAAGCGATCGGCTACGACCTCTGGTACGACGCCGAAGGCATGCAGCAGGTCTATGCCGATCCTGCCGAAATGGCCCCGCTCGCCAATCTCTTCAGCGCCCGCCCTGACACGTCGGTCTGGAAGAAACCGGCAGGGCAATGGGTCGAGTGGTAAGCTGGAGCCTCCGGAGCGGGCACCCTGCCCGCTCCACCGACGTTGCCCCCCGACGTGCTTATGGCGCGCCGCCGCCCTCCGCAACGGATCCAGGCGCGGTGAAGCCACGACCCACGAGGAGTGCCGCGACGTCCGGGTCGCGGCCGCGGAACAGACGGTAGGCTTCGGCGAAGTCGCGCGAGCCGCCGCCGGAGTAGATGTAGGTATAGAGGCGCTCGGCCGTCGCCGGATCGAACGGATCGCCGGCCTCGTCGAATGCGCCGAAGCCGTCGGCGTCGAGCACTTCCGACCACAGATAGCTGTAGTAGCCGGCTGAATAGCCATCGCCGGAGAAGATATGGAGGAAATGCGGGCTCGCGTGGCGTAGCGCGATCTCGTGCGGCATGCCGATGCGTGCAAGAGTCTCGCGCTCGATGGCGTCTGCATCGACGGAGGTGCCCGCAGGCAAGGTGTGGTAGGCCATGTCGAGTAACGCCGACGACAGCGTTTCGACGGTCGCGAAGCCGGTATTGGCGTTGCGGGCGGCTTTCATCCGGTCGAGCAATGCTAACGGGATCGGCTCCCCGGTCTTGTAGTGGGTCAGCCGGGCGAGGACCGGCGGCTGCTCGAGCCAGTGCTCGTAAAGCTGGCTCGGCAACTCGACGAAATCGCGCACTGTGCTGGTGCCCGAAATGCGCGGATAGGTGACGTCCGAGAGAAGGCCATGGAGTCCATGGCCGAATTCGTGGAACACGGTTCGCGCTTCGTCGAGCGATAGCAGCGCCGGTTCGCCCTCGGGCGGCTTGTTGAAGTTGCAGGTGTTGACGATCAGCGGCAATACCACTCCGCCGAGCTTCTGCTGGTCGCGGAACGAGGTCATCCAGGCGCCGCTGCGCTTGCCGGGACGAGCGAAGAAATCGCCGTAGAAGAGCCCGATGGTCTTGCCGCCGCGCTCGACGGACCAGACGCGGACATCGGGGTGATAGCCGGCGATGTCCGGACGCGGTGTGAAGCTCAGGCCGAAGAGGCGGCCCGCGGTGTAGAAGGCGGCATCGACGACCTTTTCGAGCTGCAGATAGGGCTTAATCGCGCTCTCGTCGAAGTCGTAGCGCTCGACGCGAAGCTGCTCGGAATAGTAGCGCCAGTCCCACGGTTCGAGCGTGAAGCGCTCCCCGGCCTTGTCGATCAGCGCCTGCAAGGCGTCGCGATCCTCTGCGACGCGCCTGAGGCCCGGCGCCCAGACCTGCTCGACGAGGCCATGCGCGGCTTGCGGAGTCTTCGCCATGGTGTCGGCGAGCTTGTAGTCGGCGTACGTCGCGTAGCCGAGAAGGCCCGCGAGTTCGGCCCTGAGCGACACGATCTCGGCGATGATCTTACGGTTGTCGTGGGCGTTGCCGTTGCGCCCGCGATCGACGAAAGCGCGCCAGACTTTTTCACGCACGCCACGATCCTTCGCGTAGTGGAGGATCGGCTCGACGCTGGAGCGTGAGGTCGAGGCGGCAAACGGTGCATTGAGCTTGCGGTCGCGGGCGAGCTCGGCCGCAGCGGCACGGGCGTCGTCGGGGAGGCCGTCGACCTCGGGCTCGGTCAGCGCGAACACGGTGTCCTGCTCGTCGCCCAGGACGTTCTGCGCGAACTGGGTGGCGAGCGTCGAAAGGCGCTCGGTGATCTCCGCATAGCGGGCGCGCTGCGCGTCCGACAGCGCCGCGCCGGAGCGAACGAAATCGAGGTGATAGCGCTCGAGCACACGCAGCGCCTCGGCATCGAGGCCGAGACTGGCGCGCTGGCGATAGAGTTGATCGACGCGGGCGAACAGGGCGGAATTGAGGAAGATCTCATTCCAGTGCCGCGTCACGATCGGCGCCATGTCGCGCTCGATCGCCTGCAGCTCAGGGTTGGTATTGGCACCCGCGAGTTGCGAGAACACCATGTCGAGACGGCGCAACGCCTTGCCGCTCAGTTCCAGGGCCGCGATGGTATTGTCGAAGCTCGGGGCATCCTTGCTGGCGCCGATCGCCGCGACCTCCTTGCTGTGCTCGGCCAAGGCCTGCCTGTAGGCCGGCGCGAAGTGCTCGTTCTTGATGGCGTCGAATGGCGGAGTGCCAAAGGGTGTGTCCCAGATTTCGAAGAACGGATTGGTCATGCCGGGCCTTTCGCGCGGGAGGTGAAAACGAAAGGGCGGCCCGAAGGCCGCCCTTTGCTGCGAATGATGAAACTATGCGGCTGCCGCCGGCGAGATGATTTCGCCTTCGAGCTCGGGCACCAGCATCAGGCCGGCGTCGCCGGCGTCGACCAGCACGGTCTGGCCGTCCTGCACGTCGCCGCTCAGGATCGCCTCAGCGAGCCGATCCTGCACCTCGCGCTGGATGACGCGCTTCAGCGGACGGGCGCCATAGGCCGGATCGTACCCCTCGCGGGCCAGCCACTCCTTGCCCTTCTCGGTCAGGTTGAGCGTGATGTCGCGATCCTTGAGCAGCGTGCCGAGACGCTTGAGCTGGATCGAAACGATGTCGCCCATGTGGATGCGCTGCAGCCGGTGGAACAGGATGATGTCGTCGATCCGGTTGAGGAACTCCGGCCGGAACGCCGCCTTCACCGCATCGAGCACCTTGCCGCGCACCAGCTCGACCGACTCGTTTTCCTTGAGATTGACCAGCCAGTCGGACCCAAGGTTCGAGGTCATGATGATGATGGTGTTGCGGAAGTCGACCGTGCGGCCCTGCCCGTCCGTCAGCCGCCCGTCGTCAAGCACCTGGAGGAGAACATTGAACACGTCCGGGTGCGCCTTCTCGATCTCGTCGAACAGCACAACCTGATACGGCCGGCGGCGCACCGCCTCGGTGAGCATGCCGCCCTCGTCATAGCCGACATACCCCGGAGGGGCACCGATCAGCCGGGCTACCGAGTGCTTCTCCATGAACTCGGACATATCGATGCGGACCAGCGCGTGCTCGTCGTCGAAGAGGAACTCGGCGAGCGCCTTGGTGAGCTCAGTCTTGCCGACGCCGGTCGGCCCGAGGAACATGAACGAGCCGATCGGCCGGTTCGGATCCTGGAGGCCGGCGCGCGAACGACGGACGGCACGGGACACAGCGGCGACCGCCTCCTCCTGGCCGATAACGCGCTTGCCGAGCGAGGCTTCCATCTGCACCAGCTTTTCGCGCTCGCCTTCGAGCATCTTGTCGACTGGAATGCCGGTCCAGCGGCTCACCACCTGGGCGATGTCGCTGGCGGTCACCACTTCGGAGGCCATCGGGCCGTCGGGATGATCGACGCTGTTCTGCTGCTCGGCGTCCTTGATCTTCTTCTCGAGGCCCGGGATCACACCGTAGGCGAGTTCACCGGCCCTGCCGAGATTTCCGGTGCGCTGCGCAATTTCGAGCGCCGAGCGCGCCTGATCGAGCTCTTCCTTGAGCTTCTGGCTGCCTTGCAGGCGCTCCTTCTCGGCCATCCATTTGGACGAAAGCGCCTGGGCTTCTTCCTCGAGCCCGCTCAAATCGTGCTCGAGCCGGTCGAGCCGCGCCTTGCTGGCATCGTCGGGTTCCTTGCGCAGCGCCTCGCGCTCGATCTTGAGCTGCATGATGCGGCGATCGAGTTCGTCCAGCGCCTCGGGCTTGCTGTCGACCGCCATACGCAGCCGCGCCGCCGCCTCGTCCATCAGATCGATGGCCTTGTCGGGGAGGAACCGGTCGGCGATGTAGCGGCTCGAGAGCGTCGCGGCGGCGACAATGGCCGAATCCGAGATGCGGATCCCGTGGTGGAGCTCGTACTTCTCCTTGAGGCCGCGGAGGATCGAGATGGTGTCCTCGACGGTCGGCTCGGAGACGAACACCGGCTGGAACCGCCGGGCCAGCGCCGCATCCTTTTCGACGTGCTTGCGATACTCGTCGAGCGTGGTGGCGCCAACGCAGTGGAGTTCGCCGCGGGCGAGAGCGGGCTTCAGGAGGTTCGACGCATCCATCGCGCCGTCCGCCTTGCCGGCGCCGACGAGGGTATGCATCTCGTCGATGAAGAGGATGATCTGGCCTTCCGCGGCGGTGATCTCGCTGAGCACGGCCTTCAGCCGCTCCTCGAACTCGCCGCGGTATTTGGCGCCAGCGATCAGCGCGCCGAGGTCGAGCGCCATCAGCGACTTGCCCTTGAGCGATTCCGGCACGTCACCATTGACGATGCGGATGGCGAGGCCTTCGGCGATGGCGGTCTTGCCGACGCCTGGCTCGCCGATCAGCACGGGATTGTTCTTGGTGCGGCGGCTCAGGACCTGGATGGTGCGGCGGATCTC
>CAZNAE010000124.1:0-9825 GCA_964570695.1 uncultured Devosia sp.
CCGTTCGCCATGCCGCCCCAAAACTCCGAATCAACCGCCAAAGCCTAGCAGGCCCTGCGTTAACAGCCGCATCTGTTTGGCTTTTGGATGGCCGCGCCCGGCCTATTCGCGATGATACGGATGACCGCTGAGGATGGTGGTGGCGCGGTAGAGTTGCTCGCACAGCATGATGCGGACCAGTTGGTGCGGCCACGTCAGTGGCGAAAAGGAGAGCGTGAGGTCGGCCTTGCCGACGAAAGCCGGATCGAGCCCGTCGGCCCCACCGATGACGAAGTTCAGCGCTGCCTTGCCGTCATCGCGCCAGCGCCCGATGCGGCGGGCGAAATCGTCGGAGCCGAGCGTCTTGCCGCGCTCGTCGAGAGCCACGACGAGGCTGCTGTCGGGCAATTGCGCGGCGATTGCCTTGGCTTCTTCGGTCTTGCGGGCAGCGGCGCTGGCAGCGCGGGACTCATTGATCTCGCTCACGGCGAAGCTGGTCAGGCCAAGCGATTTGCCGACCCCGATGGCACGCTCAAGATAGCGCGCGACCAGTTCGCGTTCGGGTCCCTGCTTCATCCGGCCGATGGCGACGATGCCGACGCGCATGGCCGGCGGCGACTATCGGGCGTCGGCGGCGAAGTCGGCCTGCCACATCTTTTCGATGTTGTAGAAGTCGCGCACTTCCGGCCGGAAGATATGGACGATGACGTCGCCGCCATCGACCAGCACCCAATCGGCATGCGGCAGCCCCTCGATGCGCGGCTTGCCAAAGCCGGCTTCGCGGAGCGCCTTGACCACCTGGTCGGCGACGGCCGCGACGTGGCGGTTCGAGCGGCCGGAGGTCACGACCATATAGTCGGCGAGCGAGGACTTGCCGACGATGTCGACGGACACGACGTCCTCGGCCTTGGCGTCCTCAAGGCTTTGCAGCACGACATCGATCATTCGGGGCTCTGGGGCAGGGGCGGGGACCGGCGCGACGGCGGTCCGTTTTCTGGGCGATGCGGCCATCAGTACACGGCCTTTGCCCATGCAAGTGCATGAGTCATGCGGTTTTCAGCATTCCTTGGCGTTGGGATCGAAAGGGTCGCAATAGACGTGCGATGGGCGTTGTCCCGTTCCAGGCGGTATTGCCGCCTGCTGCAATATTAGGTGCTTCGGCCTCGATTTTGCAAGGTTTGCATGTCGATTGCGTGTCGGCGAGGCCGATTTACCGCAATCATGGTGTCTTCTGTGCCGCGCGGATCGCTGTTGACGATGCGGTCGACACGACGCCGTGGAGGTAGACCCAGGCTGGCGGTTGGCGTCCGGCAAGACTCTTGGCGTCGGCTTCGCGCAGCCGGAACGGCTCGAGCGCAATAGCGGCCTTGCCGCTGGTGGCGGTGAACCCGGAGGGCGGCCGGTCGTAGACGGCGATCGGCACCATGCGGGCGATATCCTCCCAGCGCTCCCAGCGGTCGAAGTTCTGCAAGCTGTCGGCGCCCATGATCCAGACGAAATCGGTCCGCGGATGCGCCTCGGTCAGAAAATGCAGCGTCTCCCAGCTATAGGCGAAGCCATGCGCCACCTCGAAGCCGGTGACCTCGAGATGCGGGTCGTCCATCAGCTTGATGGTCTCCCGGATGCGCGTGTCGAGCGGCGCGAGCTCAGTATGATCCTTCAGTGGATTGCCGGGTGAGACCATGATCCAGACCTTGTCGAGCGCCAACCGCTTCAGGCATTCGAGCGCCACCAGCCGATGGCCCTCATGCGCTGGATTGAAGCTGCCGCCGAACAGACCGATGCGCATGCCGGGCTCGGCGATGGGGACGCTCGGGTCGGCCATCAGGGCCGGGTCTGCCCGTTGCCGCGGACCAGATACTTGAAACTGCAGAGCTGTTCGAGCCCGACCGGCCCGCGGGCGTGGAACTTGCCGGTGGCGATGCCGATCTCGCCGCCGAAGCCGAATTCTCCACCGTCCGCGAACTGCGTCGAGGCGTTGTGCAGCAGGATGGCGCTGTCGATCTCGGTGAAGAAGCGCGCAACCGATGCCGCATCTTCCGAGATGATCGCTTCGGTGTGGTGCGAACCATAATGCGTTATGTGGGCAATGGCCGCGCCGACATCGTCCACCACCTTGACGGAAATGATCGCGTCTTCGTACTCGGTGTGGAAGTCCTCTTCGGTGACCGCCCTGGCGCTCGGGATGTAGGTCCGCACCGTCGCGTCGCCGCGGATTTCGCAGCCGCGGGCAATCAGCGCGTCGATGACCGGCTTGAGGTGGGTGGCGACCGCGTCTTTGTGGACCAGCAGGGTTTCGGTGGCGCCGCAGATACCGGTACGGCGCATCTTGGCGTTGACGGTGACGTCGATCGCCATCTGCAGTTCGGCCGAAGCATCGATGAAGGTGTGGCAGAGGCCCTCGAGATGCGCGAACACCGGCACCCGGGCTTCTTCCTCGACCCGCGCCACCAGAGTTTTGCCGCCGCGCGGCACGATCACGTCGATATTGCCGTCGAGGCCGCGCAACATCTCGCCGACCGCGGCTCGATCGGTCGTCGGCACGAGCTGGATCGCATCGAGCGGCAGACCGGCAGCCTCCAGTCCCTGCAGCAGGCAGGCGTGGATGGCGCGCGCGGTGCGGGTCGAATCCGAGCCGCCGCGGAGGATTACCGCGTTGCCAGACTTCAGCGTTAGCGCGCCGGCGTCGGCGGTGACATTAGGGCGGCTTTCGAAGATCACCCCGATGACCCCGAGCGGGGTCCGGACCCGGGCGATGTCGAGCCCGTTCGGGCGCTGCCAGCTGGCAGTTTCCGTCCCCACCGGATCGGGCAGGGCAGCGATCTCGCGAAGGCCCTGGGCCACGCCCGTCAGACGGGCGGCGGTCACCGTCAGCCGATCGAGGAATGCCGCCGAAATACCGCGTTCTGTCGCGGCCGCGACGTCGTCGGCGTTTGCCGCGAGGATTGCGGGCATCTCGGCAACGATCGCGTCAGCCGCCACCGTCAGCGCCAGATTCTTGGCGTCGGTCGACGCAAACGCCAAAACGCCCGCAGCTTGCCGGGCGCGCTGGCCGATGGCCGACATCGTCAGCCGGATATCGGGCTCGATTGCGTTCAATTGGCCTTGGCCTCCAGCCCCATCAGGACCACGAGATTGTCACGGTGAACCAGTTCCGAGCGCGCGCCAAGCCCCAGCATTTCGGCGACCCGCTTGGAGTTCTTGCCCTTTACCAAATCGGCGTCCTCGCGGTCGAGCGCCACGAGCCCCCGGGCAATCTCGTGCCCCTCGGGATCCAGGATGGCGACGGCGTCGCCCCGCACGAACTCGCCTTTGACCCGGGTGACGCCGATCGGCAGCAGGCTCTTGCCGCCGAGCAGCGCCTGCACGGCACCGGCATCGACGTGGATCTGGCCGGTGGGCGCCAGTGTCCCCATGATCCAGCGTTTTCGCGCCTGCGCCCGGCTTTCCGCCGCGGCGAACAGCGTGTGGACGCCGCCCTCGGTCAGCGCGCGCAGCGGATGCAGCCCGGTGCCCTTGGCGATGATCATGGCGGTGCCGGCTGGCGTCGCGATCTTACCGGCCTCGATCTTGGTGGTCATGCCGCCGCGGCTCAGGTGGCTTGCGGCGCCGCCGGCCATCGCCTCGATCTCGGGCGTGATGGCGGGGACGAAGGGCAGATGTTTCGCCGTCGGGTCCTTGCCGGGCGGCGCGGTATAGAGTCCGTCGATGTCCGACAGCAGCACGAGGCAATCGGCCTCGATCATGGTTGCCACCCGGGCGCTCAGCCGGTCGTTGTCGCCATAGCGGATCTCGGCAGTCGCCACCGAGTCGTTCTCGTTGATGATCGGAATGGCCCCCAGCCCGAGCAGTGTCGAGATCGTGGTGCGAGCATTCAGGAAATAGCGGCGTTCCTCGGTGATATTGGGTGTTATGAGGATCTGGCCGGTGACGATATCGTGCCGGCCGAGGCTCTCCGCCCAGGCTTGGCTCAGGGCAATCTGACCGGCACTGGCGGCGGCCTGCTGCTGCTCTAGCGCGAGGTTGATGGCGCTCAGCCCGAGCAACCTCCGCCCGAGCGCAATCGCCCCCGACGAGACGACAACCAGCGACATTCCCTGCGCTTTCAACTCGGCGAGGTCCTCCGCCAGCGCCGCCAGCCACTCGCTTCGGATCTTGCCCGTCGTGCTGTCGACGATGGTGGCCGAGCCGATTTTGACGGTCAGCCGCCGATACGGCGCAAGGGCATTGGCCATCACGGCGTCCAGTTGGGCTCGAGTGCCCGCCGCTCAGCCTCGGCCTTTTCGGCCTTGGCCTCGTCGAGGATTGAAATAACGCGATATAGAATATCCGGGACGTTCTTGCCGGTAACGCCCGAGGCGGTGAACACCTCGGCCTTGCTGGCCTTCTTCAACACCTTCACCTTGGTCTTGATGTCGTCGTCGGTCAGCGCGTCGATCTTGTTGAGCACCAGGATTTCGGGCTTTTCCGCCAGCTCCTCGTCATAGGCGGAAAGCTCGCCGCGGATCGTCGTGTAGGCGGTTTTGACGTCCTCCTGTGTGCCGTCGATCAGATGGATCAGCACTGCGCAGCGCTCGACGTGGCCGAGGAAGCGGTCGCCGATGCCGGCGCCTTCATGCGCCCCCTCGATCAGCCCGGGAATATCGGCCAGGACGAAATCGCGCTCGCCGACGCTGACGACTCCGAGGTTGGGGTGGAGCGTCGTGAACGGGTAGTCGGCGATCTTCGGCCTTGCTGCTGAAACGGCAGCAAGGAAGGTCGATTTCCCCGCATTGGGAAGCCCGACCAGCCCGGCATCGGCGATCAGCTTCAGCCGCAACCAGATCCACTTCTCGACGCCTTCGAGACCGGGGTTGGCGTGGCGCGGCGCCTGGTTCGACGAGGTCTTGAAATAGGCGTTGCCGAAGCCGCCATTGCCGCCCGAGAGCAGCGTCAACGTCTGGCCGACTTCGGTGAAATCGGCGATCAGCGTCTCGTTGTCGTCCTCGAAAATCTGCGTGCCGACCGGCACTCGCAGCAGCACGTCCTTGCCCTTGGCGCCGTGGCGGTCCTTGCCCATGCCGTGGACGCCGGTCGCGGCCTTGAAATGCTGCTGGTAGCGGTAGTCGATGAGCGTGTTGAGGCCATCCACGCAGGTGACGATGACGTCACCGCCGCGGCCGCCATTGCCGCCGTTCGGTCCGCCGAACTCGACGAATTTCTCGCGCAGGAACGATACCGACCCGGCCCCGCCGTCACCGGAGCGGACATAGACTTTGGCCTGGTCGAGGAATTTCATTGGATTTCCCTGGCTGTCGCGCGGTCGAGGTGGCGGTGCCAGCGGGCGCGCGTCAATTCGGTGTCGATATGGCGCACCTCCTCCTTGCGCGCAAGGCAAAGCCGGAAGGAGCTGCCGGTTTCGGTAAAGCCGAGCTTCTTCTGGATGGCGAGCGACGCCTTGTTGAAGTGGAACACCCCCGAGTTGATCGAGACGGCGTTCGTCGTGTCGAAGTACCAGCCGAGGATCGCCGCCACGGCTTCGGTCATGAAGCCGCGATTCCAGAACGGCTCGCCGAGCCAATAGCCGATCACAGTGCCCTGTGCGTCAGGGTGAAAGCCGGCGTGGCCGATCATGCCCTCGCCCGGCAGGTCGAGGGTGAAGCCGGTCTCTGCCGGCGGCCGGTCGGGCCGCCACGTGCGCAACCACGCCTTCGCGTCAGCCTCACGATAGGGGTAGGGCACGCGGCTCAGATTGCCGGCGACGCGGAAATTGTTGAGGTGAAGGGCGATGGGAGCGGCATCCTCCGCCTTGGGCTGGCGGAGGACGAGGCAGCGGGTGCGAAGCTCTACATCCATCTGGGCCTCTCCAGTTCGAGCAGCACGATGGGCTTGCCGAAATTATGGGCAGTTTCGCTCTTCGCCTTGCCCTTGCGGCGGAAGCCGAGCTTCTCCAGCACGTGCAGCGAGCCGGCATTGTCGGCGAGCGCCCGGGCGGCGATCAGGTCGTAATGGTGCGTCTTCTGCGCCACGTCGACCAGCGCGCCGGCGGCCTCGGTCATGAAGCCGCGGCCCCAGAATGGCTCGCCCAGCCAGTAGCCGAGCTCCGGCGGCCGGCCCTCATGGAAGGACAGGCCGACGACGCCGATGAAGTGTTCGTCGAGTGTGATCGCATAGGGCCGCTCGTCGGCCCGCTGCGAGAAGATCTCGACAAAACCGACCGCGTCGGTGCGCGTATAGGGGCTTGGCAGCCGGGCCAGGCGCTCGGCGATCGCCTTGTTGTCGGCGAGCTTTACCAGATCTGGCACGTCGCCGCGGATCGGCGCGCGGAGGACGAGCCGCTTCGTCTCGATCTTGCCGGGCAGCAGGTCGCGGACGCGGCGCATCGTCAGGCGGTGCGTCGCGGCGGCCAGCTGGGCGATCGAACGATCGGTGCCGCCGACGCCCATGACTTTAGGCTGCGGGGCAGGGGCGGGCACGGCAGTCTTCAGCTTCTTCATGACGCAAGCCTTTCGAGATTTCCAACACGCACGATCACTTCTCCATCTGAGATCGCCCTGAACCGAGTTCGCCTGGCCCGCATATAGGACACCACTTTCTCGGCCGACGCGGCTTCAGGATGGCGCGAGCGATAGTGCGGAACGATGGCGAACGGCGTGAGGCCGAGGCCGCTCCAGATCAGCGGCTCGTCATAGCCTTCGGGCAGTTCCCAGGGATCGTCCATCAGTTCGAGGCCGCGCAAGCTCGGACCGGCGACGACCGCACCGGCCGCGTAGCCGCCATAGGCGATGGCATCGGCCTCGAGGAGGTCGCGGATAACGGTGTCGAAGCCCGAGCTGCGCATGGCGCGGCGCAGCACGAAGCTGTTGCCGCCCATCACCCAGACGAGATCGTAGTCTGCGAGCCGCGGGCGGAGGCTCCCCGCGTCGCCGAAATGCGCGCGCAGATCGAGCTCGGTGGCCTCGAGCCCAAGCGCCTTGAACTCGGCCATCGGGTCATAGACCTCGGCGCGATAGAGATCGCGGGCCATGGCGGAGCAATAATCGTAGCCGTTGGCGATGACCGCGACGCGCGGTCCGTTGACCATGGCAAGCAGCGCTCCGGCTCGCTCGCCCAGACGTTCCGACGAAAGATACAACCGCATTCTCACAGCCCTCAAAGCGAAAAGGGGAACCGGAAACCGGCTCCCCTTGGAACTTTGCTTGGCGGTGATCGCCTTGCCGGGGAGCTAATCTCCGGCAGGGTTTGGTGGACCTACCGGGTTATTCTGCAGCTTCCATAGTCGGGAGCACCGACACGAAGGATCGCTGGTTGGCGCGGGTTTTGAAGGAGACGGTGCCGTCGACCACGGCATAGATCGTGTGGTCGACGCCGATCCCAACACCCGTGCCGGGATGCCATTTGGTGCCGCGTTGACGAATAATGATGTTGCCGGCGATCACAGCTTCGCCGCCGAACTTCTTGACGCCGAGACGACGGCCAGCGGTATCGCGACCATTGCGGGATGAGCCGCCTGCTTTTTTATGTGCCATTCGTCTAGCTCCTTATTCCTTGTCGGCCTTGGGCGCGGCCTTCTTCTTGGCCGCAGGCTTCTTGTCGGCGGCCGGCTTTTCAGCCTTCGCCTTGGTGGCCTTCTCGGCCTTCGGCTTCTCCGCCTTGGCGGGCTTTTCCGCCTTCTCGGCCTTGGCCTTGGGCGCCTTGGCTTCCGCCGCCGGCTTTTCGGCCTTCGGGGCCCTCGGCTTGGCGGCCTTGGCTTCCGGGGCTGCCTTCGGGGCCGGCGGCTTCTTGGCTTTGGCGGGAGCCTCGGCGATCGCTGCGGTCGAATTCATCAGCGCCGCGGCTTTCGCCTGGAGCTTTTCGTCGGCGACCAGGGTGGTCTTGGCGCCGCCGATCAGGATCTCACCGATCCGCACGGTCGACAGACGCTGCCGATGGCCGTTGCGGCGATCGAAATGCTGGCGCCGGTGCTTCTTCTGAATGATGACGGTGTCCTGCTTCTTGGTGTGGATGAAATGGGCCGCCACCGTCGCGCCGGCCACCAGCGGAGCGCCGACGGTCACATCGTCGCCATTGCCCACCATCAGCACCTGATCGAAGGTCACCACGTCGCCCGGCTGGGCATCGAGCTTTTCGATCTTGAGGATGTCATTGGCGGCAACCTTGTACTGTTTGCCGCCGGTCTTGATCACTGCAAAATTCATCGTGTCGCCAGCCCCTGGGCCAGCCCCTTTTTCTGTCGCGCTCTGCGGCGCCGCGAATATGCCGGAATTCGCGGTCTTTGCGGTGCCGGACATGTCCGGCGGGCGGCCTCAAGCAGCGGTTTTGACGAAATCAAAATGACGCACCGGTTGCCCGGCACGCCAATCCGCGGGCCTTATCGTTTGAAACCCCCGGCGAGTCAAGGCGAAAGCGGCCTCAGGACGCAGCGTACCAGTCGCGCAGCCGGACTTCCGCGGCGGTGCCGACCAGCGCCTGTAGCCCGGACACGTCGGTGCCCTTGTAGTGGTAGGGATAGACGATTTTGGGCTTGAACGCCTTGATGGCGTCGGCGGCCTGGTCGAGGGTCATGGTGTAGGGCTGGTTCATCGGCAGGAACGCGACATCGATGCCGGTCAGCGCCTTCATCTCCGGCGTGTTCTCGGTGTCGCCCGCAATGTAGACTTTCTTATCACCGAAGGTCAGGATGTAGCCGTTCCCGGCGCCCTTTGGATGGAACTTCGTGTTGGCGGGCGTGGTGTTGTAAGCCGGAATTGCCATTACCGGGATGCCGTCGACCGTCCCGCTGTCGCCGTTTTTCATCACAGTCGCCTGCGCCTTGAGGGCCTCGGGCAGCTTGCCCATGACCTCCTCGGTGACGACGATCGGCGCCTTACCGGCAATCTTCGCCAGATTGTCCGGATCGAAATGGTCACTATGCGCATGAGTGATGAGAATGCCGGTCGGCGCCGGCTGACCAGTGAAATCCACCTTGGCGGGATCGATGTGGAGCACATGGGTGCCCTGGCTCAGGACCAGCGTCGCGTGGTTGAGCGGCTGAATGACAAGGTCGCCGGCCGAGGTCGAAATCGTGTCGGGCGGTACGGCGGCAAAGGCATTCGCGGCATTGAGGATCACTGGCATGGCGGCGATCCCGAAAATGACGGTTCTGCGGGTGAGCATTGTTCCTCCGTTGGGCCAAAATGAGTACGCGTGGTCAACACGAAGGCTGGTGACGTAATCCTTCGCTCACGCACTAGTGCGGGCGCACCGCGATCAGCTTCCGCCGGATTTCATCGGCGCCCGCCCGCTCCGAAACGAGGACGCGCCGCTTATGGTTCAGTTGCCAGGCCTCGAGCGTCCAGGGCAAGGTATCGGCTGGCACCGCGATCGCGGGCAGGTAGGCGAAGGCCTCGTGCAACTCCTCGCCGATCATCACCGGGATCAGCGCCCGCCGATATTCGACGCCCTCGAACGCATCGAGTAGGTCGTGCTCGAAGGTCGTGAGATCGGTGAGGACGAGCCCGAACGCTGCCGCGCCGGGCGTGCGGACCAGCGCCGGATAGATCCGACCCGGATAGTGCAAAGCGCGGAATCCGGGGGCCGTCGCCGCCAGCATCGCGTCACCGACGAGCGGGCGATTGAGCACACCGGCGAGCAGATCGGGATCGCGCAGCGTGCCATAGACGAAGAGTAGATCAGGCATCGGTTTTCAGCGGGCAAAGATTGTTGCAGCCCCAACCCTGCTATGTCATAAGCCCGCCCGTGTCGACCGGCCGCCTCTGGCGGTTTTTCTCATCTCGCGGAGAGGTGGCAGAGTGGTCGAATGCACCGCACTCGAAATGCGGCGTGGGGGCAACTCCACCGGGGGTTCGAATCCCTCCCTCTCCGCCA